>NZ_RRZJ01000034.1:0-64412 GCF_004368175.1 Pseudomonas sp. CH235
GGCTCTCGGCGAGAATCCCCGCCCGCCCCCCCTGTAGAGAATTCCCCATGTTCGATCCAGCCGACGAGCCGTTGTTTCGTCTCGATGTAGCGGGCCTGTCCGACTCGCTTGAAGTCCTGGCATTCACGGGTTGCGAAGCCATCAGCGAGCCTTTTGCGTTTGAGATCGACTTGCTGGTCGATGATCCGCATCTGGACCTTGCCGGGCTGATGTATCGTTCGGCGCGCCTGTGTTTCGGGCCTTGCGGCAATGGTGTTCACGGGCAGTTGCACAGTCTTGTCCAGCATGAACAGGGGCGCGACGCCCGGTTGTGCCGGGCGCGGCTGGGGCCTCGGTTGAGTTGTCTGGGCCTGCGCTACAGCCAGCGCATTTTCAGCGACCGCTCCGTGCCGCAGATTCTGGATCAGGTGCTCAGGGAGCACGGTATCAGTGGCACCCGGCGCCGATTTGACCTGCAAGGCGCGTATCCGCCCCGGACGTTCTGCACCCAGTACGGCGAGTCGGATCTGCAACTGGTACAGCGGTTGTGCGGGCAGGCACGCATTCACTATCACTTCGAACATGGGAACCGTGGACATTGCCTGGTGTTCGGGGACGATCCCGCCAGGCTGCCACACGCCGCGAACCTGCGATTCGATTGCGGGGATGGGGAACCGTCGCCAACAGTGCGCCGCTGGCAACTGAGCGAGCATGCCGGCCTGTACGCAGAAGGCTCGCGGCGGACACGTACGGCGCGGGGGCATTCCGATTCGCCAACCCTGCGCAGTGGTCACTGGTTGACGATTACCGGCCAGCCCCTTGCAGAAGCCAATGGGCACTGGCTGGTGAGCCGAATCGAGCATCGAGCCGATCAGTTGCTCGAACCGCCTTACAGCAACCGGATTTTTGCCGCTGACCGGTTGCCGGTGTTCCGGTCACCCATTGAACACCTGGGGGCGCGCATGCGCAGCCCGCAACGTGCCTGGGTGGTATCGGTCGAGGAGGCGCAACCGGATGCGGTGCGGCCGGTGGCCGTTCAGTTCGACTGGCTCTATCAGGGGGAAGGGGCCCGCCCCAGCCACTGCTGGCTGCCGCTGGCTCCGGCGTTGGCCGATACGCCGATGACATCATTGCAGGACGGAGCAGAGGTGGTGGTGAGCTTTCTGGAAGGCAACCCTGAACAGCCGGTGATCAGCGGTGTCTTGCAGATCCCGGCACTCACCAAAGCCATCGAGGATGACGCATCGCCGCCACTGCCCGAGCGTCTGGCGAGCGCGGGCCTGCCTCAATGGCTGAAAGCGGCCGAGCCGTTATTGTTGTTGTGCCTGATACCGGGTGGCGGCAGTTATCGCCATTGCGCGGCGTCATTGTGCAGCTGTCGATTGGTCGGCGGGCTCAAGACGAGCGACGCAAGATGAGTGTTTCGACCCCCGGACAGCGTGCGCAGTGGTTGTTGCTGGACATCGCACAGGCGCCGCAGGCAGTGCAGACGCTGCGCCAGGGTTTCGCCGGTGTGCACAGCCTGAAGCTGTTCGACGGGACGGAGTTTCAACCGGTCAGTGACCAGGGCCCGTGGCTGATCGACCTGCGTGACAGCCCGGCGCTGTCGGCGCTCTGCCACGCCGATCCGCTGACCTGGCAAGGGCTGCTGTTTGGCAGCGAGGCCTCGGCGCCGTTGTTGCGCGAACACTTGCAGCGGATGCTGACCGTGTCCGTCGGTCTGAATCACCGGGCACTGCTCAATTTCTACAATCGCCAGACCGCCAGCTACTTTTTCGATGCCTGCAATGCCCGGCAATTGAGCTGCTGGCTTGGGCCGATCGCATGGCTGCGCTGGTTCGGCGGGACCTGGGCCGATCTGGCCGGCGGCAGTCAGGGCTGGCAGCAACTGCGCAATCCGGGGCTGGCCGTGGAGCCGCTGCGGATCGAGCAAAGCCTGACCCGCCAGCAGCGTGAACGCCTGCACCGTTGCCTGCTGGATCAGCATGTCTGGCGCTGGAGTCAGGCGACAGGGAACGACTATCGGCTGATGTCTTCCTTTCAGGAGCAAGGCCTGGAACTGGGGTTCAGCGAGCAGGCGTTGCTGGACGACTGGTTATGGCTGCGTTTGCAGCATCCACGTGCCGAACTGACGCCGCTGCCGCAAGGATTGCCCCCACGGGAACGGCTCGAACTGTTGCGTCGGCGTTGGCTCAACGACCCGTCGTGAAGCGCCGCTTCAGTGAGCGGCCCCGTTGAACCAGCCATCGGTGCGCCGCAGCCACCACGCCAGCCCTCCGAGCGTCAGGCTGCGCAGCACCATGAACAACAGGAATGAAATCCACAGGCCGTGATTGCCCAGACCTTGCAGCGCCCAGGCGACCGGCAGCAGCAGGATCACGGTCGCCAGCATGCCGTTGCGCATTTCCCGGGCGCGGGTGGCACCGATGAACAGGCCGTCGAGCAAGTAGCTCCAGACCGCGATCAACGGCAGGACGGCCAGGTAGGGCAGGTAAATGAACGCGGTCTCGCGCACGCTCTGGATGTCGGTCTGCATTTCGATGAATAAGTGGCCGGCCAACAGAAACAGTGCTGCAAAGCCCAGGCTGGCCAGCAACGACCAGCCACCGGCAACCACCAGCGACCGGCGCAGGGCCAGACGATCACGGGCGCCGATGGCGTGGCCGCACAGGGCTTCGACGGCGTGGGCCAGACCGTCCAGTGCGTGGGCGGTCAGCAGCAGGCCGTTGAGCAGCAGCGCGTTGGCCGCGACCGTGGCATCGCCGAGTCGCGCGCCCTGCACGGTGATCAGGAAAAACACCGATTGCAGGGCCAGGCTGCGAATGAAAATGTCGCGGTTGACCGCCAGCAGCGGACGCCAGCTCTGCCAGACTTTCAGTGCGGCCCAGGCGATGTGCCCGGGATAGGCGCGCAGTGCCTTGCGGGTCATCCACAGGCCGAGCAGGGCGCCGCTCCATTCGGCGATCACCGAGGCCCGGGCCGAACCGACCACGCCCCAGTCCAGGCCAATCACGAACCATAGGTTGAGCATGATGTTGATCAGGTTGGTGCTCAGCAGAATCGCCAGCGGCGCCCGGGCGTTCTGGGTGCCGAGGAACCAGCCGACCAGCGCATAACTGGCCAGCGCCGCCGGCAGCCCGAACAGCCGGGTGTGGAAGAAGTCGCGGGTCAGTTGATCCAGCTCCGCCGACGGTTGCATGAAGTGCAGCGCGACCCCGCTCAACGGTACGCCCAGGGTGCCGAGCAGCAGCGCCAGCCCCATCGCCAGCAGCAGGCCCTGAAGCAGAATCTGCCGCAAGGCCGCACCGTCGCTGCGCCCGGCGGCCTGGGCGGCGAAGCCGGTGGTGCCCATGCGCAGAAAACCCATGGCCCAGGCCAGAAAGGTGTACAGGCTGGCACCTACCGCCACCGCGCCCAGTTGATGGGCGTGGGGCAGATGCCCGATGACGGTGCTGTCGACCAACGCCACCAGCGGCACGGAAATGTTGGAGAGGATCATGGGGGCGGCGAGGGCCCAGACCCGGCGATGGGTCGGGCGGTCGCGCCAGTCGGCGATCAGGTTGGACATGCGGGCTCCTTGGGGAGCGGCATTGTAGCGGGAGGTGTCAGTGAATGATCCAGCTCAGCAGCCACAATCCCAGCAGCAACCAGATAATCCCGGCAATGATTGAGGCATTCATGAACGCGCGGATCGCCGACCACAGCAGCATCAGGCCGACGATCAGCGCGATGATGCTGATGATCGACGTGTCCATGCCCAGCGCCTTCGACAGCCCGTCGACAAAGTTGCCGCCGGCGTTGCCCAGCAGATTGAACAGGCCGCTGAGGCCATCGACGATGAAGCGGATGATCGAGCCGAGCGCCTGGCCCAGCCATTCGAAAAAGCTTTCTACCTGCATGTCTGTTTCCTGATGAAAGAGCTGAGCCTTGGGCCGCAGCGGGTGCGGTCGAGTTCCCTGCAAGCATAGAGGGTTTTAACGGGCGACTGGCGCTTGCCTTCGCGCAGCTTCCCCCCGAAGCTATACGCCTTCAGGAGAGCCCGATGAACCTTGTTGAACTGACCGAACGCCTGCACGCCATTCGCGACCGCAATGACTGGCGGCAATTTCACAGCCCGAAAAACCTGGCCATGGCCGCCAGCGTGGAAATGTCCGAACTGGTGGAAATCTTCCAGTGGCTGACCGAAGACCAGTCCCGCGAACTGCCGGCGGACAAACTCGCCCACGCCGGGCAGGAAGTCGGCGACATCGTTCTCTATCTGTTGCTGCTGTGCAGCGAACTGGGGCTGGACATGAATGAAGTGGTGCGCAGCAAACTCGCCGACAGCGAACGGCGGTTCAGCTGATGAGCGACCGTCATTTCGATCAGTTGGCGACCCGTTTCGCCGAAAAAATCTACGGCGGTGCCAAAGGCGCGATCCGCCTGGCGGTGCTGCAAGCCGACCTCGCCGAAACCCTGCCGGATCGTCCGTTGCGGGTGCTGGACATCGGTGGCGGCCTGGGCCACATGTCGCTGTGGCTGGCCGAGCGCGGGCACGAGGTGACCTTCACCGAGCCGGCCGAGCCGATGCTTGAAGGCGCACGCCAGCGCTTTGCCGACGCCGGGCAAACCGCGACGTTCATTCAGGCGCCCTGGCAGGAACTGCTCGGCCAGCTCACCGAGCCTTACGATCTGGTGCTATGCCATGCGGTGCTGGAATGGCTGGCCGAACCGCACGCGATCCTGCCGGTGCTGCATCAGTTGACCAAGCCCGGCGGCTGGTTGTCGCTGGCGTTCTACAACCGCGATGCGCTGATTTACCGGAACCTGCTCAAAGGCCATTTCAAGAAAATGCGCAAGAACGACATGGCCGGCGAAAAGCAGAGCCTGACCCCGCAGCAGCCGCTCGATCCTCGGGAACTGGCGACGCAACTCGCCGGGTTATGGCAGGTCGAAACCCAGAGCGGGGTGCGGGTTTTCCACGATTACATGCCGGTGGAATTCCAGGCCCGCGCCGAATTGATTGATTTGCTCGAGATGGAACTCGCCCACCGTCGTCACCCAAGCTTCGCCGGGCTTGGGCGCTACTTGCACTGGATCTGCCGGCCGATCTGATCGGAGCGAGATATGAAAGGTCATTCAGGGTTACTGCTGATCTGTCTGGGGTTGGCCGCCTGCCAGGGCAGCAACCCTTACGTGGCGCAGTCGCGGCCGTTGCCGCCGGCGCCACCACAAGCGGCAACCACCTTCGACCGCAGCGCTTATCCCGCGCCCCCTCGTGATTACGGGCGCTATCGCAGCTGGGCGTGGCTCAACGGTCAGCTGCCGCCGGGCACAGCCTGGGCGGACTCGGCGCAAGTGGCCGAGGCCGTCAGCAGTGCGCTGGATCAGCGCGGTCTGCGCCCGTTGCATGACAATCGCCCGGCCGACCTGCTGGTCAGTGCCAACCTGAGCCTGGAAACCCGCCTGCGTCAGGTGCAGGACGATTACGGTTACTACGGCGGCGGATACGGTGGTTATGACCGTTACGGCCGCGGTTACGGGATGTACAACACGGTGCCGATCGTTCGTACCTATCAGGAACAGGTCGTGGTGGTGCGGGTCGATCTGTTCGACGCCGGCAGTGGTCAGCCGGTCTGGAGCGCCAGCGCCGAAACCGGCACTCAAGGCAAGCAAAGTGATCGCACCGACGCGATTCGCGAGGCTGTCGAAAAGGCCATGTCGGCGTATCCTCCCAGTTAGCTTCCTGCAATTGAGAAGCTCCCTCAGGTTCATGTCTTCCACCGGAGAAAAACCATGTTCCGCCGTCTCGCTTTACTGGCCGTGGCCGCACTGCTCAGTGCCTGCGCCGCCAACCAGGTCAATCATGACTTCGACGCCAGCCGCGACTTTGCCGCGTACCGCAGCTGGAGCTGGAAAGCCCCCGCCCTGCAATACCGCCCAGACGATCCACGGATCAAGAGCGACCTGACTGAACAACGCATTCGGCAAGCCGTCGCCGATCAACTGGATCAGCGTGGTCTGCGCCCGGCCGCCTCGGGCGCCCGAGGCGATCTGTTTGTGCAGACTTACCTGATCGTCGAGGACCGGCAGCAACAGGTGACCACCAACTACGGCGGCGGTTGGGGTGGCCCGTGGAACGGTTATTGGGGCGCACCGATGTACAACGAAACCCGCAACATCACCTATAAGGTGGCGACCATCCAGGTCGATCTGCTCGACGGCAAGGACGGCAAACTGGTGTGGCGCGGCAGCGACGAGCAAATGCTCAGCCGCACGCCGAACCCGGCGGATCGCAGCAATGCCATCCGCGAGACGGTGGCGCGGATCCTGTCGAATTACCCTCCGCGCTGAGCCTGCGCAAACAAAACGGGAGTCCATGGCTCCCGTTTTTTATGGGCGGGTGAAACTGGCGCGTTGCCAGCAGTGTCGGTGCAGCGCGTCTACACTCAAATCCACCAATGGAGGTTGCGCCCGGCAGTGCGCCGGCAAAGGAGTGCGCCATGTCGCGTCATCCGCAATGCGGCGGGCCAGCCCGGCAGCGGGGGGCGATCGGCCTGATGGCGGCCGCCACCCTCAGCCTGGCGCTGGTGTTGATGCTGCTGGTGGTGGATACCGGCCGTCTGTATATGGAACAACGCAAACTGCAGCGCCTGGTGGACACCGCCGCCCTGGAAGCCGTCAGCCGTGGCGGCAATTGCCTGCCAGGCCTCACCGCTGCCAGTTACGCGGGGCAAAGCGCGACGCGCAACGGGTTTGTCGCCGATGCCACCAACGTCCTTGTGATCGATTGCGGAAAGTTGGCGACAGCCGCTACCGGCCTGCGCACATTTACGGTGGACGCGACACAATCGGAGGCGGTCAAGGTTGCGGCCAACCGTACCGTCACCACCAGTTTTGCCGGCGGCGTGCAGGCGTTGTTCAGTGGCACACCGGTCAGTCTCAACACCGTGCTTTATGCTTCGGCGGTGGCGGCAAAACCCAAGCCGACCGTCGCTCAGTTGAACATCCGCAGTAACCTGGCCAGCATCAACACCGCGCAATCGAACATCCTCAACCCGCTGTTTTCCGGGCTGCTTGGCGGTAACGTCAACCTGACGGCCGTGGGGTGGAATGGCTTGCTCAACACCGATATCAACCTGCTCAGTTATCTGAACCAACTGGCGATCAACCTCAACGTCGCCGCCGGCAATTACACCCAGTTGCTCAATACCCAGGCCACAGTGACCCAACTGATCCAGGCCGCGATTACGGCTGTGCAGCTCAATGGCGCCACCGCTGAAGTGATTACTGCGCTGGGCCAACTGCAAGTGGCGGCGATCAATGCCGCGCCGGTAAAACTCGGTGACATCCTGCAATTGCAGACCGGCACCACGGCCGCCGGGCTGGATGCCAATCTGCAGTTGCTGCAACTGGTTCAGGGTGTGATTCAACTGGCCAACAGCAAAAGTGCGGTGGCCGCGACCCTGCCGATCAACGTGCTGGGGCTGGCGAATGTCACAGTGCGGGTCAAGGTCATCGAGCCGCCACAGTTTTCCGCGATCGGAGATCCGGCGCTGGCCAAGGCCAACCCCACCGGGCCGAACCGGATTTATGTGCGCACCGCGCAGATTCGCACGCTGCTTTCGGTAAATCTGCCGGTACTGTCCGGGGTAACCGGGTTGGCCAATGCGGTACTCGGACTGGTTGGCACGCTGACACCGACGCTCAATGCGCTGTTGAGCCTCAATCTGGTCGCTACACTGAATTCGGTCGGCTGCCTGCTCGGCGCCGGTTGTGAACAACTGGACCCGAAGCTGCTGCCCTCGCCGCAGATCGACATCAGCCTGGATGCCGGTGGTGCCGTCAGTTATGTCACCGATTACAGTTGCCCGACTGACAACACCGGCACCAAAAGCCTGACGGCCCGCACCATCACCTCGGTTGCCGATCTCAAGCTGGGCAAGATCGATCCGACCAACGCCTTTTCATCTGCCGCCCAACCCACCGTCACACCGTTGCCGCTGGTGGATCTGGGCACGGTGACCTGCCACAAGATTCTGGGGATCGGCAGCTGTGACCCGAGCACTCACGTGCCATACGGCGCCGGCGGCATCGCGATCATGGTCAACACCAGCGTGGCGCAGAACACCCAGAACCTGGTGTTTTCCAGCACCACACCATTCGCCACACCGCCCAACCTGAAACTGCCGCCGAGCGTGATTGCCGCCGCGCCCTCAAGCAACATCGTCAACAGCCTGGCAAGCTCCCTCGCCGGGATCAATCTGATCGTCTACAAACCCCAGGGCAGCAACCCGCTGGGGGCGATTGTCACAGGCGTCGCCAGCCTGATCAGCGATGTTACGACGATCCTGCAACCGGTGATCACCGACCTGGTGAGTCCGTTGCTGGATCCGTTGCTGAACAATTTGCTCAAGGGGCTGGGGATCAATCTGATGGATGTCGACGTCGGCGCCAACATGACCTGCGGCCAGACCGGCAAGGCCTATCTGGTGATCTAGTCGTCGGGGGCGATCGGCAGTTCGATGCAGAACCGTGCACCGTCCGCCGAGTTGCGCACGCTCAAGTGACCGCCCATGTTCTCGATGATCCCGTAACTCACCGACAACCCCAGGCCAGTGCCGACGCCTATCGGTTTGGTGGTGAAGAACGGTTCGAAAATCCGCTCCAGCAGACGCGGGTCGATACCGCCGCCGTTGTCCTCGACCCAGAGTCGCACCTTCTGCTCGTCGCGCTCGGCGTAGATCGCAATCCACGGCTTGAACGTTGGGTCGCACTCGCGTTTGCCCAGCAGCGCATCCCGGGCGTTGACCATCAGGTTGATCAACACCTGTTCAAGCTGATCGACGTACCCGCGTACCTGAACCTCGAACGCGGTTTCATTGATGCGCAAATCCACGCCTTTGCCGCGCATGCCTTCGGCCAGCAGTGACAACGTGCCTTCGATGGCGCTGGCCGGGTTGAACAACTGCTGCTCGATCTCGGAACGACGACCGAACACCCGCATGTGGTCCACCACTTTGGCGGCGCGCTGCACCTGGGCGTCGATGCGATTGAGTTTGTCGGTCAGGTAATCGATCTGCACATCGCCGTTGCTCAGGCGCTTCTGCACGTTGACGATGGCCATGCGCATGACGTTCAGCGGCTGATTGATTTCGTGGGCCAGACCGGTGGCCATTTCGCCAAGGGTGGCCATTTTTGCGCTTTGCGTGAGTTGCTGCTGGGAGCGGCGCACTTCGGTGTTGTCGCGGCCAACGGCTTGCACTTCGATCAGTTTGCCGTGCTCATCGAACACGCCGCGATCCGACCACACCCACCACGCATGTTCGCGCCCCGGCAATTGCAGATTGATTTCGGCGGTGCTGACGGGAGATTGCGGAGTCAACTGCGCCAGGCGCTCAACGAAGGCCGCGCGCTGAACGTCGGACATCCAGCTGCCCAGATCGACCCCGGCCAGGGCCTCGGGGGCGCATTCCAGATAGGTCGCCAGCGGCCGGTTGCCGAACGTCAGGATCAGGTCCGGACGATAGCGGCAGATCATCGCCGGCGAGTCCTCGACCAGAATCCGGTAGCGTTCCTCACTCTGTCTGACTTGCTCGGCAGCCAGCGTCGCTTCGGTAACGTCCAGCCACAGACCGACGGCCTCCACCGGCAGACCGAGGTCATTGCGCAGCAGCCGGGCTTCGTCGAGCAGCCAGTGATAGTCGCCTCGACTGTCACGCATGCGATAGCGGGCGCGCACCGAGCCTTCGCGCAGCAGTTGCCGGGTGCGTTCGAAATACAGGGTTCGATCATCCGGGTGAATCCGCTCTGCCAGTGCACTGGCGTCACAGTCCTCCAGGCTCCAGCCCAGCAGCGGTTGCAGGCTGGCGCTGAAAAACGCCGGCAGCAAGGCGCCTTCGACGTAGTGCTGGACGTAAATCACCGCCGGCGAACTGGCGATCAGGTTGTCCAGCCGCGCATGGGCGGCGGCGGCCAGTTGCTGCTGGTTCTTGATGTCGCTGATGTCGAGCATGAAACCCACCAGACGCCGATGCTCGCCGGTGCCGGTGACTTGCCCCTGAAGACGATACCACGCCGGTGTCTGGCTCGCGTCGCGAGCATGCAGGCGCACGCACAGGTCGAGGATTTCCCCGTGCATTTGCAATGCTTGCAGGCGGCTGCGGACCTCTTCGCGATCGGCGGGATGGATCAGTGTCAGCCAGGTGTCGAGCGTCAGCGTCGAGCTGTCCTGTTGCAGAGTGGCGGCCAGCGTCGGGGCCAGTTGAATCTGCTCGCTCGTGCTGATTTCCCACCATCCGGTGCCGAGCAGCGACTGCAATGACTCCAGCCGTTCCAGCTGCAGTTGATGCTGTTGTTCGCGCAAGCGACCGAGCAGGGGGCCGGCCAGTGCGCCCGCCAGCATCAGCCAGTCGCGGTCGGTCAGGTACGGCGCGGTCTTGTCCACCGCGTAAAAACCGCAGAGCAGCCACGCCATCACGCCTCGATCATCGCTGTAAGGTACGGCGAAGCCTTCGGCATTGCCGAACAGGCCCTGGACCCGCGAGTGTTCGTACTGGCCGTAATGTTCACCCAGGCGTTGCGGGCCGGTGCCATTGAGGCTGTCGAGCGGCGTGCCCAGACGCTGGCCGTCATGCCACAGCGCCGGGGCGTCATGGGCGTGGAATTGCTGATGGATCTGCCAGCCCTGTTCCTGTTCATCGAGCAGGGCAAGTGCCAGGCACGGGATCTGCCAGCGCTGGGCGATCACTTGCAATTGTTCGCTGACGAGCATCGGCAATCGTCCCAGGCTGCAGCTTCGCAACTGCTTGCTGATCTGCTCGGCGATCATGTGGCACGCCTCGCGCTGATGCGCTTGCTGGCGTTCGGACAACAGGTCGGCGATGTCGATCAGTTGCAGCAGCCAGCCATTGCCCAGCGGCTGAACCCAGCCGCGCAGTTGCAAGGTCTGCTCGCCGAGGCCGGGGAAGTCCAGATCCAGCAGGTGGCCTTGCCAGTCCTGCGGCCGACCCTCGATGGCCAGCGTGCTGTGCGCCAGCAGGTAGTCGCGCAACGGCAACGGTTTGTCACGGGGCGTCTGTTGCGTCAGCAGCAGGCGTAACGGGCCAGCCATTTGCAATACGCCGCCTTCGCTGTCGAGGTGGATGTGCAGGCCCGTCAGCGGGGTGCCGAGTGCGTCTGGCAAATCGCTGGCGACCATGCCCCGCTTGAGCAGGCGGCCGAGCAGGTTGTCACCCGGGGTCAAAATTTCAGGCTCGAAATGGCGGTCAGGTTGGTGGGCAGGCTGGGGACCGCGCCGATGCCCGGCAACACCAGAAACGGAATGACCTGATTGAGTTTGCTCACCGGGTAATTGACGCTGACGGTGAGCGTGCCCGCCGTCGAGTCATAGACCGTTGACGTATCAGTGCCGACCACCACATTCAGAGAAGGCAGCGTTGACGACAATTGTTGGCTCAGCGCGGCATTGGCGGTGCTGACCACCACGGTTGAATAGTTGGGAATTGTCGGGTCAACCGCCACGGCGCGGCGTATGGCTTCGGCTGTGGCCTGGTTGAACGTCTGCATCAGCACGAACGGCAGGGCATAGCTGACCAGACCGTAAAACACCGCGAAAAAGATCACGAACACCAGGGCGAACTCGATCGCCACCGCACCTTTTTGCGCCTTCCGAGAGCCGGTTTTCATCCGTGCGTCTACCCTGACAGTCACTGCGTAGTATCAGCATAGAATCATTCAGCAAAAACGGACGGTTTTTACCGCATGCAGAGCCTTGTCCTTCTGATCTGGTTGACGGCTTGCGCGGCCCAGGACGCCCGGCAACGAAGGATTGCCAACGTCCTGACGCTGGGTGTCGGGACCCTTGCGCTGGTCTATCTGCTGTCTTTCGGTACCACCTGGATGGGCGCCGAAGCCGGGCAGGGAGGCTGGGCCTGTGTCGTGGCCCTGGCATTCACGTTGCCCGGGTATTTTCTGGGCCGAATGGGCGCCGGTGATGTGAAACTAATGACAGCTCTTGGTCTTGCGACGGACGGCGTCTCGCTGCTCGGGATTTTTATCGGTGCGGGTGCGGCGAGCCTGATCTGGATTCTGCTTGCGCCAAGAGTCTGGCTGCATATGAGTCAAGGGCTTAGGCATCAACTTCGATGTATGGCGCCATCCATGTCAAAAAAGCTGCCATTTGCGCCGTTCGTGCTGATCGGATTTGTGCTTGCACTACCTTGGATCCATTAGTCGCCAAGCGCCACTAGTCTTATGTACATAGTCGGAAAGTGGGTCTACCTTCAAAGTAACGAGTTATACAGCCAGTGGCTGACAGTACAGGAATGGTCAGCTTTGGCCCGGGCATGGAGCAGCACGTGAACAAGCTTACATCTGCGGTAAAAGTCATCGTTGTCGATGATCAGCCTCTGATCGTCGAAGAACTCTGTGAATTTCTCGAGAGCAGCGGCTACCGTTGTGTTCCGTGCGAGTCCAGCAAGGAGGCGATCGAGCGTTTTACGGCTGACACCGCGATCGGACTGGTGCTGTGTGATCTGCACATGCCGGACATGGATGGCATTCAACTGGTGCAGGAACTGCAACGGCTGGCCGGCAAACACCGGGCGTTCGAAGCCATCATGCTCACCGGTCGGGCGGACAAGCAGGACGTGATCAAGGCCCTGCGCGCCGGGATTGCCGACTATTACCAGAAACCGGTCAATCTGGATGAACTGCTCGAAGGCCTGCAACGCCAGGAAGCGGTGTTGCAGGAACGGCAGAAAACCCTGCAACTTGGCCATCTGAATCAAAAGCTTCAGGACCTGTCGTCGTCCATCGATGATCTCTATCAGGATCTGGACAAGGTGCGTCGCGGCCCGGCTCCCGTCAGTGAGGAAGCCACCCGTGGGGCCGGTGAACTGGAGATTCCCGAGATCTTCAATCAGCTGTCGCCACGGCAACTGGACGTGGCGCGCCTGGTGGGCAAGGGGCAAACCAATTATCAGATTGCCTGTGAGCTGGGCATTACCGAAAACACTGTGAAGCTCTACGTTTCGCAAGTGTTGCGTCTGACTCACATGCACAACCGCACGCAACTGGCGTTGGCCTTGTCGCCGAGTGCGGCGGCTCTGCGGCAGCGAGTTACGGCGCACTGATTGATGTCCCCGGCGGCCCTTGGGTCGACCGGGACAGTCGCCAAGGCGTCTTCCTCGAATCAGTTTTTTGTCTCGATTTTGCCCCCGGCATCCGGGTCATAGAAGTCGGGGATTTCGTACTGGTACTTCTTCAGCCAGCGCTGCATCGCCAGCTCACGCTCGGTGGCCGTGGCCGCCTGCGGATCGGGGGACGCGGCCTTGTTGCGGCTTTGCAGCAACAGCCAGCCTTCGGTTTCCTGCTGCTGGGCCGAGGCCGGGCCGGCGTCGATGGCCAGCGCGCCGAGCGGCAGACTCAGCAGGCTCAGGCAGCACAGCGTTTTTAACGTGTTCATGGCACCTCCTTGAGGCTCACTTGATCGTCGCCGGTTGCGCGTCAGCCGCCACCGCGACCTGATTGCCAGCGACGGGTCTGGCCTTGACCGGCGACTTGAGTTTCTCCGCGCGTTCCTGGGCATCGGTGAACTGCTCCGGGGTCAGGTGCGCGCGGCTGACCACTTCCGCGGCCTGCTGCCAGTTGTTCTGATAGAGCAACAGGGTGACCAGATTCAGCGTCGCCAATTGATTGTTCTGCTTCAACTCGATGGCCGTCAGAAACTCGAAACGAGCGTCTTCGAGCCGCAGCTGATTGAGGTACACCACGCCCAGATCGTTGCGGATGTTTTCATTGGTCGGCGCCAGCCGCGCCGCCCGTTGCAGGTGGGCCTGTGCCTGACCGTTGTCGCCACGGGCGGCATACAGCTGGCCCAGGCCATGTTCGGCGTCGGCGTTCAGGCACGTGCCGAGCAGGCTGCGATACAACGGCTCGGCTTCGCTGCGCCCCAGCAGGCGATAGACCTTGGCCTTGCGCAGTCGCACTTCGACGAGGTTGTCGGGCAGGCCCTGCAGGTTGGCCAGGCTGGCGTGCAGCTTGCCGTCGTTGACCAGGTCATCGGCCAGGTTCAGCGACAGCTCCTGTTCGGAACTCAACTTGCTGCAACTGGCCGGCGCCAGCATCGTCGTCCACGGCGCCTGACCGTCCGTTGCGCAGCCGCCGAGCAGCAACAGACTTGCCACGACCATCAGTGCTTTCATCCATCGCTCTCCATCGCCATTGTCATTCTCAGGACGCAAACGCCCGGGTGATTGCGGTAAAACCGGGGCCCGCCAAAACGATCAGCAAGGCCGGAAACAGCAGCAGCATCATGACCACCGACATCTTCGCCGACATCTTCGAGATGTATTCCTGCAAGCGTGTCAGGCGTCGGTCATCCAGCAGTTGCTTGAGCGCCAGCAGCGATTTCATAGCACCGCCGCCCTGTTGAATCAGTTGTTGCAGGATCACGCAGGTGTCGGTGAACTCATCCACCGCCAGCATCACGGCCGCTTTGTTCAGCTCTTGCCCGAGTTCCAGGCCCGAGTCGACCCGGGCCAGAATCAGGCGCAGTTCGCTGGTCAGCTCCGGCAGTAGTTTTTGCCCTTCGGTGCTGAGCACGCGCAGGGCCTGCTCGACGGCCATGCCGGACTCGAACAGGATCCGCAGCAGCGGAATGAACGTCGACACTTCCACCGAAATGATTTTCTGCCGACGGGCAGCGGCATACGCCAACAGACGTTTGGGCAGCAGATAGCCGACGCCGGTGGCGATCATCGGCACCAGCCAGCCGTTGGGTGCGAGGGGGAAAAATACTTCCTTCAGAAACAGCCCCAGCCCCAGTGTCAGCAGCGGCGTGCCGATCTGGCAGGCGGCAAACAACGAGCGCTCACTGGCGCGGCGCCAGCCGAGACGGCTGAGCAGGGTCTGGGTTTCGCTGTCGATGCTCACCGAGCGCTGGCCGAACCGGCTGCTGCCGAGCGCCCGTAACCAGTTGCCGAAACGGTTCTCGCGCACCAGGTGCCCCTGCAGACGCTGGTTGACCTGACGCACCCGACGCCGCTCGGTCAGCAGGTGATTGCCGACCAGCAACAGTGCCCCGAGCAACAACATGAGACTGGCCAGCATCACCATGTCAGACACTCCTCAACATGCGCCACAGCGCCAGGCAACCGGAGACCTGCAACACCACCGCAACGATCAACATGGTCCGACCGCCCGAGTCGTTCCACATGCCGAGCATGTAGCCGGGATTGGTCAGCATGAAGTAGCTGACCAGAATCACCGGCAGCGATCCGAGTACCCACGCGGTCATCCGGGTTTCGCCGGTCAGGGCGCGCAGTTGGCGGGCACCTTGGTCGCGCTCGCGAATCAGTTTGATCAGGTTCTCCAGCAACTCGCTGGCGTTGCCGCCGTAGCGATGGTTGACCTTCAGGCCCAGGGCGAACATGCGCAGTTCGTCCTGCTCGTAGAGCTCGGCAAAATCACTGACCGCATCCGGCAGGTTCACCCCCAACTGCACGTTGCGCTGCACCCGGCCCATTGCGGTTTTCAACGGATCCTCACTGGTTTCGATGCCGCCCATCACTGCATCGGTCAGGGTCCGGCCGGACTTGAGACTGCGCACGGTGTGGTCGAGCAACTGCGGCAACTGTTCGATCATCCGATTGAGCCGGCGACGATATCGCCACGCGATGTACAACCGCAAAATCAGCGGCGGCGCCAGTATCAGCACCAGCAGGCCGATCCAGTCGGCCAGCAGGTAACCCAGCATCATGGTCACGACCCACAACGACAGCCAAAGCCCAAAGTGCTCGTTCGGCCGGCCGAGGCCGGCGCGCAGGAACATCCGCTCCAGCCCGGTCCACGAGGATTTTTCGGCGGCTGCTTGCGGCTGCCCGGCGGCGAGGCGAGAGAGCACTCGCTCGTTGGCAGTCTTGCGCACGCCCTGCAGGAACAGTCGAATCGACAGCCCCAGCAACAGCAGGCAGAGGACGATCAGGATCACCGGTCCGATCATGACGAAGGCTCCATGCGCTCAGCCCAGACTCGACTCGTGCCGCAACTTGTCGCCGGCCGGGTTGACCGCTTCGCGCAGGAAGCCGAAACCGGTGCGTCGATCCAGACGGAACAAGGTGTTGGTGACGTACACGTCTTCACGCACGCCGACTACTTCCACCACTTCACTGACACAGCGGCGGCCGTCGGGCATGCGGGTCAACTGAATGATTACGTCGAGTGCCGCGCAGATCATCTGCCGCAGGGTGCGTTCGGCCACCGTGCGCCCGGTCAGGCCGACCAGGGTTTCCAGGCGCAGCAACGCATCCTGGGCGTTGTTGGCGTGTACCGTGCTCATTGAACCGTCGTGACCGGTGTTCATCGCCGTGAGCACATCGAGCACTTCGACGCCACGGATCTCGCCGAGAATGATCCGGTCCGGACGCATCCGCAGGGCGTTGCGGATCAGGTCGCTGGCCTTGACCTCGCCATGGCCCTCGGCATTGGGCGGGCGGGTTTCCAGACGCACCACGTGGGGATGGCCGAGTTGCAGCTCGGCGACGTCTTCGATGGTCACCAATCGTTCGTGGGGGTTGATCAATTGGCTGAGGATATTCAGCAGCGTGGTCTTGCCGGTGCCCGTGCCGCCGCTGATCAGGATGTTGCAGCGCTTGCCCACGGCCTCCTGGAAGCACTCGAAAATCGGCAGGTCGATGGTCTGCATCGCGATCAGGTCGCTGCTCTTGAGCATGTCCTTGCGGAATTTCCGAATCGACAGGCACGGGCCGTCGAGGGCGATCGGGGGGATGATCGCGTTGACCCGGCTGCCGTCCGGCAGACGTGCATCGACCATCGGCGAAGACTCGTCCAGCCGCCGACCGAGTGGCGCGAGAATGCGCTGCATGACCCGTTCGACGTGGTGCGCATCGATGAAGCGCAGGTCACTCTGATGCAGTACACCGTCGCGCTCGACGAACACCCGGTGCGGGCCATTGACCAGAATTTCGGTTACGGCGGTGTCGCGCAGCAGCACCTCCAGCGGGCCGAATCCGGTCAGTTCATCGACGATTTCTTCCGCCAGCCGCTCCATCTCGTAGCGCGAAATCGCCAGATGCAGACGGGCGATGTATTCGGCGACCTTGTCGGTGACGAATTGCGCCAGCAACTGCCGCGAACCTTCCAGCAGGTTTTTTCCAGACTCCTCGATGGCATCGATGATGTAGCGATGCAGGACCAGTTTCAGGCCTTCGTGATCGGTGTTGCCCGACTGGCCCCGCGCCGGTGCACCGAAGAGTTTTTCCGGGCTCATGAGGTGCCTCGCAACCGGTCGAACCAGGTGACCTTGGGTTTGGCCAGGCCTTCGGAGCGTTTGGCCAGCCGTTCGCCGAGCACCCGCAGGCTCTGGGTGAGTTTCTCCCGGGGCGCCAGTTCAAACAGGCTGACGCCCTGGTTCTTGGCATTCAAGCGCAGCTCCGGACTCAAGGCCAGCACCGCGATCACTTCCAGGTTGAAGGTCTTGCCGAGGGTGTCCGCGTCCGGCGCGACGTTGCTCAGATAGCGATCGACCAGCAGCCGCCCGTGGTCGAGCTTCATGCCTTTTTCCCGCCACAGATTGAACACCGCCAGGTTGCGCCGGCAATCGAGAACATTCTGGTCGGTGTACCAGATCAGCTTGTCGCAATGGCTGACAAAGGTGCGCAGGGCTTCGCTGTCGGGCTGGCCGGTGAGGTTCACGACAATGTGCTGGAAGTGCTGGCGCAACGCGCTGAGCAACATGAACAGCTCGGCGGCACTGGTGCTCTCCAGCGGTTCGTCATTGTCGGCGTACGCCAGAATCCGCAGCCCCGCTTCGGTGCTGGTGAATGCACTGTCGATCAGTGTGGCGTCGAGCCTGCGCAGGTGGCGCAAGGCATCGCCGAAGTGGAACGAACTCTCCAGCCCCAGCAACGCCAGGCTGTCGCCACGGGGAAGACCGAGATCCAGCAGCAGCGTCTGCTGCCCGCTCTTTTGCACCACCAGCGCCATATGGTTAGCCAGTAACGCGCCGTCGGAACTGCTCTGCACCCCGTACAGAACCGTCAGGCCACCCAGTTGCGTGTTGTGGGGCGCTGGCGGCAGACGCTTGCTCAAGCGGCGCACCAGACCGGCCACTTCGCTGGAGCGCGAACCATAGGCGACGAAATCCCTTGCCCCGGCGCGCATCGCGTTGAGTACCAACTGGTTGTCCATGCCGTCGCCGAGGGCAACGATCGCCAGCATCGGCTTGGCCTCCAGCGCGCCCTCGATCAGCGCGCTCTGGGCCACCACGTGTTCGCGGTCGAGGCCGACGAACACCAGACTGGCGAAGGTGACGTCCACCAGAGCGAGCAATTCGTCGAGACTGCCGCCACCGGCACTGACCACCTGGCCCAGCGGTGCAAGCGCGCTTTGCAGCCATTCCAGATCGGTGCTGTTGCGGGTGATGGCGAGGAAGGTCTGACTCAGGCTCTGGCTCATTGGGACAACCCGCTGCGCTTGTCGAAGTTACCGTTTTCCAGGAAGAACATGCGGTAGAAATTCGGGTCGTAGTTGCGCAGTTTTTCACCCGGCAACGACGGCAGTTGCGCCTCCGCCGAGAGCGGGCGCACCAGATGCGGGGTGACGATCATCAGCAGCTCGCGCTCTTCGCGCTTGATCTGCGAGCTTTTGAAAAAGGCCCCGAGCACCGGGATATCGCCCAGCCCCGGAAACTTGTCGACCTGGGAACTGTTACTGGTACTGATCAGACCGCTGATGACAAAACTCTCACCATCGGCGAGGGAAATGCTGGTGTCGGTGCGGCGAATGGTCAGGGCGGGCACCGTGGTGCCGGCGATGTTCACCGCGTTGCTGAAATCCAGTTCGCTGACTTCCGGCGCCACCTTCAGGGCGATGCGATCGTGGCTGATGATGGTGGGCGTCAGGGTCAGGCGGATGCCGAATTCCTTGTATTCGATCGATACGTTGTCACTGCCGGAACTGGGCACCGGTATCGGAATCTGCCCGCCTGCGAGGAAGCTTGCGCTTTGCCCATTGAGAGCCACCAGGCTTGGCCGCGCCAGGGTGTAGGCGAACCCACTGCCTTCCAGGGCATTGATGATCGCCATGGTCTTGCCGCCGATCCACGAGAAGTTGAACAGCGAGTTGTCCACCGGCAATCGCGGTTGCGGAACGCCGTCGATGGGCGGCAGGGTGCCGGGGGAACCGAACAGGAAATTACCGCGGGTGCCGATCAGCGAAGCCGAGGCCTGCTTGAGCTTGGTGCGGCTGACTTCGACGAAACGAATGTCGGTCTGCACCTGCGAGGGCAACAGCGCATCATCCGACGGCAGCGCACTGGTGTTGGTGAGGGCCGAGGTGGCGGCGCCCTTGACGAACACCATGCTCTGGCGCGGCTCGCTGGAGCAGCCGGTCCAGACCATGAGACTGGTCGCGCCCGGCGCCACGGCGGTCAGAAGGAACGAGGAATTGCCATTGGCATGCACGTCGGCGATTTTCGGATCGCCGATGGCCAGGCGTGTGATCGCCACCGGTGACTGCATGTCCTGTTGCCAGCCTTCGTTGATTTCGATCACCGGCGGCAAGCGTCCGAGGGCCGCGCAGTTGCCGGTGACCGCGTGCGCAGCATTGATTGACAGTCCCATCAGCAGCAAGGCCCGGAGCACGGGATTGAAGGTCGGCCAGGAACGACTCTGCATGCACTTGGATCCTTGCTCAGTCATGGGTTTTGTTGGTTGGTCTGATTGCCGCGAATCACTTCCACTGCGGGTCGTGCCGCCACAGCTTGGTCGCCGTTCGACGACGCTTTCGGCGTTGTCCCCAGCGCCAGCTGCGTGAACTGGAAGAGTTGACTGTTGGCGGCGACCAGCTTTTCCGGTGCCTGACTTTCGCCGGCCCAATACTTGGCCAGGCGCTGTTCCTCACTGCTGCGTACGGCCAGGCGCAACGTCCCGACCTGGGTGGCGAGCATCATTCGACTCAACAATTGTTCAGGCACCGCCAGCACCACGGTGCGCGCGGTAAGCCGGCGCTGGTCCTGTTTGATCTTGTCGTCGGCACTCAACGCAGGGGCGGACGGTTGGCCGTCATTGGTCAGGCCGTATTGCTCGCCGACACCGAGCACGCGCATGGCTGGCACAACGATCTGCGCCGACTGCTGCGGATTGGCGGCGTCCTGGCGCAGGAACAACAACACGTCGACGTAATCCCCGGGGATCAACTGCCCGGCTGCGCCGATCACTTCATCGACCGACACGGCCAGCGCGCGCTCGTCTTTATGGATCATGCGCGCCAGTGTGCCGCCGGCCTCGAAGCTTTCTTCGTTGAGCCAGGTGCCGGCGCTCAGGTGGCGCCACGGAGTGCGGCCCACGGCCTGTTCGATTGTGCCGAGGCTGCCGGCAGGGGCGCTGAGCAGTTTTTCAACGGCCAGGTCGGCGGCAGCAAGAGGGGTGAATGGCGGAACGTCACGCACCAGCACCACGACAGGTTGACGGGTCTGGTCTTCGGCGGCAGCGACGGTTGTTTCGACGGTGACCACCGTCGGCGCGGGAGCCTCGGCCACCGGAGCGGGTTGGCGGCTGAGCACCAGGCCCCAATATCCGACAACGATGGCGCCCAGTAAAAGCAACGCTGCAAGGCCCATGGTCACACGACTGTTCATGACGGCTCTCCCTTTCCTGCTGCACTACCAGCCCGCACTTCCTACCAAGGGAACATCGCAATCAGGCAGCTATGAACATCCAACTATTTCGCTATTTCCACGCTAGCTGAAACAAGCCAAAACGCCATTTCTGACAGGCAAATAACCCACGAAAGTATGGGTGTTGGCCAATTAGCAGTCGAAAAGCAGGGGATGACGAAGCGATTAATCCTTTGTGATTAATCCGTTCTTACAGTTGTTGGGAGGGGGTTTGTTGACAATGCTCAAATGGCACGGTGGAACCTTGCCGCTGTAGCGTGACATCGGCGCCAAAGGCGCGAAGGAGTTGACGTATGTTTCGTATGAGTCTCGACTATCTGGCGGCCAAAGTGCGGCTGTTCCTCAACAGTGAAGAAGGTGCTTCGGCGATCGAGTACGCGATTGTGGTGGCGATGGTGGCGGTGGTGGTCGTAGTGTTCGTGACCCCGATCGGCGCCAAGGTTCTGAACATCTTCAACTCCGTTCTGGTTTCACTCGGTGGTACTGCGGTCACTCGCCCCGTACCTTGATCGCGTTCATCCCGTTGACCTTCGAATCCTGCCTGCAGATTTTCCGTTCCGCGTCCCGGACCGGAGAATCGCAGGCGACTCTGGATGCGGCAGTCTGAGTGCCCCGGCACGAAGGAGAACCTCCATGCTATTTGAATACTTGCTGTTGCGCGCCCGCCGGTTTCTGCACAGCAGCGAAGGGGCGTCAGCCATCGAATATGCAATTGTGGTGGCGATGGTAGCAGTGGTGGTCGTGGTGTTCGTGACGCCGGTCGGCGCCAAGGTACTGGCCATCTTCAACAACATTCTGGTGGCACTGGGCGGTACGGCCCAGACCGCACCGGTACAGACACCCTGACTCGATGGCTCGCCAATCTCGCACTACACTCGGTTCCACCATCAGTTTCTCAGGGATTGTCCAATGACTGCTTCTTCACAGCCCCGCCAACAGTTGCTTCTGGTTGACGACGAAGAGGACGCGTTGCTGGAGCTGGCGGAGTTGCTGGAGGGCGAAGGCTTCGCCTGTCATACCGCGACTTCAGTGAAGCTCGCCCTGCATCATCTGACCCGCCATCCCGATATCGCCCTGGTGATCACCGATCTGCGCATGCCGGAGGAAAGCGGCATGTCGCTGATCAAGCGCCTGCGCGAACACACCTCGCGCCAGCATCTGCCGGTGATCGTGACGTCGGGGCATGCGGACATGGAGGATGTCAGCGACATGCTGCGGTTGCAGGTGCTGGACCTGTTCCGCAAGCCGATCTATCACGTGCGGCTGCTGGAGACCCTGGACAATCTGTTTCCCAAGCCAAAGGTCAATGTCTCCTGAGTGCTCACGCAGCTTCTACTTCGAATACGCCGATCTTGAAATTGACGCCATCCCTTTGACATTTTGATGGTGTCGAAATGATGGCTCGTGTACATTCCCCGCGCCCAAACCGGACGACCTGGTGGGTTCGGTAGGGATGCCTGAGTGAATTTGATACCCCCTGCTGAAACTGTTTTTCATGTTTTGGAAGGGAATCTCGATTGAACACTGATCGCTTGTGCCGCTCGTTACTGGCGCTGTCTGTTGCTGCAACTTCGCTGCACGCGGGCGTTGTTGCCGCTGCCGGCGCCAATTTGAGCTACGACCTGAGCGGCGGGCCATTGAACAGCAACCTGCAGAACTATGGTCTGATCGACCTGCGTGGCAACGGGACGATTGCTCCCGGCGCGCCTTCGACGCTGACCTATGGCGCTCAGTTTTTGGGGCTGACGGCAGACCAGTTGCGTAACAACGACAGTATCCGCATTGACGGGGCCAAGTTTGGTGTGGGCATTGCGCTGGGGGCTTCCGGTGTGACGCCCAGCAAAATAGCCGGGAACCTGATCAACAAGGGTTCGATCTCGGTCAATGGACTGGCTGGATCGGGCACCTCCACCGGGATTTCGGATATGGGCAGTGAGCTGAACGGCTCGCTCAGCAACGATGGGCTGATCGAGGCCAGCGGGGCGAGTTCCAGCGGTGTGATGCTGGTGCAAACCAAACTGAATGGCATCGGCAACAACGGCACGATCAGCGCCAGCGGGTCGGACGCGCTGGGGTTGTTTCTTGACGGTGCCACGCTCAAGGGGAGCGTCAATAACTTCGGGACTATTCGCGCCACCGGGGCGAACGCTGAGGCGGTGACGTTTGAAGGCGTGAACTTCAATACCTCTGCCAGTACAGCGATCTTGAACCTGTCCAACTACGGCACGATTTCCGGCGAGTCCATTGGCGTGCACGTCAGCGGTCAGGCAGTGGGTGCGAGTCCTTTCACCATTTATCAACTGTTCGGTTCGATCGAGGGTGGCACGGCGGCAATCCAGGTCGATGACGGCGAAAGCTATTTCGACTTTTTCGGCGGTACGGTCAAAGGGGATCTGATCGGCCTGTCCGGCGTGATCATCGACGGCGATGCGGTTTTCGACGGTTCGACCATCAAGTCCGGTTACGTGACCATCGAGGACGGCACGCTGACGCTGGTAAAGCCGCACACCACGATCATCGGTGACTTCGACATGGAAGAGTCCGACTCGGTGCTGGAAATGTACCTGGGCAATGACACCAATCCGGCGCTGCCGGTGTTGAAGGTCACGGGCACTACCGATATCGCGCCGGGTGCGACGTTGCGTCTGTTGGCGCGTTCCAGTGATTTCCGGGTGACGCCGGGTGGTACGAAGTACACCCTGATCAGCTCGGGCAGTCTTGTCGGCGGCAATAACCTCACCGTGACGTCTTCCTCTGCTTTGCTGGATGTGAAGAGTTTCGGGGTTGTGGGCAGCGACATCACCTCGGTGGTGACCAACAAGTCCGAAGAGGTGCTGGCGCAAAATACCCTTGTGGCGGGCGGCAGTCGCAATGCGGCAACGGCAGTGGGCCGCGTGTCGAGTCTGTTGTCGCGGCTCGATGAGCAGGATCCGGTGTTCCAGGCGTTCGCCAACGCCAGCACCGATGCGCAACTGGCGCGGTTGTCCGAAACCCTCAGCCCGGATGTCAGCCGTGGGGGGCTTCACGCGGCTACCAACAGTCAGACGCTGGTGTCGGGTGTCATCAATGAGCGTTCCAGTCGCGCCCGTAACGCCGGCGTGCCGACAGACAAAGGTGTCTGGCTGCAAGCCTTGAGCAGTGATGCCAACCAGGATGAGCGTCGTGGTGTCAGTGGTTACGATGCCGACAGCCATGGCATCGCCGTGGGTGCCGATGGTCAGTTGAATGCCGATCTGGCGGTCGGTCTGGCGTACAGCTACCTCGACACCGATGTGAAATCCGATCGCGGCAACAAGACCCAGGTCACCGGCCATGCGTTGACCCTGTACGGCAACTGGACCCACGACAACTGGTTCGTCGATTCGTCGCTGATGTACGGCTGGAACGACAACGAGTCGCGCCGTTACATCGCCGGCACCCGCGCCAAGGGTGATTACGACAGCAATGTGTTCGGCGTCAGCGCGCTGGCCGGTTACAGCGTGCACCTGATGCCGGATGTGGTGCTTGAGCCGCAGGTCGGGGCGCGTTACGCCAACGTGGGCATGGACAGCTATCGCGAGAAGGGCAGTTCGGCCTCGCTGAATGTCGGCAGTCAGCGTTATGAAGTGGGCGAAATGGGTGTCGGTGCACGTCTGGCCGCTGCGTTCGATGTGGGCACCGGCAGCCTTGAGCCCGAAGCGAAGCTGATGGCCTGGCAAGACGTCATTGGCGACAAGACCGGCACCACGTCGTCGTTCGTGCTGGGTGGTGATTCGTTCACCAGCCGTGGCACCACCCCGGTGCGTGACAGTTATGAACTGGGCTTGGGCGCCAATTACCGGATGGGCGCGTGGAGTCTCGGCGGGTCGTACAACTACGTGACCGCCAGCGGTTTTGACGCTGACGGTTTCACGGCAAAAGTACGCTACGCCTTCTGATTCAGCGGTCGATCGTGCTACAGCTGATAGCTGAAACTGATGCTGTAGCGCGGCCGGCGATTGAAGGTGTCCAGCGCTTCATCCGACATCGCCTTGGCCGCTTCCAGGGCGATGTTGTAGTACTTCGCATCGCCAAATCTCAGGCCGACTGCCGCCGATGACAGGTTGTTGGCCTGCACCGGCAACTCATTGAACCAGCTTCGCGAGCGGTCGAGCACGAAGTACGGTTGCAGGATGCGCACCCAGTTGCCGTCGCGGTTGAAGCTGTAATTGATCTCGTAAGCCACGCCCCAACCCTTGTCGCCGGACGCCTGATCGTCGGGATAACCGCGGCCGAAATTCTGCCCGCCGAACACAGCGCGCTCACTGTCCGGCAGGGTGTCACGGCTCCAGTACAACGCAGCCGACAGCACCCCTTGCCAGTTGTCGAGGAACTTGTCGCTCTGCACCCCGGAAAGTCGTACCCGAAAGAAGTCGAGGTCGATGGCGCTGTTGTTGGTATGCGCACCCAGGCTGTCGAACCCTTGATACACGCCGCCACTGAGGATGCGCAGTTGTCGGGCATCGACCTTGCGCCAGTCGCTTTCGAAGGCGAGGGCGCGGATGTCGGTGCGTTCTTCGACGCTCAGCGGGTAGCCGATCACGTTGTAGCGGGTCTTGTCGTTGACCGCGTACAGGCGCGATCCGGCGGTCAGCAGTTCATCCGAGGCGGCAATCAGCGGCAGGGTGAAACCGAGCGAATAACGGTCGTTTTCGCGGTGCGGCTTGAGTTCCAGTCCGTTGCTCAACTGCACGTTGGTGCCGGGATCGGCGCGGTAGCGTGAGGCCGACAGACTCAGCTGCGCACCTTCGTCGTTGATGAACTGGTTGTAGTCCAGCCGGTAGTAATGCTCGTGATCATCCCCCGGTGGAAACAGGCCGCTGAGGCTCAACTGTTCGCCCATCGAGGTTTGTGAATTGCTGCTGACGCCGAGCAACGCCTGAGTGCCGTTGCGGTTGTCTTCGGTGGTGCTCAGGGTGCTGGTGAACGGTTTGCGGCTGGCCTGGGCCACCAGCGTCGTTGCACCGTCGGTGGTGCCGGGCGGCGGCACCTGGGCCTGGATCGTCACGCCGGGAATGCGGGTCATCAGCGTGGTGTAGCGCTCGAACGTCTTGCGTGTGAGAGGGCGCTCGGCCTGGAGCTTGGCGGCCAGTCGGTCGAGCAGGGCTTTGACCCGCCCCACGTCGCCCGCGATCTGCACGTCGCGGACGTAGCCTTCCACCAGCACCACGCGTGCCACGCCGTCATCGAAGGTCTGCTGCGGCAGGAAGGCGTAGGACAGCAGATAACCGTCCTGCTGGTAGCGACGTGTGATCGTGCGGGTGGCTTCGATCAGGTCGGCGAGGCTGCTCTCGCGGCCGATCAGCGGTTTGTAGATTTCGGCCAGTTCGTTCAGCGGGTAGAGCGTGCCGCCTTCGATCTGCACGGTCCTGAGGTTGATCTTCGTGCCCATCAGCAACGGCTGGGCGGCCGTGGCACCGGGCTCCGGCACTTGCAGCGGCGCCGCGTTCGGCCGGTAGGCGTCGGCAGGCAAGTTCGGCACCGGCAGGTTGCGGATGGTTTCGTTGCTGTTGAGAAAACTGGGCAGGGTGTCGGCGAGGGCGGTGGAACTGAGACTGAGCAACAGCAGGGATGCCATGACGCGCATAGGACACTCCATGTTCAAACCCGCAGCACGGGGCAGGGTTTCTCCTAAGAAAAAAGCGGAAGACTCGTGGGAATCTTCCGCCCTCAACCAAGCGTAGGCGCTGTAGGTTCGGCCGTCGAATCGGCCAGGTGCAAATCAGCGATTGTTCCCTCCCAACGCGCCGGTCAGGCCGCCGAGAACGCCGCCCAGTCCGCCGCCAGTCCCGGTGGCAGTGCCACCGTTGACCAGTCCGCCGACCGCAGTGACGGTGTTGCCCACCGTGGTGACAGTGTTGCCGACCGCCGCCACGACCGGGTTGCTGTTGGTGCCGGCAAGGGTGTTGCCCAGATTGCCGACGGCGCCGCCAACCTGACTGGTGAGACCCGCGACCGGAGAGCCGAGCCCGGTGGCAGCGCCGACATTTTGGGTCAGGCTGGTGACCGCCGTGGTGACTGGCGCAAGTCCGGCGCCCACGTTGTTGCCCAGGGTTGCCAGGGGAGTGGTCGGGCTGGTGATCGGCGAGCCCGAACCGCCGAGCACGGTGTTGAGCGAGGCCACGGTATTACCGGCCGCCGCCAGCACGCCACCCGGTGCGGCGAGGGTACCATTGCCGCTGCTCAAGCCGGCGCCGACGTTGACCACGGCGCCGCCGACGGTTTGCAGCAGGCCATTGCTGCCCAGGCCGCCACCGACGCCCGTTCCCGAACCGGTGCCGTTATCCACCAGCCCGCCGGCCTTGCCGACAGCGGTACCGACATTGCTCAGGGCCCCACCGACAGTGTTGGTCAGGGCGTTGCCGTTGCCGGCGTCGGTGACCTTGTCGCCCACGCCGTCGACCGTGCTGCCGACTTTCTGTATCAAGCCGTTCAACGGAGCGCCCAGCCCCGTAGCCGTGCCGAGTTTGTCCGTGGTGCTTTCGACCATGGCAATCACCGGCACCAGTTTGCTGCCCACTTCTTTGGTAACCGAGCCGAGCGGGCCGGTGGTGGTAGCGGTGCTGAGCGTGTCGCCGAGCATGGTGACCCGTTCACCGACGCCATTGAGCACCGGTGCAACACGGGTGACCACGCCGCCGACTACCGGAACGCTGCCCGTGGCGGTCGCCAGTTTGCCGCTCAGGTCGGACACGCCGTTGCCCACATCCTGCACCACGCCGCCGACTGCCGAAGCGGTGACGCCCAGGCCATTGTCGGTGGTTGCCAGTTTGCCGATGCCGTTGGCCACGCCGTCGCCCAGCGTGGTCACCACGTTGCCGGCGGTTTTGGCGGCGCTTTGCACCACGCCACCGACAATCGGCACGCCGCTCAGGGAGTCGCCGACCTGGCCGACACCATCGCCGACGCCGCTGACGGTATTCCCGACGTCCTGCACCAGTGTGGTGGTAACCAGAGGGGTCGGAGTGCTCGGATTGGTTGGGTTGGTCGGATCCGTCGGGTTGGTCGGATTAGTTGGATTGGTCGGATTGGTCGGATCTGTCGTCCCTCCAGTGCCACCAGTACCGCCAGTGCCTGCGGTATCTCCGGTACCACCCGTGCCACCGGTGCCGCCAGTACCCGCAGTCGAACTGTCGGGGGAAGAACTGTCGGAGCTGCTGTGATGACCGCCGCCGCCACTGCTGCAACCGGCCAGACCGAGAGAGAGAATAAGGGCCAGTGCTGTTGCCGACTTGCACCACGCCTGAGCTTTCATGTGGGTTTTCATGAGGGTTATTCCTTGCACCTGTGACAACGTTCGTTGACTTCGACGGCTCGCCGGTTCTGTTGCCGGCAATGCCTTCGTCCGTTGTGCTCATATCAGTCGCAAGGCCGGATCCACGCCATTCTCAAGTTGGTATTAACGCCTTTATGCAGGGGGCTGCGAGTGCTGCCTAACGACTAATACCGAGGATATAGGCGCGCAAAAAAAAGCCTTGAAAATCAAGGCTGGGTTTCGGCGAGGGACGTTTGTGCGGCGCGGGAAAACTTAAGTGATATATACACAATTGAGCAGGTTTTCCCGGCCTCGATGTCAGGCTACCGGCTGCCAGTTGCCCACCATGTGCTCCAGATCCCCGGCGCCGATCAGGCGTAACTCACCGCTGGAACCGGCCGCGCTGGCGAACAGGCTCACCTCGCTCGGCAGGCGCACCGGTTTGCGAAAGTGCACGGTGACCTCAAGGTTGGCCTTGGGCAGATGATCCGCCAGTGCCGCCAGCGTCCGGGCCTTGTTCCACAGACCATGAGCGATGGCGGTTGGGAAACCGAACAGCTTGGCGCTGGCGGCACTCAAGTGGATCGGGTTGTAGTCGCCGGAGACTTTCGCGTACTGCCGGCCGATGTCCGCCGGCGCCTTCCATTGCGCCACTTGCGCGAGGGGCAGCGTCGGCTCCCAGGTCTGCTCGACCGCTTCGCCTTCGAGCTTCACGCCACGACAGAGCATCCGGCTTTCGGCTTCCCACAACGGGCCGAGTTGATCGTCGAGGGTGGTCAGCAGATCGAAGGTCGCGCCCTTCGGATGCGGTTGCAGGTTATGCACCCGGACGCTGACTTGTGCGCGACTGATCCCGCCCATTGGCCGCAATACGCGGATGCGGTTGCTCAGATGAATCAGCCCCAGCAGCGGGAACGGAAACTCCTTGGCCGTCAGCAATTGCATCTGCAGGGCGAACGCCAGGATATGCGGATAGGTCGGCGGCAGCAGGCCGTCATCGGCGAAACCGCAGACCTTGCGATACGCCGCCAGACGTTTGCCATCCACCTCGACGGCGCAGCGCAAGCCGCTGTCGGGCAGGGTGGTGCCGGTGATTTTGCGTCGGGTCGCCGCCCGGGCATACAGCCCCGGCAGGCTCGGCTCGTGGTGCAGGGTTTGCCATTCGATGGTCATGTTCAGGCCCCCAGCACGCTTTGGCCGCACACCCGCAGCGCTTGCCCGGTGAACGCGCCGGTGCCCGGCTGGGCCAGCCACGCCACGGCTTCGGCGACGTCTTGCGGCAGGCCACCCTGACCCAACGAACTCATGCGGCGCCCGGCTTCACGCAGGCCGAACGGAATGTGCGCGGTCATCTGGGTCTCGATGAAACCCGGCGCCACGGCGTTGATGCTGATGCCGCGTTCCAGCAGCGTCGGCGCCCAGGTTTGGGCCAGTCCTATCAGCCCGGCCTTGCTCGCCGCGTAATTGGTCTGCCCGCGATTGCCGGCGATGCCGCTGATCGAGGCGAGCAGAATCACCCGGGCGTTATCGCGCAAGGTGCCGCTGTCGAGCAGGGCCTTGGTCAACACTTGCGGTGCGTTGAGATTGACCGCGAGCACCGCGTCCCAGAACTCGGGCGTCATGTTGGCCAGGGTCTTGTCGCGGGTGATGCCGGCGTTGTGCACCAGAATGTCGAGGCCGTCCGGCAGCTGTTCGATCAGTTGCGTGGCGGCGTCTTCGGCGCAGATGTCGAGGGTGATGGCGCGCCCGCCGAGGCGAGCGGCCAGGGCTTCGAGATCGGTCTTGGCTGGCGGCACGTCGAGCAGGATCACCTCGGCACCGTCACGGGCCAGGGTTTCTGCAATCGATGCGCCGATACCGCGCGCCGCGCCGGTGACCAGCGCCTTGCGCCCGGCCAGTGGGCGCGTCCAGTCGGTCACAGGCGTGGCGCAAGGGTTCAGGCGAATCACTTGCCCGGAGACGAACGCACTTTTCGGCGAGAGGAAAAACCGCAGCGGTCCTTCCAGTTGATCCTCGGCACCTTCGCCGACGTAGATCAGTTGCAGCGTGCCGCCGCTGCGCAGCTCCTTGGCCAGTGAACGGGAGAAGCCTTCGAGCGCTCGCTGTGCACTGGCAGCAAATGGTTCACGCAGGGTTTCCGGGGCGCGGCCGAGGATCACCAGGTGCGCGCTGCTGTCGAGGTTCTTCATCAACGGCTGGAAAAATTCACGCAGCTGCTTGAGCTGGTCGGTGTGCTGCAAGTCGCTGGCGTCGAACACCACGGCCTTGAGTTTCGGGCCGTGGCCGGGAATCCATTGGGTGGCGGTCGCCGGCTGGTCGCCGTAGCGGTAGATCGCGTCGGTCAGGCGATTGGCGAAGGTGCTGACCCGCTCGGCCAGCGGCCCGCCGCCGATCAGCAGCGCACCGTCCACCGGCCGCAGGCGCCCGGCCTGCCAGCGTTCCAGCCGCACCGGCGACGGCAGGCCCAGGGCTCCGACCAGACGGTGGCCGATGGACGAGTTGGCGAAGTCGATATAGCGGTCAGACATGGAACGCTCTCCAGAAGATGGGGTTCAAAGTGTGGACTGCGAAGGGCAATCAATCGTTCGATCCACGCAATAAGGCCTACGCTAGAACAGCAGAGTAGTTTGCCCTCGGCGCTTTTGTGGCCCGACCGGGTTTTCAGCGCTCGATTTTCAGACCGGATATTTCACAAGGAGCATTTCATGAGTCAGCTGCGCCGCGTCGCGATCATTGGTGGCAACCGCATTCCGTTCGCCCGTTCCAACGGGCCGTATGCCACCGCGAGCAATCAGGTGATGCTCACCGCCGCCCTCGAAGGCCTGATCGAACGCTACAACCTGCACGGCCAGCGCATCGGCGAAGTGGTCGCAGGGGCGGTGCTGAAATTGTCACGGGATATGAATCTGACTCGCGAATGCGTGCTCGGCTCGCGTCTGTCGCCGGCGACGCCGGCCTACGACATTCAGCAGGCCTGCGGCACCGGCCTGGAAGCGGCATTGCTGGTGGCGAACAAGATCGCCCTCGGCCAGATCGATTGCGGCATTGCCGGCGGCGTCGACACCACGTCGGATGCGCCGATCAGCGTCAGCGAAGGCCTGCGCAAGATCCTCCTGCAAGCCAACCGCGCCAAGACCACCGGCGACAAGCTCAAGACCTTCCTGCAATTGCGTCCGAAACACCTGATCCCCGAATTCCCGCGCAACGGCGAACCACGCACCGGCCTGTCGATGGGCGAGCACTGTGAATTGATGGCGCAGACCTGGAACATCCCCCGCGAAGAACAGGATCAACTGGCCTTCGAAAGCCACCACAAACTGGCGGCGTCCTACAGCGAAGGCTGGCACAACGACCTGATGACCCCGTTCCTCGGCCTGACCCGCGACAACAACCTGCGCCCGGACCTGACCCTGGAAAAACTCGCCACCCTGAAACCGGCCTTCGAAAAAAGTGCCAAGGGCACGCTGACCGCCGGCAACTCCACACCTCTGACTGATGGCGCCTCGGTGGTGCTGTTGGGCAGTGAGGAGTGGGCGAAGGAACGTGGCCTGCCGATCCTTGCGTACCTGCGGGACGGCGAAGCGGCGGCGGTGGATTTCGTCAACGGCGCCGAAGGGCTTTTGATGGCTCCGGTGTACGCGGTGCCACGCTTGCTGGCGCGCAATGGCCTGACCTTGCAGGACTTCGACTACTACGAAATTCACGAAGCATTTGCCGCGCAAGTGTTGTGCACGTTGAAGGCCTGGGAAGATCCGGAGTACTGCAAGACCCGGCTCGGGCTGGACGCGCCGCTGGGCTCGATTGATCGCAGTCGCTTGAACGTCAAGGGCAGCTCGCTGGCGGCGGGGCATCCGTTTGCCGCGACGGGCGGGAGGATTGTGGCGAACCTGGCGAAGTTGCTGGATGCGGCGGGGCAGGGGCGGGGGTTGATTTCGATTTGTGCGGCTGGCGGACAGGGTGTGACGGCGATCATCGAGCGCTAGAGGAGCAAAAGCTTGCCCTCACCCTAACCCTCTCCCGGAGGGAGAGGGGACTGACCGAGGTGTCTGGCGTTATACATCGACCTGAAAGATCGGTGTCGATTATGGATTCAACAACGTTCTTTCATGTCGGCGGATTTCTAAAGCATCCCCGATTCGGCTCCCTCTCCCCCCGGGAGAGGGCTGGGGTGAGGGGGCTTTTAAGGTTGCCCCCAATCTCAAGTCCGGAACCTGCGCACCAACCCATCCAGCTCATTCGACAACCCCGCCAGACTCTGCGAATCCAGCCGCGCCGAATTCGCCAGCTCCGCCACCAACTGCGCATCACCATGAATCTGGCTGATGTGCCGATTGATGTCCTCAGCCACCTGATGCTGCTCTTCCGCCGCCGTCGCAATCTGCGTGTTCATGTCGCGAATCACATCCACCGACTCACGAATCTGCCCAAAGCTCTCCCGCGCCTCGCCAATCCGCGCTACCGATTGCTGCGACACATCGAGGCTGGCGCGCATCTGCTGGGTCACCGCGCTGGTGCGTTTGGCGAGGTTGCCCAGCAGCCCGTCGATTTCCGCCGTCGAATCCGCCGTGCGTTTTGCCAGTGCGCGAACCTCATCGGCCACCACCGCAAAACCACGCCCTTGCTCACCGGCCCGCGCTGCTTCGATGGCCGCGTTGAGCGCCAGCAGGTTGGTCTGTTCGGCGATGGAACGGATGGTGCCGAGGATCGACTGGATGTCGTTGCTGTCGCGCTCCAGTTGTTGCATCGACTGCGCCGATTGCTCCAGTTCCTGGCTCAGTTGATCGACGCTGTGCACCGCCGCATCGATCTGTTGCTGACCTTCGCGGGCCTGACGCTGGCCGCTGTCGGCCGACTCCGCTGCCTGGCTGCACGAGCGGGCGACTTCGTTGGCGGTGGCGACCATTTCGTGGAACGCGGTCGAAACCATGTCCACCGCTTCGCGCTGGCGCCCGGCGGCTTCGGCCATGTCGCCGGAAACCCGGGTCGAACTCTGCGAGGTGGCGAGGATTTTCCCGGCCGCGCCGCCGATGTGCTGGATCAGGCTGCGGATCGCGGTGAGGAACTGGTTGAACCAGTTGGCCAGTTGCGCAGTTTCGTCGCTGCCACGGATGTCGAGGTTCTTGGTCAGGTCGCCTTCGCCCTGGGCGATGCCTTCCAGACCGCTGGCCACGCTGCGGATCGGCCGCACGATGAGGCTGGCGAAACTGGCGCCGACCACGGCGAAGAACACCGCCAACACCGCAGCGATGATTGCGATCAGCCAGGTCAGTTGAGTGGCCGAACTCATTACGTCGTTCTGTTTGATCAGGCCGATGAAGGTCCAGCCCAGTTGCTCCGAGGGCCAGACGTTGGCCATGTAGCGTTCGCCGTTGAGCTCGATGTCAACCAGGCCTTTGCCGGCTTTGGCCAGTTGCGCGTAGCCGTCGCCGAGGCTGTCGAGTCGTTTGAAGTTGTGCTCCGGTTGCTTCGGATCGACCAGCACCGTGCCGGTGTTTTCCATCAGCATCAGATAACCGCTTTCGCCGAGCTTGATCTGTTTGACGATCTCGGTCAGTTGCTTGAGCGACACGTCAATGTTGACCACGCCACCCTGGGCGCCCAACTGGTTGGCGACCGCGCGCACGGTGCTGACCAGAACCGCGTCGTCGCCGGCCCAGTAATAGGCCTCGGTGCGCAGGGTCTTGCCCGGGTTGGCCATGGCCGTCTTGTACCAGGGGCGGGTGCGCGGGTCGTAGTTGGCCATCTTCGGATCGCCCGGCCAGAAGGCATAGCCGCCGCTGTTCAATCCATAGGACACGTAGGAGTAGGCCGGGTGGGATTTGGCCAGCCCCTCGAACAGTGCAAACAGTTGCTTGTCGATCTCGCCATCGGAGGTATCGGCGGCGTTGGCGCTCATGCGGCTGCGAACGCTGCCGTCGGCGTTCTTCACCAGCGGCTGCGCCGCCAGGTAATCGACGTTCTGGCTGATGCCGTCGAAAAACAGCTGCATGGCATTGCTGACCTGACGGATCTCGCGCCCGCTGCTGTCGACAAAATCGTCCCGGGCATCGCTGCGCAGGTTCAGTACCACCAGCGTGGCGACCAGCACCACGGGCAAGCAGGCGATGATTGCAAACGCCCAGGTCAACTTCTGTTTGATGTTCATCCGCGCTCCAGATTTTCTTGTAGGCCCACGCAGTGCAGATGACTCGCGGTTATTGGCAGCCGAAAAACCTATTTCTCACCCGTTTCCTTGGGTGCGACATCGACATTTTTTTTGGAACGATTGTCGGACAAATTCCTCTGTCACAGAGGAATTCGGCCGCACGAGAGGGAAATTGAGGCCGGCAGAGAAAATTCTTACGAGCTGTGTGCGGCGGGATGTCAGATTCTGTCGCAAATGCCCTCAAGTCCTGGCGCCTATAAATTCGCCAGCCTCGGCTATGATTCGAAGCGGTCGATAAAGAGGCGAATTGAGCCGATTTATCCGGCACAGTGTGTGCATCCACAGGTTCACAGGTCGGCAACCCCTCCCCGCGATGCGAGGATTGCCGTATAACGAGTGACATTCGCGTGTTTGGTAATAAAGGACCCACAATAAAAGCTGATGAAGACTCCAAAACGCATTGAACCCCTGATCGAGGACGGTCTGGTCGACGAAGTGCTGCGTCCACTCATGAGTGGCAAAGAAGCAGCTGTTTATGTGGTGCGCTGCGGCAATCAGTTACGTTGCGCAAAGGTCTACAAGGAGGCGAACAAACGCAGTTTCCGCCAGGCGGCCGAGTATCAGGAAGGCCGCAAGGTTCGCAACAGCCGACAGGCCCGGGCGATGGCCAAGGGTTCCAAGTTCGGGCGCAAGGAAGCCGAAGACGCCTGGCAGAACGCCGAAGTCGCGGCGCTGTTCCGCCTGGCCAACGCCGGTGTGCGTGTGCCCAAGCCGTACGACTTCCTCGAAGGCGTGCTGCTGATGGAGCTGGTGGCCGATGAATACGGCGATGCCGCGCCGCGTCTGAACGATGTGGTGCTGGAGCCGGATCAGGCCCGCGAGTATCACGCGTTCCTGATTTCGCAGATCGTGCTGATGTTGTGTACCGGTCTGGTGCACGGTGACCTCTCGGAGTTCAACGTGCTGCTGACGCCGACCGGCCCGGTCATCATCGACCTGCCGCAAGCGGTGGACGCCGCCGGCAACAACCACGCGTTCAGCATGCTCGAGCGTGACGTCGGCAACATGGCTTCGTACTTCGGTCGCTTTGCCCCGGAGTTGAAGAAGACCAAATACGCCAAGGAAATGTGGGCGCTGTACGAAGCGGGTACGTTGCACCCGGCCAGCGTGCTGACCGGCGAGTTCGACGATCCCGAGGACCTGGCCGATGTCGGCGGGGTGCTGCGCGAGATCGAAGCGGCGCGTCTGGATGAGGAGCGCAAGCAAGCCATCCGTGCGGCGGACGACGAGCCCAAGGGCAAGTCCGACGAACCGCCTCCGCCACCGTGGATGCAGTGAGCATCTGAAAAACAAAACCCGGCTTCGGCCGGGTTTTACACATTCAAGGATTGATTGTGATCAGCACTTCCCGCAATGCCCGGCTGATCATCACGGCGCGGCTGATCTCCGATTTCGGCGCGTTCCTCAACATGGTTGCGCTGGCCACTTATGTCTACCTGCTGAGCAACAGCGCGATGAGCGCGGGGATCTTTCTCGCCAGTCGCGTGGGCGGCGGGATTTTCGCCAGCCTGATCGGCACCGCGTTTTATCGTCGATGCAGCGGTCGCGTGCCGTTGATTGCCTTCGACCTGCTGCGCGCCGCTGTGCTTGGGCTGTTGCTCATCGTGCCGGTCAGTCAGCAGGCGTTGTTGCTGCCGCTGATCGCGTTCGGTCTGGGCTTTGGTAATTCGATGTTCGCCATCGGCCTCAACAGCCAGTTGCCGCGCTTGATCGAGCCGGCGCAGTTGCTCAAGACCAATGCCTGGATCACGTCCGCCTCGTCCATGGCGATGGTCGGCGGCAGTCTGGTGTCCGGGCTGCTGGTCGCGGGATTTGGTTTTGAAACGGTGTTTGCGCTGAATGCGCTGACCTATCTGTTGGCAGCAGTGTTGATTGCGCCGCTGCGGTTCAGCGCACCGGAGCCGGTGGTCGAATCCAGCGCTAAACAGGGTGAATGGTCGGCTTTGCTGCAAGGCCTGCGCAGCGCTCCGGTGGTGGCCGCGATGCTGGCGGTGACCATGGCTGACACCCTTGGCAGCGCTGCTCACAACGTCGGCTTCCCGATCATTTCCAGACTGCTGACACCGGACTCGGCGAGCACCACGCTCGGCCTGATGCTCGCGGTGTGGGCCGCCGGCAAACTGCTCGGCGCGCGAATCGCCAGTCGCCTGAACGGCTCGGAAAACATCCATCTGGAGCGCCGCTATTTCGGCGGCGTGCTGCTGATGTCCTGCGGCTTCATCCTGATGTTCCAGCAGCACAGCGTCGTCGGTCTGTTGCTGTTTTCGCTGCCGGCTGGATTGGGTGACGGGTTTTCGGAAGTCGGCCTGATGTCACGGCTGCAACGGGAGCCGGAGCCCCTGCGCCTGCCGATCTTCAGTTTTCTGACGCTGTTGCAGATGACCGGGTTCGGCGTCGGCATGCTGATCGCCGCACCGTTCTATGCGTGGTGGGCGCCGGGTGCCGTGGTGCTGTTGTTCCACGGCATTCCCCTCGCCACAGTGCTGTCGATGAAAATCCTGTTGCTCAGACGCGCGCGGGTTGCGCGCAGCAGCCCGACGCCAGTTCCTTGAGGATCGGGCAGTCCGGGCGATGGTCGCCGTGGCAGTGCTCGACCAGATCCTGCAGGGTGTCGCGCAGTTCGCCGAGTTCGCGGATCTTCTGATTCAGCTCGTCGATGTGCTGGCGGGCCAGGGCCTTCACATCGGCGCTGGCGCGCTGGCGATCCTGCCAGAGGGTCAGCAGCTTGCCGACTTCCTCCAGCGAAAAGCCCAGGTCCCGCGAGCGCTTGATGAACGCCAGCGTGTGCAGGTCATCGTCGCCGTAGACGCGATAGCCGCTGTCGGTACGATGGGCAGCCTTGAGCAGACCGATCGATTCGTAGTAACGGATCATCTTCGCGCTCAGGCCACTGTGGCGGGCCGCTTGGCCGATGTTCATCGGTTGTCCTCCAGATCCTCGGGTTTCCAGGTTTTCAACAGTAGCGCATTGCTCACCACGCTGACGCTCGACAGGGCCATCGCCGCGCCGGCCAGCACCGGATTGAGGAAGCCGAACGCCGCCAGCGGAATGCCGATCAGGTTATAGACGAAGGCCCAGAACAGGTTGTGGCGGATCTTCGCGTAGGTCTTGCGGCTGATCTCCAGCGCCGCCGGCACCAGCCGAGGATCGCCGCGCATCAGGGTGATGCCGGCGGCGTGCATGGCCACGTCGGTGCCGCCGCCCATGGCGATGCCGATGTCTGCGGCGGCCAGCGCCGGTGCGTCGTTGATGCCGTCGCCGACCATGGCCACGACCCCGGTTTTCTTCAGCTCGGCGACAGTGGCGGCTTTCTCCGCCGGCAGCACTTCGGCGTGGACGTTTTCGATGCCCAGCGCATCGGCGACCACCCGGGCGCTGCCGCGGTTGTCGCCGGTCAGCAGGTGGCTGTGGATGTGCTGGGCGGCCAGTTGTTGCACCGCGTGCAGCGCGCCGGGCTTGAGGGTGTCGCCGAAGGCGAACAGGCCGAGTACGCGGGGCGTCGGACTTTGCTCGATCAGCCACGACAGCGTGCGACCCTCGGTTTCCCAGGCCTTGGCAGATTCGCTCAGGTTTCCGGCGTTCAGACCGCTTTCTTCCAGCAAGCGCCGGTTGCCCAGCGCCAGGCGCCGGCCGTCGAGGCTGCCGGCGATGCCGCGCCCGGTCAGGGACTGGCTGTCGCTGACATCCGGTAGGTTCAGGCTACGTTCGGCACAGGCATCCAGCACCGCTTTGGCCAGCGGATGCTCGCTGCCGCGTTGCAGCGCGCCGGCCGCTGTCAGCAGGGCGTTTTCGTCACCGTCGATCGCACTGAAATGCGCAATGCGCGGCGTGCCGGAGGTCAGGGTGCCGGTCTTGTCGAACACCACGGCGCTGACTTCATGGGCACGTTCCAGTGCTTCGGCATCCTTGATCAGAATCCCGTGCCGCGCGGCCACGCCGGTGCCAGCCATGATCGCGGTCGGTGTCGCCAGGCCGAGGGCGCAGGGGCAGGCGATCACCAGCACTGCGACGGCATTGATCAACGCGGTTTCCAGCGACGCGCCGTACAGCCACCAGCCGATCAGCGTGGCCAGGGCCAGCAGCAACACGGTCGGCACGAATACCTGACTGACTTTATCCACCAGTTTCTGGATCGGTGCTTTCGCGGCCTGGGCGTCCTCCACCAGGCGGATGATCCGCGCCAGCACGCTTTCCGCGCCGAGCGCCGTGGTGCTCACCAGCAAGCGGCCTTCGCCGTTGATCGCACCGCCGGTGACCTTGTCGCCCGGTTGTTTGGGTACCGGCAGGCTTTCGCCGCTGATCAACGCTTCGTCAGCGTGGCTCTGGCCTTCCAGCACTTCGCCGTCCACCGGGAAGCGTTCACCGGGTTTGACCAATACGAGGTCACCGAGGCGCAGGGCGCTGATGGCGACGTCCTGTTCGCGGCCATCGATGACTTGAATCGCCCGCTCCGGGCGCAACGCTTCCAGTGCGCGAATGGCGCTGGCGGTCTGGCGTTTGGCGCGGCTTTCCAGGTATTTGCCGAGCAGCACCAGAGCGATGACCACCGCCGAGGCTTCGAAATACAGGTGCGGCATGCGTCCGTCAGCAGTCGCCCATTCATAGAGACTCAGGCCATAACCGGCGCTGGTGCCCAGCGCGACCAGCAAGTCCATGTTGCCGGCGCCGGCGCGTACGGCTTTCCACGCCGCCACATAAAAACGCGCACCGAAGATGAATTGCACCGGAGTGGCGAGGGCGAACTGCGCCCAGGCCGGGAGCATCCAGTGAATGCCGAACGGTTGCAGCAGCATCGGCAACACCAGCGGCAAGGCGAGGGCGATGGCGCAGATCAGCGCCCAGCGCTCGTGGTTCAGGCGTTGCTGGCGATTGTCGGATTGTGGATGTTCGAGTTCGAAGAGGCTGGCGGAATAACCGGCCTTGCTCACGGCGGCGATCAGGGTTTGCGGGTCGACCGCGCCGAGCAATTCGAGGTGGGCGCGTTCATTGGCGAGGTTGACGCTGACGCTTTTCACCCCCGGCACTTTATTCAGTGCACGTTCGACACGACCGACGCAGGACGCGCAGGTCATGCCGTCGATGTTCAATTCCACGGTTTGCTGCGGCACGCTGTAACCGGCGCGTTCGACCGCCTCCATCAGCGCCGGCAGGCTGTCGCCGGGGGCCTGCACCCGGGCCTGTTCGGTGGCGAGGTTGACGCTGACGGCGCTGGCGCCGCTGACTTTGCTCAACGCCCGCTCGACACGACCGGCGCAACTGGCGCAGGTCATGCCGCTGATGGGCAGATCGAACGTGATGGAATCGGACATCGGTCGTACTCCCTGTAGAAGATGCCTACAGGATCAACCTTGCCATGCTGGCAAGGTCAAGCGCCAGTTTCCGCTACCGGCTGCTCGCTTGTTCGCCTGATCGTTCCCACGCTCCGCGTGGGAATGCAGCCGGGGACGCTCTGCGTCCCAAAGCGTGACGCAGAGCGTCACAAGAGGCATTCCCACGCAGAGCGTGGGAACGAGCGGCAGGCCTTAGTAACCGAGGCCGGTCGGCTTGAGGTACATGCCTTCCTGGTTCATCGCGATGCGGAATTTCAGGATTTCGCCGGCATGCAGTCTGATCTCCTGCGAGCCCGGCGCGAGCATGCCCGGGTTGCAGCCCGGCATTTGTCCCGGCAGCAGTTTAAGGCGCAGCGAGACATTGCCCGGCGGCAGGTTGAACGACGTGCTTTGCTCCTGGAACAGGCGCGCCGACAGTTGATCCTGGATGTACACGCCGATTTCGCACGAGGTCGCGACTTCCAGGCGCTCGCGGGAAATGATCAGCACCCCGTAATCTTCCCCGGCGGCATGCACCGAAGGGATCGCGGCAAAGAGGCTGAGAAAGCCAAACAGGCTGAAAGCTGACCAGCGCATGGCTGAATCTCCTGAATTCATGTCATTGATGCATGCAGCTTGGCCGAGCGCGGCGACGATTGCCAGCCCGGCAGTTTTTTGCAGAACTTGACCTTGCCATCGTGGCAAGCCCGAAACTGCCGGCAACCTCACTCAAAGGAGTCATTCCATGCAAGTGTTCACTGTTGAAGGCATGTCCTGCGGTCACTGTGTCAAAGCCGTCACCCAAGCAGTGCAGAGCAAGGATCCGGCCGCCAGCGTGCGGGTCGACCTGGCGGCGAAGGAAGTCGGCGTCGAAAGTGCGCTGAGTGCCGAGCAGGTGATCGAGGCGATCAGCGAAGAAGGCTACGCCATCAAACTCGCCTGATCTTTTTAATAGTTAGCGAGCTACCGGAATGTTCAAGGCGTCCTCGCGCGGCTAGACTGTCGGGCTGAACTCAACTCAACTCCCCGCCCGACCTGGACGCCTGATGAACTTCCGTACCCTTCTGATTCTCGGTGCCCTGACCGCTTTCGGTCCGTTGGCGATCGACTTCTATCTACCCGCGTTTCCCACCATGGCGCTGGCGTTCGGCACCGACGAGAAACACGTCCAGCTGACGCTGTCGGCTTACTTCTTCGGCCTGTCCATCGGTCAACTGGCTTACGGGCCGTTGGCGGATCGCTTCGGCCGGCGGATTCCGTTGCTGATCGGTCTCACGCTGTTCACGCTGGCGTCAGTGGCCTGCGCCTATGCGCCGAATCTGGAATGGCTGATCGGCGCGCGGCTCGTGCAGGCGCTGGGCGGCTGTGCGGGGATGGTGATTGCCCGGGCGGTGGTCAGCGACAAATGCGACGCGGTGGGGTCGGCGAAAGTCTTCTCGCAGTTGATGCTGGTGATGGGGCTGGCACCGATCCTGGCGCCGATGCTCGGCGGACTGCTGGTGAATACGTCGGGATGGCAGTCGATCTTCCTGGTGCTGACCGGTTTCAGTGCTTTGGCGGGACTGGCGGTCGCCCTGGGTCTGCCGGAAAGTCTGCCGGCGCATGTCCCGCGTCAGCCGTTGTCCGGCGCTTTACGCCAGTACGGTCGGCTGCTGGCTGATCCGGTCTACATGGGCCATGCCCTGACCGGCGGCATCGCCATCGCCGGGATGTTTGCCTACATCGCCGGCTCGCCGTTCATTTTCATCAAGTTGTATGGCGTACCGGCCGAGCATTTCGGCTGGCTGTTCGGTACCAACGCCGCAGGGTTCATTCTTGTTGCACAGGTCAATGCGCGACTGCTGGCCAAGCGTGGTCCGGCGTTCCTGTTGTCGCGGGCGGTCTGGGTTTACCTGTGCGCCGGGCTGACGCTGCTCGCGGTCAGCGCCTTGCACACCGAGGCGCTGTGGCCATTGCTGATTCCATTGTTCATCTGCGTGGCCAGCCTCGGCTGCATCAGCCCCAATGCGGCAGCGTGTGCGATGAACGGGCAGGGCGGTCGCGCCGGCAGTGCTTCAGCGTTGCTCGGCAGCATGCAGTTCAGCGTCGCCGCCGGGGCTTCGGCGCTGGTGGGGATCCTGCACGATGGCACCGCCGTGCCGATGGCCATCGTCATCAGCTTGTGTGGTTTGCTGGTGGTGTGCGCAGCGACGCTCACCCGGCGCATACAGAATGCCCGGGCGCTGGCAAAGGCGCAGGCTGAAATCTAAGACGAATTGCCTCAGCCGACAGCGCGCTGCTGGCCGGGGTCGGGAATCTGATGGGGCGCGCAGATACGCGCTTCGAGGGTGCGAGTGAAGGCGCGAGCTTCGGCCTCACTGCGGAAGGTCACGGCGTGCTGGTCGAGACGAACTTGCCACTGGGACTTTGCCACTTCTTTTATCAGGATCTTCATTGCTGACCTCCCGTACGTAAAAGATTGCATCGCAGAGGACTCGATTGTAGTCCTGAATACGATCGCAATTGTGACAAGGGTCAAGCATCTGACTGACGGCAAAAAAACACCGCAGCCCCCGAGCCAGCCACATCGGAGGCTGGAGAAGGCTGCGGTCTTGCGAGTTTTAGAAACCTTCTAAAACAATTTTCCCCTTGGCCTTGCCGCTTTCCAGCAGTTCATGGGCGCGGCGCAGGTTGCTCGCGTTGATCGTGCCGAAGTGCTCGCCGACCGTGGTTTTCAACGTCCCGCTGTCGATCAGCCCGGCCACCCGGTTGAGCAGTTTGTGCTGCTCGATCATGTCCGGCGTTTCGAACAGCGAGCGGGTGTACATGAACTCCCAGTGCAGCGACAGGCTCTTGCGCTTGAGCTTGGTCACGTCCAGCGCCTTCGGATCGTCGATCAGCGCCAGTTTGCCTTGCGGCGCCAGGGCTTCGACCAGTTGGTCCAGGTGCTGGTCGGTCTGGGTCAGGCTGGCAACGTGGGTGACGTGGGTGACACCGGCGCGTTTCAGTTCTTCGCTCAACGGCTGGCTGTGATCAATCACCAGGTCAGCACCCAACTCGGTCACCCAGTCGCGGGTCTCAGGGCGAGAGGCGGTGCCGATCACTTTGAGCCCGGTCAACTGGCTGGCGAGTTGGGTGAGGATCGAACCGACGCCGCCCGCCGCACCGACGATCAGCAGGCTCTGGCCTTCATCGGTATTGCCTTCGCGAATCTGCAGGCGTTCGAACAGCAATTCCCAAGCGGTAATCGCGGTCAGCGGCAGAGCAGCGGCTTCGGCGAAACCGAGGGTTTTTGGCATATGGCCGACGATCCGCTCATCCACCACGTGCAGTTCGCTGTTGCCACCGGCCCGGGCGATGGAGCCGGCGTAGAACACCTTGTCGCCGGCCTTGAACAAGGTCACTTCACTGCCGACCGACTTGACCACACCGGCCACGTCCCAGCCCAGCACCTTGGCGGCGCCGCCTTCCGGCGCGACGTTCTGGCGAACCTTGGTGTCCACCGGGTTGACCGAAATCGCTTTGACTTCCACCAGCAAGTCGCGCGGGCCGGCTACCGGCTCTGGCAGTTCGATGTCTTGCAGGGATTTTTCGTCGCTGATCGGGAGCGAGGCGTAATAGGCGATGGCTTTCATGGCGAACTCCGAAAGTGAATAAAGGAAGGTTTCAGGCAATGACGCGCGGGCGCTTGAGTTCGAAGTGTTCGAGGAACGCCTCGGCCTGGCTGCGGAAATGCTGGATATGGGCGCTGGCATCGTGGGCTTGCAGGGCTTCGTCGCTGGCCCACTGCTCGATCATGTAGAAGGCCAGCGGGTTGGCCAGATCCTGGTGCAGTTCGTATTGACCGCAACCGGCTTCGGCGCGGGTCGGTTCGATCAGGGCACGCAGGTGCTGTTCGAGGGCGTCCTGCTGGCCAGGTCGGGCAATCAGGGTGGCGATGGCGGTGAAAGGCTGGGACATGTTCGACTCCGGGATGGGATGAATTCGATGGATGGCATGATTGGCTATTTCTGCCGGAGATAAAACCGGCTAAAAGAGCAGTCTCTTTCAATATTTTTTTGATAATCGGGGCTGACGATGCTGCGTTTCGATGACTTGCAGTTGTTTGTCCGGGCGGCGGATCTGGGCAGCCTGTCGGCGGCGGCGCGGGTAATGGACATGTCCGCCGCCGTGGCCAGTGCTGCGCTCAAGCGGATCGAGCAACAACTGGGCGCACGGCTGTTGGCACGCTCCACTCGCAGTTTGCGGCTGACGGCTGAAGGTGAAGGGTTTCTCGAATACGCCCGGGCGGCGCTGAGCAACCTTGATGAGGGTCGCCGCCTGCTGGCCAGCGGGCAGGATCAGGTCAGCGGAATCCTGCAGCTGTCGGCGCCTTCGGACTTCGGGCGCAATCTTCTGTTGCCGTGGCTCGATGACTTTCAGCGCGAACACCCGAAATTGACGGTGCGCCTGCTGCTGGGTGACCGCATCGCCGACCTGTTTCGCCAGCCGGTGGACATCGCCTTGCGCTACGGCGAGCCGGAGGATTCCAGTCTGGTGGCGTTGCCGATTGCCCCGCACAACCGACGGGTGCTGTGTGCATCACCGGCCTACCTGGCCCGGCACGGCGAACCGCTGCATCTGGAACAGCTCGCACAGCACAACTGCCTGCTTTATATGCTCGGAGGCCGGGTGCACGACCATTGGAGTTTCCACGACGGCAAGCGCGAGGTCGGCCTGACCGTCAGTGGCGACCGCTTCAGTGACGACGCCGATGTGGTGCGCCTTTGGGCTGTGGCGGGAGCCGGCATCGCTTACAAGTCGTGGCTCGATGTGGCCGGTGATGTGCTGGCGGGACGGCTGAAAGTGCTGTTGCCGGAGCTGCTCTGCGAACGCGCTCCGCTGAATCTGCTGTGCGCCCATCGCGCACAATTGAGTAAGCCGGTGAACCTTCTGAGGGAGATGCTCGCCAGCCGTTGCGCCGAATTGAGTAGCCGTTTTCCCGTTTTCCAGAAGTCTGACCATTAGTCGCAGGTAAATAGCGAAATTTCTCTCAGGAACAATCACCAACCACGGCCGCTCCGGCGCAGGACGCCGCGAGCAACCCGCTTATACTAGCGGCCGCCTGATGCCCGCACCAAAAGGCCGATGCGAGAACGATCAGACCGCAACCGGCCGGGTAGGGACGAGGGTCGCGACAGTGCTGCGGTTTCCTTGCTGCGGCGCGCTGCCTCGCTTGGGCTCAAGGTATTTTGCGCGCCTTGGCCGACGACTGATTACTGGTCAAGATGTCTATGAGCTGTAGACGATACGATTCAACAGGGAGTGAATAGATGGAACATGCACCTTGCATCAGCCAGATCGCCACGTTGCTGGCCGATCCCAAACGCAGCGCAATGATGTGGGCGCTCATGGATGGCTCGGCGCGGCAGACCGAGGAGCTGGCGTTGCTGGCGGGGCTATCGCCGTCATCGGCCAGTGCGCATCTGGGGCGCTTGTCCGCTGGCGGTCTGTTGAAGGTCGAGGCGCGCGGTCGCAAACGCTTCTTCCGCCTGGCGGCTCCCGAAATCGGCGCGGCCATCGAAGCGCTGGCCAGCGCCACGTTGGCCAGCGCTCCACGAGAAATCCCCGACGTATTCAAGCGTGCCTCGCCGGTCGTCAGACCCCAGGCCGCGCCTTCGTCACTGCTGCGCGCGCGGTTTTGCGACGACCATCTGGGTGGAACGCTGGCCGCCGACCTGTACCAGCGCCTGCTCGACGCCGGCTGGATCGAGCAGCTTGAACATAGAGTGGTGGTCACGCACAAAGGCTCGACACAACTGGCCGGGCGCGGGGTGTACATCCAGGCGCTGGCCCACCGCAACGCTCAGGTGGCGTGCGCCTGTCCGGACTGGAGCGAGCGTCGCCCGCACATGGGGGGCTCGCTGGGCGCGGCGTTGCTGCAGCTGTTCATGCAGTCGGGCTGGCTGGTGCTGCCCAACGATTCCAGAGCCCTGCAACTGACGGCGGCGGGCCAGCGGGAAATTCATCGTTTCGCCTGTGAAACCGAGCTGGAAATGGCGTTGTAGAGCGCTTTCTTCCACTGGCTTGCTACTGAACGTCGCCAACGGCTGCGAACACGTCGCATCTGGCACAGGCGCGCAACCGCTATCGCGCACACTCGATCCGGGGACTTTTCGGATTGAGGAGGTGGCATGGACACGGGAAACTTCAGCGCGGCAGATCGACTGGAGCGCCTGCCAGTCAGCGGTTATCACCGGATCATCTTCATCATCATCGCCCTGGCGTTTTTTTTCGACTCCATGGATCTGGCGATGATGACCTTCCTGCTCGGCTCGATCAAAGCCGAGTTCGGCCTGAGCAGTGCGCAGGCTGGCCTGCTGGCCAGTTCGAGTTTTTTCGGCATGGTGCTGGGGGCGTCGCTGTCCGGATTACTGGCTGATCGGTTCGGTCGCAAACCGGTGTTCCAGTGGAGCATCGTCTTGTGGGGACTGGCCAGTTACCTGTGTTCCACGGCGCAGACGGTCGAGAGCCTGACGCTGTTTCGCATCCTGCTGGGAATCGGCATGGGTATGGAGTTTCCGATTGCCCAGTCGATGTTGTCGGAGTTGATTCCTGCACAGCGTCGGGGTCGTTACATCGCCTTGATGGACGGTTTCTGGCCGCTGGGTTTCGTCGCGGCGGGCGTGCTGTCGTATTTCCTGCTGCCGTTGATTGGCTGGCGCGACATCTTTCTGGTGCTGGCGGTGCCGGCAGTGTTCGTGCTGGCGATCCGCTTTTTCATTCCCGAGTCGCCGCGCTGGCTGGAACAGGCCGGCAAGCATGACGCGGCGGACAAAGTGTTGCGCGGGATCGAGGCGCGGGTACAGGCCTCACTCGGTGGTGCTGCATTGCCGGAGCCGGTTCGTCTGCCACGCAGCGTGTCCCCGCCGGGCCATTTCCTTTCGGCACTCAAACAGATCTGGTCACCGCTGTATCGCCAGCGCACGACGATGATCTGGAGCCTGTGGTTCTTTGCGTTGCTCGGCTTTTACGGTCTGACGTCCTGGCTCAGTGCGTTGTTGCAACAGTCGGGTTTTGCCGTGACTCAGTCGGTGTATTACACGGTGCTGATTTCCCTCGGCGGGATTCCCGGCTTCCTGATGGCGGCCTGGCTGGTGGAACTTTGGGGACGCAAGCCGGTGTGCATCGTCACGTTGCTCGGCGGCGGGGTGATGGCGTTTCTGTACGGACAAAGCGCGGTTTTTGGCGGCAACGTGGCGCTGCTGATCGGCACGGGGCTGTTGATGCAGTTTTTCCTGTTCGGCATGTGGGCGGTGCTCTACACCTACACGCCGGAACTGTATCCGACCTCGGCGCGGGCGACGGGCTCGGGGTTCGCCTCGGCCATTGGGCGCGTGGGGTCGTTGCTCGGTCCGTTGGTCACCGGGCTGGTGTTCCCGATCACCGGGCAGGGCGGGGTGTTTGCGTTGGGGGCGCTGTGCTTTGCGATTGCAGCGGGAGTGGTGTGGCTGTTCGGGATGGAGACCCGGGGCAAGACGTTGGAAGAGCTGACTGAAGCAGTTGTGCGCTGAGACCTGAAAAGCCGTTCGAACACGGGCGTGTTCGAACGGCTTTGTGCTGTTACGGTTTTACCAACCGCGCATCCAGGCTGTTCTGCGCCAGGCGCTTGGCCTGATCCTGGGTCATGCCCAGGTGAGTGTGCAGCGCGTGGAAGTTCTCGGTCACGTAACCGCCGAAGTACGCCGGGTCATCGGAGTTCACCGTGACCTTCACGCCACGCTCGAGCATGTCGAGGATGTTGTGCTGCGACATGTGATCGAACACGCAGAGCTTGGTGTTCGACAGCGGGCATACGGTCAGCGGGATCTGCTCGTCGATGATCCGCTGCATCAGGCGCTCGTCTTCGATGGCGCGCACGCCATGGTCGATGCGCTGGATTTTCAGCAGGTCGATGGCTTCCCAAATGTACTCCGGCGGACCTTCTTCGCCAGCGTGGGCGACGGTCAGGAAACCTTCGTGACGGGCACGATCGAACACGCGCTGGAACTTGCTCGGCGGGTGACCCATTTCGGAACTGTCCAGACCTACGGCGACAAACGCGTCACGGAACGGCAGCGCCTGATCGAGGGTTTTCTGTGCTTCGTCTTCGCTCAGGTGGCGCAGGAAGCTCAGGATCAGACCGCTGGTGATGCCCAGTTGCTGCTCGCCGTCCTTCAGCGCGGCGGCGATGCCGTTGAGCACCACTTCGAACGGGATGCCACGGTCGGTGTGGGTCTGCGGATCGAAGAACGGTTCGGTGTGGATCACGTTCTGTTCTTTGCAGCGCAGCAGGTAGGCCCAGGTCAGGTCGTAGAAATCCTGGGAGGTGCGCAGCACATCGGCGCCCTGGTAATACAGGTCGAGGAATTCCTGCAGATTGTTGAAGGCGTAAGCCTTGCGCAGGGTTTCGACGTCGCTCCACGGCAGGGCGATCTTGTTGCGTTCGGCCAGGGCGAACAGCAGCTCGGGCTCCAGCGAACCTTCGAGGTGCAGGTGCAGTTCAGCCTTGGGCAGGGCGTTGAGCCAGTCGTACATATTCTTTTCTCATCAGGTGCAATGGCGGGCATTCTACAGATGCCCGCCGAAACAATTGGCAAAACCTGACCAACCGATCCATCACACCGCTTCCTGCTCCCGTCGATAGGCGTAGGTGTCGGCGAAGCGCGACAGCAGGAATTCGGCGCAGGTGGTGGTCGGATATTTCGCCGGATGCTGTGCGTCCTGGCAACCGGGCAGGCACTCGATACGGGTGTCCGGGTGTGGTTCGGCGAAGAACGGCATCGAGTAGCGATCCACCCCGAGCGGGCTGATGACCCGGTGCGGGGTCGAGCGATAACGGTCGTTGCTCCAGCGCGCCATCATGTCGCCGAGGTTGACCACGAAGGTGCCGTCGATGGGCGGTGCGTCGATCCACTGGCCTTTGACATTTTTCACCTGCAAGCCGCCGGCCGCGTCCTGATACAACAACGTGATGCAGCCGTAATCGGTGTGCGCCCCGGCACCTTGCTGTTCGGCGGAACTGGCGGTGTGGCGCGGCGGGTAGTGAATCATTCGCAGCACGCTGACCGGCTCGTTGAAGCGCGTGTCGAAGAAGTCGCGCTCGATGCCCAGCGCCAGAGTCATGGCCCGCAGCAGGGTTTGCGCAAGCGCTTGCATGTCGAGGTAGTGCTGTTCCATCAACGTTTCCCAGCCGGGAACGGCCGGATGACGGTTGGGACCGCGCAAGGGTTTTTCCGCCAGCACCTCGGGATGATCGGCCGGCAGGTGCAAGCCCATGTCGAAGGTTTCCTTGAGGTCGCTGGGTTTGTCCGGGTCGAGTTGTTCGGTAGCGATGGCGCCGTAGCCGCGATGATGGACGGTCCGGGTGATGTCGATCTTGAGCTTTTCCGCGGTCGGCAATGCAAAGAAGCGCCGGGCGTGAGCGAGCAGGGATTCGATGCGCTGCGCAGAAATCGGATGCCCCTTGATATAGAAGAAGCCCCATTCGCGGCAGGCGTGGTCGATCTGTTCGGCGACGGCGGGCCAGGCGTTCTGGTCGTCGGAGTAGAGCGGCGAGATGTCGATGATCGGAAGTTGGTTCATTTCGAATGCTCTTTAATGATCGTTCCCACGCGGAGCGTGGGAACGATCACAGGGTAGATGTTGGAATTTACTTCGGCATCTCGGCCTTCATGCCTTCGACGTAGTAGTTCATCGACGCCAGTTCGGCGTTGGTGGCGCTGACCCCCGCCGGGATTTTCTCGACGCCGGTCTGATCCTTGATCGGCCCGGTGAACGGTTGCAGGGCGCCGCTCTTGATGTCGGCGATGATCTGCTCGGCTTCGGCCTTCACCGGTGCCGGCACCAGATCGCTGATCGGCAGTTCGACCGTGCCTTCCTTCAACCCGCCCCAGTAGTCCTGGGATTTCCAGTTGTGGTCGATCACGCTCTGGGTCGCCTGAATGTAGTGCGGCGCCCAGTCGTTGACGATCGAAGTCAGCACCGCTTTCGGCCCGAAGTGCGCCATGTCCGAAGCGTAGCCCACGGCATACACACCGCGTCGCTCGGCGGCCTGGATCGGCGCCGGGCTGTCGGTGTGCTGGAACACCACGTCCACGCCCTGATCGATCAGCGCGTTGGCGGCATCGGCCTCTTTGCCCGGATCGAACCACGAGTAGACCCACACCACTTTGATCTCGGTGCCGGGGTTGTACTTGTTCAGGGCCAACTGGATGGCGTTGATGTCGCGTATCACTTCGGGGATCGGAAACGAGGCAACGTAGCCGATCTTCTTGGTCTTGGTCATCTTCGCCGCGAGGAAACCACCGACGTAACGGCCCTCGTAGGTGCGCGCGAGATAGGTGCCGAGGTTCTTGTCCTGCTTGTAGCCGGTGGCGTGTTCGAAGGTCACCTTGGGAAACTGTTTGGCGACTTTCACCGTCGGGTTCATGTAGCCGAAAGAGGTGGTGAAGATCAGGTCGTAATTGTCCTTGGCCATGTTGCGGATCACCCGCTCGGCATCGGCGCCTTCGGCGACGTTTTCCACGTAGTTGGTGGTGATCTGCGTGCCGAGTTTTTCCGCCAGCGCCTTGCGGCCCTGTTCATGCTGATACGTCCAGCCGTGGTCGCCGATGGGGCCGATGTAGACGAAACCGACTTTCAGTGGATCGGCGGCACTGGCGCTCAGGCTGAGGCCAAGGCCCATGGCGATGCACAGCAGTGTTTGCAGTGGACGTTTTTGCATGAACGCGAACTCCCTTTTGTTGTGTGTGGGGAGGGCAATGCAAAAGACTGACCAAGCGGACAACAAATCGAGTCGAAATCGCGGCGGGGCCTTCGCGAGCAAGCTCGCTCCCATGTGGCAATACGTTGATCAGTGGGAGCGAGCCTGCTCGCGATGAGGCCGGCCGGGCCGAAAAAAGTGCATGTCCGTACAAGGACGCCATCCACTGGTGCGCTAAGGTGTAACGAAACGTTAGCGCCGCCCCGCAGTCAGTAGCTCATTCGCACTCTTCGGCAAAAAGGCCCGTCATGTTCACCATCCTCAAGCAAGAAAGCTTTCTGCTGTTGGCCGTCATTGCCACCTGTGTTGCATATCCGATGGAGCACTGGCTGCTGCACAGCGGCCAGATCGTCGCGCTGACGGCCGGGCTGGTACTGATCGCCTTCATCGTGGCCGCCTCGATGCGTGTCGCCCATCAGGCCGAATTGCTCGCGGAAAAAGTCGGCGACCCGTACGGCACGATGATCCTGACCCTCGCCGCCGTGCTGGTGGAAGTGGTGATCCTGGCGATCATGATGAGCAACGAAGCCTCACCGACATTGGTGCGCGACACGATCTATTCGGCGGTGATGCTCGACATCAACGGCATCCTCGGCCTCGCCGCGCTGATGGGCGGGATCAAGCATGGCGAGCAGTCCTACAACGATGACTCGGCCCGCAGCTACAGCGTGATGATCCTCACCGCCATGGGCGTGTCGATGGTGGTGCCGGAGTTCATCCCCGAGGCCAACTGGAAAATCTATTCGGCGTTCACCATCGGCGCGATGGTGGTGCTTTATGCGTTGTTTCTGCGCATGCAGGTCGGGCCGCATAGTTACTTTTTCAGCTACAGCTACCCGGACAAACGCCGCAAGAAAGAGCCCGTGGAGCAGGAGCCGAAACCGGTCAGCCTGGCGCTGTCGATCGGCATTCTGGTGTTCGGTGTGGTGGTAATCGGCGCACTGGCCGAGGTGATGTCCAAGACCCTTGATCTGGGGCTGGAAGGGACGGGCGCACCGCCGGTGATCACGGCGATTCTGGTGGCGGCGATTTCCGCGGCGCCGGAGATTCTGACTGCGTTACGCGCGGCGTTGGCCAACCGCATGCAGTCGGTGGTCAACATTGCGATGGGCGCTTCGTTGTCGACGGTGATCCTGACGGTGCCGGTGATGGAGGCGATGGCGCTCTACACGGGGCAGCCGTTTCAGATGGCGATGACGCCGGTGCAGACGGTGATGATCTTTATCACGCTGATCGTCAGCGCGATCAACCTCAATGACGGCGAGACCAATGCGATTGAGGGCATGACGCACTTTGTGCTGTTTGCGACGTTCATCATGTTGTCGCTGCTGGGGTTGTGATTGATCGTTCCCACGCGGAGCGTGGGAACCATCAGAGGGGGGAGATCAGGTGCCGGCAATCAACTGCCGAGCCGCCTGGCTGTGATCGGCAATCAGACCTTTGAGATCCAGGCCTTCAACCTGCCCGTCAACCACACGCCACTTGCCGCCGACCATCACGCGATCCGCTCGGTCCGCACCGCACAACAGCAACGCCGAAATCGGGTCATGGCTGCCGGAGAAGCGCAGTTCATCCAGTTTGAACAACGCCAGATCCGCCTGCTTGCCCACCGCCAGTTCACCGATATCGGTACGGCCCAACAGGCTCGCCGAACCCTTGGTCGCCCAGCCCAGCACACGTTCCGGAGTGATCTTTTCGGCGCCATAGCGCAGGCGCTGGATGTACAGAGCCTGACGCGCTTCGAGGATCATGTTCGAGGCATCGTTGGACGCCGAGCCATCCACACCGATACCGAACAACGCGCCGGCATCGGTCAGATCGATACTCGGGCAGATGCCGGACGCCAGACGCATGTTCGAGCTCGGGCAATGGCAGATACCGGTGCCGGCCGCGCCGAGGCGGGCAATCTCGTCGGGGTTGAAATGGATGCCGTGGGCCAGCCAGGTGCGCGGGCCGAGCCAGCCGACGCTGTCCAGATAATCCACGGTGCGCAGGCCGAAGCGTTGCAGGCAGAAGTCTTCTTCGTCGAGGGTTTCGGCGAGGTGGGTGTGCAGACGCACATCAAGCTTGTTCGCCAGTTCGGCGCTGGCGGACATGATTTCCGGGGTCACCGAGAACGGCGAACACGGCGCCAGAGCGATCTGGATTTGCGCGCCGTCGCCACGTTCGTGGTACTCGTGAATCAGGCGCTGGCTGTCGTCGAGAATCACCTGGCCTTCCTGCACGGTCTGCTGCGGAGGCAGGCCGCCGTCCTTCTCGCCGAGGCTCATCGAACCGCGGGTGAGCATCGCGCGCATGCCCAGTTCGCGCACGGTTTCGACTTGCACGTCGATGGCGTTTTCCAGACCATCCGGGAACAGGTAATGGTGGTCGGCGGCGGTGGTGCAACCCGACAACAGCAACTCGGCCAGCGCGACTTTGGTGGCGAGGGCGAGTTTTTCAGGCGTCAGGCGCGCCCACACCGGGTAGAGGGTTTTCAGCCACGGGAACAACGGCTGATTGACCACCGGCGCCCAGGCGCGGGTCAGGGTCTGATAGAAGTGATGATGGGTGTTGATCAGGCCCGGCAGGATCACGTGTTCACGGGCGTCGAACACTTCATTGCATGGGGCGGAAGGTTGCTGGCCGGCGCCGAGCACTTCGGTGATCACACCGTCTTGCAGCACCAGACCGCCACGGGCATCGAGACCGTTGGCCGTGAAAATGGCGAGGGGATTTTTTAACCAGGTACGGGTCGCAGGCATTGTGGCCGGCTCCTCTGAAAGTGGGGTTCAGGGTTGCCAGCTCAGTGTTGCCCTGTCTGCTGATCCAGGGTCGCCGCGAAGGACGAGGTGCGGAGTTTCGAACAAAATGTTGCGACGGGCAAGCCCGACCCGACCAGACACCGGGATAACCCTGTGGGAGCGAGCGCCCACAGGGTTCAGTGATTACCAGGGAATGGTTTCACCCTTGTAGTTCACGAAGTGGTGGCCGCCCTTGCCGGCAAACGCGTCCACCTGATCCACCAGGCCACGGGTGCTGGTCTCCACGTCGATGTCGGCACCTTCGCCGCCCATGTCGGTTTTCACCCAGCCCGGATGCAGCGACAGCACAGTGAGTTTCTGCTCGCCCAACTGCGTGACGAAGCTGTTGGTCATCGAGTTCAGCGCCGCCTTGCTGGCCTTGTACAGCGCCAGTTCCGGCGCGTCGGGCATGGTCACACTGCCGAGCACCGAACTCATGAACGCCAGCACGCCGCTGCCGTCGCGGATCTGCCCGACAAAGCGCTGGGCCAGATTGATCGGTGCCACCGCGTTGGTGAAGAACAACTGACCGACTTCCGCCAGCGTCGCGCCGCCCGGAGTTTGCACGTCAGGGCCTTTGACTCCGGCGTTGACGAACAGCAGGTCAAAGGTCTCGCCCTTGAGCTTCTGGCTCAGGGCGATTACCGCTTGCTGGTCGTCCATGTCGAGTTTTTCGATCTGTACGTTACCCAGTGCTTTGACAGCCTCGGCGTTGGAAGGGTTGCGAACCGTGGCGGTGACTTGCCAGCCGTCGGCCAGCAGGGTTTTCACCAGACCCAGGCCCAGGCCCCGGGAGGCGCCGATGATCAGTGCGTGCTTGGCAGGATTCAGTGCGGACATGATTGGCTTTCCTAGAAGGTTGAAAGATCATGGGTTCAATGGACAACGTTGACCGAGCCGATGTTGCAATTCCTGGCGCAACTCACCGAGCTCGGCCATGCGGGTTTCGACCAGCTTGAGTTTGTCTTGCAGCAGTTGCGTGACGGTGGTGTCGGGGTTTGGCGAGTGCCACAACGCGCCAACGCTGTTGCCAATCTCGCCAAGGGTAAAGCCCAGACGTTGCGCCGTTTTGATATAGAGCACCAATTGCACCATCTCCGGCGGATAGTCGCGATAACCGTTGGCGCTGCGTTGCGCCGCGATCAATCCGCGCTCCTCGTAAAAACGCAGCGTGTCACGGCTGACATCGCAGGCCTGGGCCAACTCACCGATGCGCATCTTGCAGGTCTCGAAAGTGTTTGACCCTGGAGCATACTCCAGGCTTTACCGTAGTTGCTCCCTGAATTTTCGGAGCAAGGATGATGTGGACTTCAACGCAGTATCGGCAGGTGGTGCGCGGCAGCGCCTGGTATGACTTGATCGTGACGGCGGCGTTTGTCACGCCGTGGAGTTTTGCTGTGTTGCATGGGTTGCTGACGGCGCTCAGTCAGGCGCTGGAGCTGCCCGGCGAGCTGCCGCCGTTCGAACCTGCACATCTGTTGATAGCCAATTTGTTCGGTTCGGTGGTGTGCATGTGGGCGGTGCTGCGGATTCGTGATCCGCAGCCGGTTTATGGGCGCTATGACGCGGTGACGCGATTTCTCTTCGCCGGGTGGATGACGTATGCCGTGGCCCACGGCGCCAGCTCGTTGGTGGTGGGTTTCCTGGTTCTCGAAGTGGCGTGGGGCATTGCTCAGGCGTTGCCGGTTCGGCCGCTGTCGCGAGCCGTAACGGCTTAGCGCCCGGCCTGCCACGGCTGCCCCAGTGACACCGGCGCATACAACCGCGTACGCAGCGCATCCCGCGACAACAACACCAGCACCAGAATCGTCGCGACGTACGGCAACATCGCCAGCAGACTCGAAGGAATCGCCAGCCCCAACCCCTGCGCCACCAGGTGCAGGATGCTGGCGAGTCCGAACAGATACGCCCCGAGCAATAGTCGCCACACCCGCCAACTGGCGAACACCACCAGCGCCAGGGCGATCCAGCCGCGTCCGGCGGTCATGTTCTCGGCCCACATCGGCGTGTACGCCAGCGACAGATAAGCGCCGGCCAGTCCGGCCATCGCCCCGCCGAACAATACCGCCAGTGTGCGCACGGTCAGCACCGGCAAACCCATGGCACTGGCCGCATCCGGGTTCTCGCCGACCGCTTGAATGATCAGCCCGACACGGCTTTTCACGATCACCCACGCCACCAGCGCGAACAGCGCGAACGACAGGTACACCAGCAGATCCTGGGCAAACAGCATCCGACCGATCAGCGGGATTTCGCTCAGGTAGGGAATCGCCAGCGGCTCGAATCCCGCCAGCGGTTTACCAACCCACGCCGCTCCGACAAAGGTCGACAGGCCCACGCCAAAAATCGTCAGCGCCAGCCCGGTTGCCACCTGATTGGCGTTGAACACCAGCGCCACCAGCGCAAACAGCGACGACAACAGCATCCCGGCGAGCATCGCCAACACAACGCCCAACCAAAGGTTGCCGCTGTTGAACGCGACGATGAAACCAATCACCGCGCCAAACAGCATCATGCCTTCCTGGCCAAGGTTGAGTACGCCGCTCTTCTCGCAGATCAATTCACCCAGCGCCACCAACAGCAGTGGCGTACCGCAGCGCACCATGGCATAGAAAATATTGCTCAGCAGATCGATATCCATCACAGCGCTCCGGCGGTTACGGCGGTGGTAGAAGTGCGCCGCACCCAGCGCAGATTAAGACGTGGCCGATAGAGGATCAGCACGTCACAGGCCAGCAGGAAAAACAGCATCATTCCCTGGAACAACTGGGTGATCGCCTGCGGCAGGTTCAGCGTCATCTGTGCGCTCTCGCCACCGATGTACAGCAATGCCATCAACAGGCTGGAAAACAGAATGCCGATCGGATTGAGCCGCCCGAGGAACGCCACGGTGATCGCCGCATAGCCGTAGCCCGGCGAGACCTGCGGCACCAGTTGGCCGATCGGCCCGGTGACTTCGCAGACACCGGCGAGCCCGGCCAATCCACCACTGATCAGCAGGGCGAGCCAGATCAGCCGCTTTTCGCGAAACCCGACAAACCCTGCCGCACGCTTGTCCAGCCCTAGCACCTTGATCTGGAAACCGACAAAGCTTTTCTGCAGCAACACCCACACCGCGACCAGCGCGAGCAAGGCGAAATACACGCCGATATGTGCCCGCCCGTCTTCCATCAACAGCGGCAGGCGGCTGGCGTCGCTGAACATCGCCGACTCGGGAAAGTTGAATCCGGCCGGATCCTTCAGCGGCCCGTGTACGCAGAACAGCAACAGGTTCAGCGCGATGTAATTGAGCATGATGCTGGTGAGGATTTCGTTGGCGTTGAAGCGCGTGCGCAACCAGGCGGTGAGCCCGGCCCACGCGGCGCCGGCGAACGTGCCAGTCAGCAGGATCAGCACCAGCGCCCAACGGCTTTGCACATCGATGATGTTCACCGCCAGCGCACTGCCGGCGAGGGCGCCGAGCAGCAATTGGCCTTCGGCGCCGATGTTCCAGATCCGCGCCTGATAGGCCACTGCGAGGCCCAACGCACACAACAGAATCGGCAGGGTTTTGACCAGCAGCTCGGAGACGCCGTACAGGTCACTGATCGGGGCGATCAACAAGGTGTGCAAAGTCTTCAGCGGATCATGGCCAAGGGCGACGAACAGCAAAGATCCGCAGACCAGCGTCAGCGCCGCCGCCAGCACCGGCGAGCACCACAGCATCAGGCGCGACTGCCGGCCACGGGGTTCGAGGGAAAGCAACATGGGAAAACTCCGTTAAACCGTGGCCGGTTGTGATTGAGGGGTGTCGAACTGGCCGGCCATCCAGCCGCCGACGTCGCTGAGGCGGGTCAGCGCCGTGTCCTGCAACGCTGACAGGCGCCCGCCGCACAGCGCGCCGAGGCGGTCGCTGATCTGGAACAGTTCGTCGAGGTCTTCGGAGATCACCAGAATCGCCGCCCCGGCATCGCGCAGGGCAATCAGCGCGCGGTGGATGGTGGCCGCCGCGCCGACATCCACGCCCCAGGTCGGGTGCGCGGCGATCAGCAGTTTCGGTTGCTGGAGGATTTCCCGGCCGAGGATGAATTTCTGCAGGTTGCCGCCGGACAGGCTGCGGGCGGCGGTCTGGGTGTCCGGGGTTTTCACGCCGAAGCGCTGGATGATCGTTTGGGCGAGGGCTTCGACCTTGCCGCGCTCGATCAAGCCATGGCTGACCAGGCCTTGTTGAAAAGCGGTGAGCAGGGCGTTGTCCGCCAGGCTCATGTCCGGCACCGCGCCATGCCCGAGGCGTTCGGCGGGGACGAACGCCAGGCCGAGTTTGCGTCGCGCATCCGGGCGCCGATCGGCGACGGGGTGTTCTCGGAAACGGATGGTTGCCGCTGATTCGCGGGGCAACGTTTGTTCGCCGCTGAGCAAGGCGAGTAACTCGTCCTGACCGTTGCCCGCCACGCCGGCGATGCCGACGATTTCACCGCTGCGCACCTGCAGATCGATGTCGCTCAGGGAGCAGCCGTAGGGATCCGGGTTGTGCCAGTTCAATCCACTGACCTGCAAGAACGCCGCGCCACCGCTGACCTTCGTGAACTCGCCGATCAATGTCGCGGCGTCGCCCACCATCAATTGTGCCAGTTGCCGATCAGTGCAGTCGGCCGGTACGCAATGCCCGGCCACCCGACCGCCGCGCAACACCGTGGCGCTGTGGCACAAGGCGCGCACCTCGCCGAGTTTGTGGCTGATGAACAGAATGCTGCAGCCCTCGGCCGCGAGCCGGCGCAGGGTGATGAACAACTCGTCGGCTTCCTGCGGCGTGAGTACCGAGGTCGGCTCATCGAGAATCAGCAGGCGAATGTCCTGCATCAGGCAACGAACGATCTCCACCCGTTGCCGCTCGCCGATCGACAGGCTGTGGACAAGTCGCTGGGGCTCCAGCGCCATGCCATATCGGCGCGACACTTCACGGATTTTCGCCTCCAGCTGTTTCGGCGAACCGGCCGCTGCACCCATCGCCAGCGCGATGTTTTGCGCCACGCTCAGGGTCTCGAACAGCGAGAAATGCTGGAACACCATGCCGATGCCCAACTGCCGCGCCTGGGCCGGGTTGCGCATGCTCACCGGTTGACCCTGCCAGAGCATCTCGCCTGAATCGGCCTGGGTGACGCCGTAGATGATCTTCATCAACGTGCTTTTGCCTGCACCGTTTTCACCGAGCAGCGCGTGGATTTCACCGGGGGCGATGCTCAGGTCGATGGCGTCATTGGCGAGGCAACCGGGATAACGTTTGCTGATGTGGCGCAGTTGCAGGCGCGGTGTGGACGTGGCGTTTGGCATGACAGGCTCGGGTCGCTTGGAGTTGTGCCTGTGGATAAAGCAATTTCCTGGCCATTGAGTCAGGAACGCAGGCGACTGCTGTTTGCCAGCCTGTGGCGTAGAGCCTGTGAAATGAATTAGACGTCTTGCGCGGCACCACTTGAGGGCAAAGCCTTTGATCAGGCTCCAGTTTTGCCCGCACCGGGCTGATCAAAAAACGAACAACCTCGCCAAAGCCATGCAGAACCTGCGACTGCGCCAGCCATGAACGGCTTATCCACAGGTTGCTCCACAGTATTTGTGCGCAAGACAAAATCCCGGGCATAAGCACTGCCGGGCTTTCTTCCAAAGGCGATAAACGACGCTAAGCGATTGTTTTTACGTGAAATTGTTTGTTGTGATGGGCGATTGGACGAAAAGTGAGCAAATCCCGCAAAGCCACGTGACAGAAGGGTTACAGCCTCCTGTGCTCAGGTTATCCACAGCCGGGTGCACAGCGGATGTGGGCAAGTCTCGGGTATAAGCAAATCGGCTTGTGCCCTAAAACATGGCGGGGCTTCAACGCTGCAGCAGGATTCGCCCACGGCTCAGATCGGCCAACTGATTCTGCAACGGCTCGATGTGCGCTTCACCCACGGCCAGTTGCAACTCGACACCATTGGCGGTGAAGTTTTCCTCGACCACCAATCCGCCCAGATCCGCGACCCGCAGCTTCACCAGCGCCAGTTCGCCAAAGGCGCAGGCGCAGTGCACGGGCACGCGGCTGATCAACTCGATCTTCGGCGCGGCTTGCAGGCACTTGTTGGCGCCGCCGCCGTAGGCGCGGGCCAGGCCGCCGGTGCCCAGCTGAATGCCGCCGTACCAGCGGATTACCAGCACCGCGACCTGATCGCAGTCCTGCGCCTCGATGGCCGCGAGAATCGGCCGACCGGCAGTGCCGCCGGGTTCGCCGTCGTCGTTGCTGCGGTACTGATCGCCGAGTTTCCACGCCCAGCAATTGTGCGAAGCGTTCAAGTCGCTGTGCTGCTCGATGAAGGCTTGCGCCTCAGCGGGGCTGCCGATCGGCGCAGCGAAGGTGATGAAACGGCTTTTGCGGATTTCTTCGCGGAACTCGCAAAAGCCGCTGAGGGTGAATGGCATAAAACGACTTATATAGAAGCAGTGAGGCCGCAGCCTTTGAGAATGATGCGGATCAGATTGTTGCCGGCGTCTTCCATATCCTGTTTGGTCAACTTGCTGCGACCGGTCACCCGGCAGATCTGGGTGGCGAAGTCGGCGTAATGCTGGGTGCTGCCCCACAACAGGAAGATCAGGTGCACCGGGTCGACCGGATCCATTTTGCCCGCGTCGATCCAGGCCTGGAAAACGCCGGCGCGGCCCTGGAACCAGGCGCGGTAATCCTGGTTGAAATATTCGGTCAGGCATTCGCCGCCGCTGATCACTTCCATCGCGAAGATCCGCGACGCTTGCGGCTGGCGACGGGAGAATTCCATTTTCGCGCGGATGTAGCGGGTCAGCGCTTCGGCCGGATCGTCCTCGGCCGTGAGGGAGTTGAAGGTGCTGTCCCACAATTGAAGGATGTTGCTCAGCACCGCCACGTACAACCCGAGCTTGTTGCTGAAGTAGTAATGCAGATTCGCCTTGGGCAGTCCGGCCTTGGTGGCGATGGTGTTCATGCTCGTGCCTTTGTACCCGTGACGGGCGAACTCGTCTTCGGCGGCTTTGATGATGGTCTCTTCGTTCTTCTGACGAATGCGGCTGGCAGGTTTGCCGCCGTGAGCGGGGACTTCAAAGGTCATAGGCACTTCCGGGTTGGTCTGTGGGGTGCAACCAGTTGCGTTGATAGCGCAACCAACGGCGCGGGACAAGCCCCGGGCGAATAAAACCCGGTCGTCAGCGGGTGGCTGCGAGGCTTTCGAGAAAGCTTTCCAGTACCAGATGAGGGCGGCGGCCCTTGCGGGTGACCGAAGCCAGGCTCAAATCATAGAAGCGGGTGCTGGCCTTGAGTGCGCGCAAGCGACCTTGTTGTACCCAGAGACTGGCGTAGTGATCCGGCAGGTAACCGATGTAACGCCCGGTCAGAATCAGGAACGCCATGCCTTCGCGGTCGGAAGCGCTGGCGGTGCAATTGAGGGCCTGATAGTGCGCCTGGATCTCCGCCGGCAAGCGGAAGGTCGGGGCGATGGCGTCCTGACTGTTGAGGCGCTCTTCATCCAACTGTTTATCGTCGACGTAAAACAGCGGATGACCAACTGCGCAGTAGAGAAGCGAACGTTCGCTGTACAGCGGCTGGTATTCCAGTCCCGACAACGCACTGGCCTGCGGCACTACGCCGACGTGCAAGCGTCCGTCGAGTACGCCTTGTTCGACTTCGTTGGGAGCGATCATGCGGATCTGGATCTGCACGTCCGGCCCGCGTTCCTTCAATTGGGCCAATGCGTGGGTGATGCGCATGTGGGGCAGGGTGACGAGGTTGTCGGTCAGGCCGATGATCAACTCGCCGCGCAAGTGCTGGTGCAGGCCGTTGACCTCGGTGCGGAAACTTTCCAGCGCACTTAAAAGCTGCAACGCCGACTGATAGACCTCGCGACCTTCTTCGGTCAGGGAGAAACCGGCGCGCCCGCGCTGGCACAGACGCAGGCCCAGGCGTTGCTCCAGATCGCTCATCTGTTGGCTGATCGCCGAGCGACCGATGCCGAGCACGGTTTCCGCCGCCGAGAAGCCGCCGCACTCCACCACGCTGCGAAAAATCCGCAGCAGGCGAATATCAAAGTCACTGACCTGGGCCAGTGGATCGGGGCGGCGGCTGCTCATGCTGATGTTCTCATTGTTTAGCAGAGTTCTAACTGAAGGTTAGAAGAGTTGAATTTCACCGACTTTATCCGCGTGGCAATTTAGCTGCAACAACGCTTTCTATCTCTCTGAAGCTTATTGCCCTGCGAGGTTTTGCCCGATGAACATGCCTGAAAACGCGCCGTCGCCACTGGCCAGTCAACTGAAGCTGGACGCGCACTGGATGCCGTACACCGCCAACCGCAACTTCCAGCGCGACCCGCGTCTGATCGTTGGTGCCGAAGGCAGCTGGCTGATCGACGACAAGGGCCGCAAGGTGTACGACTCGCTGTCCGGTCTGTGGACCTGCGGCGCCGGGCATACCCGCAAGGAAATCCAGGAAGCGGTGGCCAAGCAGTTGGGCACCCTCGATTACTCGCCGGGCTTCCAGTACGGCCACCCGCTGTCGTTCCAGCTGGCGGAGAAAATCACCGATCTGACCCCGGGTAACCTGAACCACGTGTTCTTCACTGACTCCGGTTCCGAATGCGCCGATACCGCGGTGAAAATGGTCCGCGCTTACTGGCGCCTCAAAGGCCAGTCGACCAAGACCAAGATGATCGGCCGCGCCCGTGGCTACCACGGTGTGAACATCGCCGGCACCAGCCTCGGCGGCGTCAACGGCAACCGCAAGCTGTTCGGTCAGGCGATGATGGATGTCGATCACCTGCCGCACACTTTGCTGGCGAGCAATGCGTTCTCCCGTGGCATGCCGGAGCAGGGCGGTATCGCCCTGGCCGATGAGCTGCTGAAGCTGATCGAACTGCACGATGCGTCGAACATCGCAGCGGTGTTCGTTGAGCCGATGGCCGGTTCCGCTGGCGTGCTGGTTCCGCCACAGGGCTACCTCAAGCGTCTGCGTGAAATCTGCGACCAGCACAACATCCTGCTGGTATTCGACGAAGTGATTACCGGGTTCGGCCGTACCGGCACCATGTTCGGCGCCACCACGTTCGGCGTGACCCCGGACCTGATGTGCATCGCCAAGCAAGTCACCAACGGCGCGATCCCGATGGGCGCGGTGATTGCCAGCTCCGAGATCTACCAGACCTTCATGAACCAGCCGACCCCGGAATACGCCGTGGAATTCCCGCACGGCTACACCTACTCGGCGCACCCGGTGGCTTGCGCCGCAGGTCTCGCGGCACTCGACCTGCTGCAAAAGGAAAACCTGGTACAGAGCGTGGCCGAAGTCGCACCGCATTTCGAAAATGCTCTGCATGGTCTGAAAGGCGCGAAGAACGTCATCGACATTCGCAACTTCGGCCTGGCCGGTGCGATCCAGATTGCGGGCCGTGACGGCGACGCCATCGTGCGTCCATTCGAAGCCGGCATGGCGTTGTGGAAAGCCGGGTTCTACGTGCGCTTCGGTGGCGACACCCTGCAGTTCGGCCCAACCTTCAACAGCAAGCCGCAGGACCTTGATCGTCTGTTCGACGCGGTCGGCGAAGTGCTGAACAAGCTCGACTGATTTTTCCTTCTATATAGATACGCCAATAGCAGGCGCCCTTCCGGGCGTCTGCGCACAAGAATTCAGGAGTTCCCCGATGAGCGTTATCCCGCATTTGATCAATGGCGAACTGGTGACCGAGAACGGTCGCGCGGTCGATGTGTTCAACCCGTCCACCGGTCAGGCTATCCACAAGCTGCCACTGGCCAGCCGCGAAACCATCCAGCACGCCATCGACGCCGCCAAGGCTGCGTTCCCGGCCTGGCGCAACACGCCACCGGCCAAACGTGCCCAGGTGATGTTCCGTTTCAAGCAACTGCTGGAGCAGAACGAAGCGCGCATCGCGCAATTGATCAGCGAAGAACACGGCAAGACCCTGGAAGACGCTGCCGGTGAACTGAAGCGTGGTATCGAAAACGTCGAGTTCGCCTGCGCAGCGCCGGAAATCCTCAAGGGCGAGTACAGCCGCAACGTCGGCCCGAACATCGACGCCTGGTCGGACTTCCAGCCGCTGGGCGTGGTGGCCGGTATTACGCCGTTCAACTTCCCGGCGATGGTGCCGCTGTGGATGTATCCGCTGGCGATCGTTTGCGGCAACTGCTTCATCCTCAAACCGTCCGAGCGTGATCCAAGCTCGACCCTGCTGATCGCTCAGTTGCTGCTGGAAGCCGGTCTGCCGAAAGGTGTGCTGAGCGTGGTGAACGGTGACAAGACTGCGGTGGACGCGCTGATCGAAGCGCCGGAAGTCAAAGCGCTGAGCTTCGTGGGTTCGACGCCGATTGCCGAATACATCTATGCCGAAGGCACCAAGCGCGGCAAACGCGTTCAGGCACTGGGCGGCGCGAAGAACCACGCGGTGCTGATGCCGGATGCGGATCTGGACAACGCGGTCAGCGCACTGATGGGCGCGGCTTACGGTTCTTGCGGCGAGCGCTGCATGGCGATTTCGGTAGCCGTGTGTGTGGGCGATCAGGTGGCTGACGCACTGGTGGCCAAACTGGTTCCACAGATCAAGGCGCTGAAAATCGGTGCCGGCACTTCTTGCGGTCTGGACATGGGGCCGCTGGTCACCGGTCAGGCGCGCGACAAGGTCAGCGGTTATGTCGAAGACGGCGTGGCAGCGGGCGCGACCCTGGTGGTCGACGGTCGTGGTCTGAGCGTTGCCGGTCATGAAGAAGGCTTCTTCCTGGGTGGCTGCCTGTTCGACAACGTCACGCCTGAGATGCGCATCTATAAAGAAGAGATCTTCGGGCCGGTGCTGTGCGTCGTCCGGGTGAACAGCCTGGAAGAGGCGATGCAACTGATCAACGATCACGAATACGGCAACGGCACTTGCATCTTCACCCGTGACGGTGAAGCGGCGCGTCTGTTCTGCGACGAGATCGAAGTCGGCATGGTCGGCGTCAACGTTCCATTGCCGGTGCCAGTGGCTTACCACAGCTTCGGTGGTTGGAAGCGTTCGCTGTTCGGCGATCTGCATGCCTATGGTCCGGATGGTGTGCGCTTCTATACCCGTCGCAAGGCGATCACCCAGCGCTGGCCGCAGCGTGCGAGCCATGAGGCTTCGCAATTCGCTTTCCCTAGCTTGTAAGTAGAAGGGCAGTGCAACGAAGGCCGACCTTTTAAGGTCGGCCTTCGCGTTTCGGGGCTTTTTTGACCGATATGACAGATTTATGAAAATAAGGGTTGACGGCAAATTCTGATTCTCTATAATTCGCCCCAGTTCCGGCGCAGTCGAAACGGAAAACTCCTTGAGATTCAATGAGTTAAGTAGGTTTCGAAAGCGGGTCGCTTCAGTTCATCGAAGTCTGGAAGGAGTTGGAAATGCCGGTTCTTTTGGTGCTTTCAAC
>NZ_RRZJ01000035.1:0-61807 GCF_004368175.1 Pseudomonas sp. CH235
GTGCCAGCCCCATCGGAAGGCTGAGTGGAGGGATTTATCCGGGGGTGGGAGCGCAGCGACCGTGCGGCGCAGCCGCATGCATCGAGAGGAGGTGCAGCGAAGCAAACCGTAGGCGATGCCCCCGGATCAATACCGGAGCGAAGGAACCCGAGCCACAGCGAGGGCCGTACGTCAGGGTTGAAGCCTTTTGGGTTACCTTTTCGGCGTTTGGAAAAGGTGACTCGCCGTAAGGGCGAAACCGCCAGCGGCAGCTCCCGAAGCAACGGATATGCCCACAAAATAAAAACCGCAGACAATAAAAAGGCGCCCGAAGGCGCCTTTTCACTTACCAGCCGTCAGGCCATTTCTGCAGTTGTCTCGAAGTCAAACGTCAACTCACCATCCTTGATGTCGATGTGAACCACACCACCATGCTCGGCCAGCTCGCCAAACAGAATCTCCTCCGCCAGCGGACGCTTGATCTTGTCCTGGATCAGACGCGCCATCGGACGAGCGCCCATGGCCGAATCGTAACCACCGGCCGCCAGCCAGCTGCGCGCCGCATCGGTAACTTCCAGAAGCACACGCTTGTCTTCCAGCTGCGCCTGAAGTTCGGTGAGGAACTTGTCCACCACACTTTTGATGACCTCATGACTGAGGCGACCAAACTGAATGATGGTATCCAGACGGTTGCGGAATTCCGGCGTAAAGCTCTTCTTGATCACTTCCATCGCATCAGACGAGTGGTCCTGATGGGTGAAACCGATCGAAGCACGTGCCGCCGTCTCAGCACCGGCGTTGGTGGTCATGATCACGATCACATTGCGGAAATCCGCCTTGCGCCCGTTGTTGTCGGTCAGCGTACCGTGGTCCATCACCTGCAGCAGCAGGTTGAAGACTTCCGGATGCGCCTTCTCGATTTCATCGAGCAGCAATACGCAATGCGGCTGCTTGGTGATCGCTTCGGTCAACAGACCGCCCTGGTCGAAACCGACATACCCCGGAGGCGCACCGATCAGACGAGATACGGTGTGACGCTCCATGTACTCGGACATGTCGAAGCGCACCAGTTCGATCCCCAACGCCTTGGCCAATTGACGCGCGGCTTCGGTTTTACCAACACCGGTCGGTCCTGCGAACAGGAACGAACCGACAGGCTTGTCAGGCGACTTGAGCCCGGCACGGGACAGCTTGATCGCAGTCGACAGCGAATCGATCGCCGCGTCCTGACCGAACACCGTCAGCTTCAGGTCACGCTCGAGGTTACGCAGCAGTTCCTTGTCGGAGCTGGTGACGTGCTTCGGCGGAATCCGCGCGATTTTCGCAACGATGTCCTCGACCTCAGGCACTTCGATGCGTTTCACACGCTTCTCGACCGGTTGCAGACGCTGGTAGGCGCCCGCCTCGTCGATCACGTCGATGGCCTTGTCCGGCATGTGCCGGTCATTGATGTAGCGCGAAGCCAGTTCCGCAGCGGCGCGCAGCGACTCATCGCTGTATTCGATGTTGTGGTGCTGTTCGAAACGCCCTTTCAGGCCGCGCAGGATACCGATGGTGTCTTCCACCGACGGCTCGACGACATCGACCTTCTGGAAGCGACGCGCCAGGGCACGGTCTTTTTCGAAGATGCCACGGAATTCCTGGAACGTGGTCGAGCCGATGCAGCGAATGTCGCCAGACGACAGCAGCGGTTTGAGCAGGTTCGAGGCATCCATGACGCCACCGGACGCAGCACCCGCACCGATGATGGTGTGGATTTCGTCGATGAACAGGATCGCCTGCGGACGTTTTTTCAGTTCGTTGAGCAGCGCCTTGAAGCGCTTCTCGAAGTCACCGCGATACTTGGTGCCCGCGAGCAGAGCGCCCAGATCGAGGGAATAAACGACGCTGTTGGCCAGCAGGTCCGGCACCTGGTTGTCGACAATACGTTTGGCCAGGCCTTCGGCGATCGCGGTTTTACCCACGCCAGCCTCGCCTACCAGCAGCGGATTGTTCTTGCGACGGCGCGCGAGAATCTGCGCGACACGCTCGACTTCCGTTTCACGCCCGACCAGCGGATCGATCCGGCCCTGGCGTGCGAGTTCGTTGAGGTTGCTGGCGTAAGCGTCCAGCGGATTGCCTGAAGAAGAAGACTCACCGCCCTCGTCGTCCTGCATATCTTGTTCACCTTCAGAGTGATCGCCATGCCCCGGCACTTTGGAAATGCCGTGGGCGATATAGTTGACGACATCAATGCGTGCAACGCTCTGCTGTTTCAGCAGGAACACCGCCTGACTCTCTTGCTCACTGAAGATTGCAACCAGCACGTTGGCGCCGGTCACTTCGCGTTTGCCCGAGCTCTGCACATGAAAGACAGCACGTTGCAGCACACGCTGGAAGCCCAGGGTTGGCTGGGTTTCGCGATCCTCGTCATGGACGGGGATCAGTGGCGTGGTGGAGTCGATGAACTCCTGCAGGTCGTGCTTGAGTTTGTCGAGGTTTGCGCCGCAGGCACGCAATACGGTGGCGGCAGCCTCATTGTCCAATAGGGCCAGCAGCAGGTGTTCGACGGTCATGAATTCATGACGTTTCGAACGTGCCTCCTTGAAGGCAAGATTGAGGGTGACTTCGAGCTCGCGGTTTAACATAGCTTCACCTCATACCCAAGTGGTCGGCGATTAACCGTCCTTCTCGATTTCACAGAGTAGCGGATGCTGGCTTTCCCTGGCGTACTGGTTGACCTGCATGGCCTTTGTCTCGGCGATGTCGCGGGTAAACACTCCACATACTGCCCGCCCTTCTGTGTGGACGGCCAGCATGACCTTGGTCGCCAGCTCGCGATTCAGGTTAAAAAACACCTCGAGCACTTCGACGACGAAATCCATCGGTGTGTAGTCATCATTAAACAAAACCACCTTGTACATCGGCGGCGCCTGTAACGCAGGCTTTGCTTCCTGAACAGCAACGCCTGCCGAATCGTCGTCGTGCTCCTGTGGAAGATCCTTTTGGAGAAGCGGGCGATCCTGATTGAATGTTAGTCGAATCTGGCTGATTGCATGCATGGAAAGAAAGGTTCGTCAGTTGTGCAAATACAGTGGTGGGGGCGGCTTGACACGTTTTCAACTCCGACTGCCCGGTCACCTTGACTATCGGGAAAACGGTGTTACAACCAATAGAACCCACAGTGGGGAAAAAAGATCCGCGGAGTCAATCTTTTTAACGGATTCGACTGCGGATGAATTGGATGATACTCCAGCGATGGAGACTGTTGCAGAGGGATTTGAGCATGGCTGTCGGCAAGGTGAAATGGTTCAACAATGCCAAGGGGTTCGGCTTCATCAATACCGAATCCCGCGAGGGGAAGGACGAGGACGGCAAGGATATCGATTTCTTTGCCCATTTTTCCGCCATCAAGATGGACGGGTACAAAACCCTCAAAGCCGGGCAAATCGTCGAATTCGTGATCGTACAAGGCCCCAAAGGCCTTCACGCTACAGAAATCAAGAATGTCGAAGCCGCAAAAGATGCCGCCTCGGCAGCCGCTCATCACCAATCAGTGACCAGCTGAAGCAACCCGAACACCTGCCAGAAAACAAACCGCCCGGCTCGATCACTCGAGCCGGGCGGTTTCGTTGCAGCTGCCGTTCTTACATGTGCTTGATCAGCGCTTCACCGAAGCCCGAAGAAGACACCAGCGTGGCGCCTTCCATCAGACGTTCGAAGTCGTAGGTCACGGTCTTGGCCTTGATGGCGCCATTGGTGCCCTTGATGATCAGGTCGGCCGCCTCGGTCCAGCCCAGGTGGCGCAGCATCATCTCCGCCGACAGAATCACCGAACCCGGGTTGACCTGGTCCTTGCCGGCATATTTCGGCGCGGTACCGTGGGTCGCCTCGAACATGGCCACGGTGTCGGACAGGTTGGCACCCGGCGCGATACCGATACCACCCACTTCCGCCGCCAGCGCGTCGGACAGGTAGTCACCGTTGAGGTTGAGGGTGGCGATCACATCGTATTCGGCCGGACGCAGCAGGATCTGCTGGAGCATGGCGTCGGCGATGGCGTCCTTGACGACGACTTCGCGGCCGGTTTTCGGGTTCTTGAATTTCATCCATGGGCCGCCATCGAGCAGCTCGGCGCCGAATTCTTCCTTCGCCACCTCGTAGCCCCAGTCCTTGAAGGCACCTTCGGTGAATTTCATGATGTTGCCCTTGTGCACGATGGTCAGCGACTTGCGGTCGTTGTCCACCACGTATTGCAGGGCCTTGCGCACCAGACGCTTGGTGCCTTCTTTCGAAACCGGCTTGATGCCGATGCCGCAATCCTGGTCGAAACGGATCTTGGTGACGCCCATTTCTTCTTTCAGGAACTTGATGACCTTGGTGGCCTCAGGGGAGCCGGCTTTCCATTCGATACCGGCATAAATGTCTTCGGAGTTCTCGCGGAAGATCACCATGTCGACGTCGCCAGGCTTTTTCACCGGGCTTGGCACGCCTTCGAACCACACCACAGGGCGCAGGCAGACATAGAGATCGAGCTGTTGGCGCAGGGCAACGTTGAGGGAGCGGATGCCGCCACCGACCGGGGTGGTCAGCGGGCCCTTGATGGAAACCACGTAATCCTTGACCGCGTCCAGGGTTTCCTGGGGCAGCCAGGTGTCCTGGTCATAGACTTGAGTTGCTTTTTCGCCAGCATAAACCTCCATCCAGGAAATCTTGCGCTTGCCCCCGTAGGCTTTCTCTACGGCAGCATCAACCACTTTGATCATCACAGGGCTGACGTCGACGCCAATGCCGTCACCTTCGATGAAGGGAATGATCGGGTTATCAGGGACATTGAGAGAATGGTCTGCGTTGACGGTGATTTTGTCGCCGACGGCTGGAACCTGAATCTTCTTGTAACCCATGCTGAACTCCATTGTTTGGATTGAACATCTGGCTTGGTTCGAGCGTAACCCAGTTAAATCAACACGCAAACCCTCTGTTCCGGGCGCGACCACATCTCGGTTCGTACAAGCCTGAAAGCAAAGGGAAAAGCGCCAATCTCAAGCATTCACGGCGACTCTACGCCCCACCCCGGCCTGCGACCTTTAGACCAATGGACGAGAATCGTTGCATATGAACCATCGGCAGATTGCCAGCTACCTATGTATAATGCCGCCCGCTGACCAAAGGGTCACGACGGCTGGCCTCTCTAGCACGAGACTTTCCGCCTGATTGGTCGGGTTGTTACCGCAGTCCGACTGCTTGACGCTCTACTGATGCACCCAACATCACCGCGAAGATTCTCGACATTCGGTTCATGGATGACTTTGAACGAACGCGCTTACCCGGCGCCCCTCGAGTTTCTGCGCACGCTTTAGCAAAGAAGAGAGAGTTAATCCGAATATGCCCACCCGCTCGAAGATCATCTATACCTTCACCGACGAAGCTCCAGCCCTCGCCACCTATTCCCTGCTGCCGATCATCGAGGCTTACACCGCCTCGGCCGATATCGCCGTGGAAACCCGCGATATCTCTCTTGCAGCACGTATTCTGGCCAGCTTCCCCGAGCAACTGGGCGACAAAGCCGTAGCCGACCACCTCGCCGAACTGGGCGACCTGGCCGTTACGCCTGAAGCCAACATCATCAAGCTGCCGAACATCAGCGCCTCGGTTCCGCAACTGCAAGCCGCGATCAAAGAACTGCAGGCCCAGGGCTACAACCTGCCGGACTACCCGGAAACCGTGACCAGCGACGCCGACAAAGACGCCAAGGCGCGCTACGACAAGGTCAAGGGCAGCGCCGTGAACCCGGTTCTGCGTGAAGGCAACTCCGACCGTCGCGCGCCGTTGTCGGTCAAGAACTACGCTCGCAAGCACCCACACAAAATGGGCGCCTGGGCCAAGGACTCCAAGTCCCACGTCGCTCACATGAGCACCGGCGATTTCTACGGCAGCGAAAAAGCGGCCCTGATCGACGCCGCTGACACCGTGAAAATCGAGCTGGTCGCCCAAGACGGCACCACCACCGCCCTGAAAGAAAAAACCACCGTTCAGGCGGGCGAGATCCTCGACTGCTCCGTGATGAGCAAAAAGGCTCTGCGCGCGTTCATCGCCGCTGAAATCGACAGCGCCAAGCAACAAGGCGTGCTGCTGTCGGTTCACCTGAAAGCCACCATGATGAAGGTCTCCGACCCGATCATGTTCGGCCAGATCGTTGCCGAGTTCTACAACGACGCCCTGACCAAGCACGCCGACGTGCTGGCCGAGATCGGCTTCAACCTGAACAACGGCATCGGCGACCTGTACGCCCGCATCAAATCCCTGCCGGCCGAACAACAAGCCCAGATCGAAGCCGACGTGCAGGCGGTCTACGCCGTTCGTCCTTCGCTGGCGATGGTCAACTCCGACAAAGGCATCACCAACCTGCACGTGCCGAGCGACGTTATCGTCGACGCCTCGATGCCGGCCATGATCCGTGACTCCGGCAAGATGTGGGGCACCGACGGCCAGCTGCACGACACCAAGGCTGTGATCCCGGATCGCTGCTACGCCACCATCTACCAGGCCGTGATCGAAGATTGCAAAGCCAATGGCGCTTTCGATCCGACCACCATGGGCAGCGTGCCAAACGTTGGCCTGATGGCTAAAAAGGCTGAAGAGTACGGTTCCCACGACAAGACCTTCCAGATCAAGGCCGACGGCGTGGTTCGCGTAACCGACAGCAAAGGCACCCTGCTGATGGAACAGGCTGTTGAAGCCGGCGACATCTTCCGCATGTGCCAGACCAAAGACGCGCCGATCCAGGACTGGGTCAAACTGGCCGTCAACCGTGCTCGTGCAAGCGCAACGCCAGCCATTTTCTGGCTGGACCCGATGCGCGCCCACGACGGCGTGGTGATCGAGAAGGTTCAGGCTTACCTGAAGGATCACGACACCGCTGGTCTGGACATCCAGATCATGGCGCCGGTCGATGCCATGAAATACACCCTGCAGCGCACCCGCGAAGGCAAGGACACCATTTCGGTGACCGGCAACGTACTGCGTGACTACCTGACCGACCTGTTCCCGATCATGGAACTGGGCACCAGCGCCAAGATGCTGTCGATCGTGCCGCTGATGAACGGCGGTGGCCTGTTCGAAACCGGCGCCGGCGGTTCGGCTCCGAAGCACGTGCAGCAACTGGTCGAAGAGAACTTCCTGCGCTGGGATTCGCTGGGTGAATTCCTGGCCCTGGCCGCGTCTCTCGAGCACCTGGGTGTGAACTACAACAACCCGAAAGCGCTGGTTCTGTCCAAGACCCTGGACCAGGCCACTGGCCAGTTCCTCGACAACAACAAGTCGCCATCGCGTAAAGTCGGCAACATCGACAACCGCGGCAGCCACTTCTACCTGGCAATGTACTGGGCACAAGCCCTGGCCGCCCAGACCGAAGACACTGCACTGCAAGCGCAGTTCGCGACTCTGGCCAAGACCCTGACCGAGAACGAAGCGACCATCGTTGCCGAGCTCAACGCCGTTCAAGGCAAGCCAGTGGACATCGGCGGTTACTACCACGCCAATGCCGAGCTGATCAGCAAGGCCATGCGCCCAAGCGCAACCCTCAACGCGGCCATCGCTGCGCTGGTATAAGGTTGTAAAGGGAACATCACAGACCCCGGCCTTGCGCCGGGGTTTGTGTTTCTGCCTATCGCTCAGGAGATTCAATCAATGCAATGGCTCCCCCACATCACCGTCGCCACCATCGTCGAGGACAACGGGCGTTTTTTGATGGTCGAGGAACACAAGGCCGGGCGTAACGTGCTCAATCAGCCCGCCGGTCATCTGGATCCGGAAGAAACCCTGATCGAAGCCGCCGTGCGCGAAACCCTCGAAGAAACCGGCTGGGACGTCGAACCCACCGCCGTGGTCGGCATTTATCTTTACACCGCCCCGAGCAACGGCGTGACTTACCAGCGCGTGTGCTTCAGCGCCAAAGCCGTGAAACATCACCCGGATTATCAACTCGACGACGGCATCGTCGGCGCCAAGTGGCTGACCCGCGACGAATTATTGGCCCAGCGCGACAACTGGCGCAGCGAGCTGATCATCCGTTGCATCGATGATTATCTGGCCGGCAATCGCTTCGGCCTCGAACTGATCCGCCCTTCCCTTTAGCCTTGAGGCCGTGAGCCTGATAGAATCGCGTCCTTTTTCAAGACACTCATTGAATCCCTATGCGTGATCCAGCCCCTTCTGACACATCCAAGAAGCGCGTCATTGTCGGCATGTCCGGCGGCGTGGACTCTTCCGTTTCCGCTCTCCTGCTGATCGAGCAGGGCTATGAAGTGGAAGGCCTGTTCATGAAGAACTGGGAAGAAGACGACGGAACGGAATACTGCACCGCCATGGACGACCTGGCGGATGCCCAGGCCGTGTGCGACAAGATCGGTATCAAGCTGCACACCGCCAACTTCGCCGCCGAGTACTGGGACAACGTGTTCGAGCACTTCCTGGCCGAATACAAGGCCGGCCGCACGCCGAACCCGGATATCCTGTGCAACCGCGAGATCAAGTTCAAGGCGTTCCTCGACTACGCCATGATGCTCGGCGCCGACCTGATCGCCACCGGTCACTACGTGCGCCGCCGCGACATCGACGGCCGCACCGAACTGCTCAAGGGCCTGGATCCGAACAAGGATCAGAGCTACTTCCTGCACGCCGTCGGCGGCGAACAGATCGCCAAGACCCTGTTCCCGGTCGGCGAGCTGGAAAAACCGGAAGTCCGCGCGATTGCCGAGAAATACGAGCTGGCGACCGCCAAGAAGAAGGATTCCACCGGGATCTGCTTCATCGGCGAGCGTCGCTTCAGCGATTTCCTCAAGCAATACCTGCCGGCACAACCGGGCGAGATCAAGACCACCGAAGGCGAAGTCATCGGCCGTCACCACGGCTTGATGTACCACACCATCGGCCAGCGTCAGGGCCTGGGCATCGGCGGTCTGAAAGACGCCGGCGATGAGCCGTGGTACGTGCTGCGCAAGGATCTGGACACCAACGAGCTGATCGTCGGTCAAGGCAACAACCATCCGTGGCTGTTCTCCAGCGCCCTGCTCGCTTCGGAAATCTATTGGGTCAACCCGATCGATCTAAGCCAGCCGCTGCGCCTGACTGCCAAGGTTCGTTATCGCCAGAGCGATCAGGCCTGCACCCTTGAGAAAACCGAAACCGGCTATCGCGCCGTATTCGACGAGCCGCAACGCGCGGTCACGCCGGGCCAGTCGGTGGTGTTCTATGACGGTGAAATCTGCCTCGGTGGCGGCGTGATCGAAGTCGCCGAGCCGTGGAGCGGCCAGGCATGAGCCCGACTCAGGAGCAATTGACCGCTCTGGGCGGCGTGTTTCTCGCCGCCGTGCTGGTCGACCGGATCGCCAAGACCGGTCAGACCAACGAGGCCGGCCTGAGCTGCATGCTCGGCAGCCTGCTGGTTCGTGACCCGAAAGACACGCTGGATGTTTACGGCGGCGACGATATCAACCTGCGCGAGGGTTACCGCGCGCTGATCGGCGCCCTCGAGCGCGACCCAAGCACCTTGCAACGCGAACCGCTGCGCTACGCCCTGTCGATGCTCGGCCTTGAGCGACAACTGGCCAAGCGCAACGACATGCTCGACGTGATCGGCAAGCGCTTGCCGCAGATCCAGTCGCAGGTCGAGCACTTCGGCCCGGCCCACGAAAACGTGATCGCAGCCTGCGGTGCGCTGTATCAGGACACCCTGAGCACGCTGCGCCAACGCATTCAGGTGCATGGCGACATGCGCAACCTGCAGCAGCCGAGCAATGCCTCGAAGATCCGCGCCCTGCTGCTCGCCGGCATTCGTTCGGCACGCCTGTGGCGTCAGCTCGGCGGTCATCGCTGGCAGCTGGTCGTCAGCCGGCGCAAATTGCTCAAAGAGCTGTATCCGTTGATGCGCAGCGAGTAAATCGCCGCGCAATAAAAGCTTTGTAGTCTGTAACGCGTAATACGCCGGTCAGTTGGCGACGGACCGGCGGATTTTTTCATGTATGATACGCGCCCCATTTCGTTGCCCGACTGTCCGAGAACACCCCATGCAGCTCTCTTCGCTCACTGCGGTTTCCCCTGTTGACGGCCGCTACGCCGGCAAAACCCAGGCCCTGCGCCCAATTTTCAGCGAGTACGGTCTGATCCGTGCCCGCGTTCTGGTTGAAGTGCGCTGGCTCCAGCGCCTGGCCGCTCACGCCGGCATCCCGGAAGTGCCAGCCTTCTCCGCCGAAGCCAACGCCGTTCTGAATGAACTGGCCGAGAACTTCTCGCTGGAGCACGCCGAGCGCGTGAAAGAGATCGAGCGCACCACCAACCACGACGTAAAAGCGATCGAATACCTGCTCAAAGAGCAGGCGGCCAAGCTGCCGGAACTGGCCAAGGTCAGCGAATTCATCCACTTCGCCTGCACCAGCGAGGACATCAACAACCTGTCCCACGCCCTGATGCTGCGCGAAGGCCGTGACGACGTGATGCTGCCGCTGATGCGCCAGACTGCCAATGCCATCCGCGAACTGGCGATCCGCTTCGCCGACGTGCCGATGCTGTCGCGCACCCACGGTCAGCCGGCTTCGCCGACCACCTTGGGTAAAGAGCTGGCGAACGTGGTTTACCGTCTCGAGCGCCAGATCGCTCAGGTCGCTGCCGTTCCGCTGCTGGGCAAGATCAACGGCGCTGTCGGCAACTACAACGCTCACCTGTCGGCCTACCCGCAGATCGACTGGGAAGCCAACGCCCGCGCCTTCATCGAAGACGAGCTGGGTCTGGGCTTCAACCCGTACACCACGCAGATCGAGCCGCACGACTACATCGCCGAGCTGTTCGACGCCATTGCGCGCTTCAACACCATCCTGATCGACTTCGACCGTGACATCTGGGGCTACATCTCCCTGGGCTACTTCAAGCAGCGCACCATCGCCGGCGAAATCGGTTCGTCGACCATGCCGCACAAGGTCAACCCGATCGACTTCGAAAACTCCGAAGGCAACCTGGGCATCGCCAACGCACTGTTCCAGCACCTGGCGAGCAAACTGCCAATCTCCCGCTGGCAGCGCGACCTGACCGACTCCACCGTGCTGCGTAACCTCGGTGTCGGCTTCGCCCACAGCGTGATCGCGTACGAAGCGAGCCTCAAAGGCATCAGCAAGCTCGAGCTGAACGCTGACAAGATCGCTGCCGATCTGGACGCTTGCTGGGAAGTCCTGGCCGAGCCGATCCAGACCGTGATGCGCCGCTACAACATCGAAAACCCGTACGAGAAGCTGAAAGAACTGACGCGCGGCAAGGGCATCAGCCCTGAAGCGCTGCAGACTTTCATCGATGGCCTGGACATGCCGGCCGCTGCGAAAGCCGAGCTCAAGCAACTGACGCCGGCCAACTACATCGGAAACGCTGTAGCGCAAGCCAAACGCATCTGATCGACTGCTTGACCCGTTTGAGACGCCCGGCCGCGCCGGGCGTTTTTATTCCCGTCTGAAAAATGCTTTTTTTCAATAGGTTACATATGAATCCCGATATTCCTCTTCAACTTCTGGGTGGTCTTACGGCGCGCGAATTCATGCGCGACTACTGGCAGAAAAAACCACTGCTGATCCGTCAGGCGATTCCTGATTTCGAAAGCCCGATCGACGCCGACGAACTCGCCGGCCTGGCCCTGGAAGAAGAAGTCGAATCGCGCCTGGTGATCGAGCACGGCGAGCGCCCTTGGGAACTGCGTCGCGGCCCGTTCGCCGAAGACGAATTCAGCAAACTGCCGGAGCGCGAGTGGACCCTGCTGGTGCAGGCGGTCGATCAGTTCGTGCCGGAAGTCAGCGAGCTGCTGGAAAACTTCCGCTTCCTGCCGAGCTGGCGCGTCGACGACGTGATGATCAGCTTCGCCGCTCCGGGTGGCAGCGTCGGTCCGCACTTCGACAACTACGACGTGTTCCTGCTGCAAGGCCACGGCAAGCGCAACTGGAAAATCGGCCAGATGTGCGACTCCGAAAGCCCGCTGCTGCAACACGCGGATCTGCGCATCCTCGCCGAATTCCACGAGACCGAAGAGTGGGTCCTGGAACCGGGCGACATGCTCTACCTGCCGCCGCGCCTGGCTCACTGCGGCGTTGCCGTCGATGACTGCATGACCTACTCGGTCGGCTTTCGCGCACCGAGCGCCGCTGAAGTGCTGACCCACTTCACCGACTTCCTCAGCCAGTTCCTGACTGACGAAGAGCGCTACACCGACGCCGACGCCAAGCCGGTCAGCGATGATCCACATCAGATCCAGCACGATGCACTCGGCCGCCTGAAAGCGCTGCTCGCCGAACACATGAGCGACGAACGCCTGCTGCTGACCTGGTTCGGCCAGTACATGACCGAGCCGCGTTATCCAGAGCTGGTGGTCGGCCCGGAAGAAGTCGAGGAAGAAGACCTCCTCGGCGCGCTCGAAGACGGTGCCATCCTGATCCGCAACCCGAGCGCGCGTCTGGCGTGGTCGGACGTCGATGACGATCTGCTGCTGTTCGCCAGCGGTCAGAGCCGTTACCTGCCGGGCAAGCTGCGCGAACTGCTGAAGCTGATCTGCTCTGCCGACGCCCTGCACACAGACAATCTCGGTGACTGGCTGAGCGACGAAGACGGTCGCGGCCTGCTGTGCGAACTGGTCAAACAGGGAAGCCTGGGGTTCGCCGACGATGAATAAGATTCGCGTACGTGTTGCAGACTGGCAAAAGGACAACGCCGAGATCCGCCGCATTCGCGAAACGGTGTTCATTGCCGAACAATCGGTTCCACCCGAGCTTGAGTGGGACGCTGATGACGCCACGGCGGTGCATTTCCTGGCTTTCGAAGGCGACTTTCCGATCGGCACCGCCCGCCTCTTGCCCGACGGGCATGTCGGCCGGGTTTCGGTGCTGAAAGACTGGCGCGGCCTGAAGGTCGGCGATGCGCTGATGCAAGCGGTGATTGCCGAAGCGGAAGCACGCGGCCTGAAGCAGCAGATGCTCAGCGCCCAGGTACAGGCCACGGCGTTCTATGAGCGCCTCGGTTTCAACCTGGTCAGCGAGGAATTCCTCGAAGCCGGGATTCCGCATGTCGATATGGTTCGTCACTCAGCTTAAGACCGAGGCGCCGATCGTTCCCACGCTCTGCGTGGGAATGCCTCTCGGGACGCTCCGCGTCCCTTGCGGCATGTGACGCAGAGCGTCACTGGCTGCATTCCCACGCGGAGCGTGGGAACGATCACGTAAAACGCCCCGCCATCCGACGATGCCGGGGCGTTTTGCTGTCTAGGATTCAACTTGCCCCACCCCGGGCCGACAAACTGGCAATATCAAGCCTTTCGAAAGCGGAGATAACGGACATGTCCCTACGCACCCTGCTCACCACCCTGCTGCTCGGCTGCAGTTTTTCGGTGATGGCAGCCACAGAAATCGTGCCCCTCAAATACCACACCAGCGCCGACATGCTGCCGGTGGCTCAAGACTTCATCGGCAAGGACGGCCAGGTCAGCGCCTATGGCAACCAACTGATCGTCAAGGCTGAACCCGGCAAGATCGAAGAACTCAAGGACCTGCTCTCGCAACTCGACACCGCGCCCAAGCGCCTGCTGATCACGGTCGACACCAACGAAAACAACGGTCGTGGCGATGAAGGCTATTCGGTCAATGGCGCGCAAACCCGCATCATCAGTCGCAGCACTGCCAGCCGTGACGGCGGCATTCAGCAGATCCAGGCCAGCGAAGGCGCACCGGCGCTGATCCAGGTTGGCCAAAGCGTGCCGATCACCAGCAGCCAGACCAACTCCTACGGCGATTACAGCAGCCAGACTCAATATCGCAACGTCACCCAGGGGTTTTATGTCACCGCAAGCGTCACCGGCGAAACCGTTCACCTGGCAATCAGTACCAACCGTGACCGCATGAGCCAGGAACGTCCCGATGTAGTGAACGTGCAAAGCACCGACACAACTGTCACCGGGCGTCTGGGCGAGTGGATTACCCTCGCCGGCGTGAATCGCCAGACCCAGGCCGACAAACAGGGCCTGGCCCGCAGCTACTCGACTCAAGGCCGGGATGACATGACGTTAAGGGTGAAAGTCGACACGTTGGACTAAAGCACCGAAAACTGACTGATTAGTCGTATTAGACGAAAGATGTAGTGCTTTAAAAAAAGCACTACAAAACGTTTGACGAGCCAAAAAAGCGAAGGCATGATGGCCTCGCTCCCGCTAATCAGAGGCCCTGGCAAGGGCCTTCGAAGCGATGCTCGCAACCATCCCCGCGAGCCGTTTCGTGTCTGTACCGCCCACAAGGTGTGTTTGACGAGGTTGCCGACTGGAACGAAGTTGTCCCGAGGGACGGAAGCGTAATTAGGTAACCCGGCTTTACACTGTAGTTCGTATAAAGGCCCACGACGCCCGAATGCGCCCACCAGTTCGCCTTTACCTGCTCACTTCCCCTCGAGCCCATCGTTCATCCCGTCGCCTGCCCCGCCGAACCCGACCTGACCACCTAAGCTTCTGGTCAGCGAGCGCAAGGAATTTTCCACCGCAGAACAACTTTTCATAAAGACGCGACGAGGTTTATCTCCATGGCACTGACACGCGAACAGCAAATTGCAGCCCTTGAAAAAGACTGGGCTGAAAACCCGCGCTGGAAAGGCGTGACTCGCAATTACTCCGCTGCTGACGTCGTCCGTCTGCGTGGCTCGGTTCAACCAGAGCACACCTTTGCAAAAATGGGCGCCGAAAAACTGTGGAACCTGGTCACCCAGGGTGCCAAGCCGTCCTTCCGCCCAGAGAAAGATTTCGTCAACTGCATGGGCGCCCTGACCGGCGGCCAGGCTGTGCAACAGGTCAAAGCCGGTATCCAGGCGATCTACCTGTCGGGCTGGCAAGTCGCTGCGGATAACAACTCCGCCGAATCGATGTACCCGGACCAGTCGCTGTACCCGGTGGACTCGGTGCCAACCGTGGTCAAGCGCATCAACAACTCGTTCCGTCGTGCCGACCAGATCCAGTGGAAAGCCGGCAAGAACCCGGGCGACGATGGCTACATCGACTACTTCGCGCCAATCGTGGCTGACGCCGAAGCCGGCTTCGGCGGCGTACTGAACGCCTACGAGCTGATGAAGAGCATGATCGAAGCAGGCGCCGCCGGCGTTCACTTCGAAGACCAACTGGCCTCCGTGAAGAAATGCGGCCACATGGGCGGCAAGGTTCTGGTTCCAACCCAGGAAGCCGTACAGAAGCTGACCGCTGCACGTCTGGCTGCCGACGTTGCCGGTGTACCGACCATCATCCTGGCCCGTACCGACGCCAACGCTGCCGACCTGCTGACTTCCGACTGCGACCCGTACGACCAGCCGTTCGTGACTGGCACCCGTACTCAGGAAGGTTTCTACAAGGTTCGTGCAGGCCTGGACCAGGCAATCGCCCGCGGCCTGGCCTACGCGCCGTACGCCGACCTGATCTGGTGCGAAACCGCCAAGCCGGACCTGGACGAAGCCCGTCGTTTCGCTGAAGCGATCAAAAAGGAATATCCGGACCAGATCCTGTCGTACAACTGCTCGCCTTCCTTCAACTGGAAGAAAAACCTGGACGACGCGACCATCGCCAAGTTCCAGCGCGAACTGTCCGCCATGGGTTACAAGCACCAGTTCATCACCCTGGCCGGCATTCACAACATGTGGCACAGCATGTTCAACCTGGCGCACGACTACGCCCGCAACGACATGACTGCCTACGTGAAGCTGCAAGAGCAGGAATTCGCTGACGCCGCCAAGGGTTACACGTTCGTGGCTCACCAGCAGGAAGTGGGCACTGGCTACTTCGACGACATGACCACCGTGATCCAGGGCGGCACGTCCTCGGTGACCGCGCTGACCGGTTCGACCGAAGAAGAACAGTTCCACTGATCGACTTCGCCTGAGCGAACGGCCTTTGCGGACCGTATAGAAAGCTAACCGCATTGCCGAAAAACTGACGCCCCGACTGGTTCGGGGCGTTTTTTTTGCCTGCGGTTTTCCGAGCGCCTCAGGAATTGGCACAACCTGTCAGGCAAAACATTGATCCAGAGCGGTATCCGCATCGCAAAAATCGGCTAAAACGGGCGCCGCCGCTACTTGCAGTAACGCGCATATAAGACAACTTCCCAACTACTGACCCGTTAAACAGTTACGAAACCACCCCAAACGATATTAATTATCATTTAGCGGCAACTATGTTCGTTACATTTCCTACAAAACATAATTCTTGAAATTCCGGCTAATGCCCGCAACGCATGGGCTGCGGGCCCTTCGAGGCGCGCTATGTCCTTATTCCAATAAATAATTTCGCTATAGGAATTTTACTTGCCGGGTGTTTAGCCATAAAATCAGCGCGATTGATTGCTGCGACATATCGTCACTGCCTTATTTCTTTATCAAGCTCAGAGACCTTTGCTCTCTGTTAAGGATTTCCAGCATGCCCGAAGCGACAGGACTCATGGCCCACAACTGGGGCTTTGCCATTTTCCTTCTGGGTGTAGTCGGCCTGTGTGCCTTCATGCTCGGTGTCTCCAGCCTCCTCGGGTCAAAAGCCTGGGGCCGCAGCAAAAACGAACCGTTCGAGTCCGGCATGCTACCTACCGGTGGCGCCCGCTTGCGGCTCTCAGCCAAATTCTATCTGGTCGCGATGCTGTTCGTGATCTTCGATATCGAAGCCCTCTTTCTCTTTGCATGGTCTGTGTCCGTCCGCGAAAGCGGCTGGACCGGATTCGTCGAAGCTCTCGTTTTCATAGCAATTCTGTTGGCAGGTCTTGTCTACCTGTTCCGAGTGGGCGCCCTTGACTGGGCTCCGGAAGCTCGTCGCAAGCGGCAGGCGAAGCTGAAACAATGAGGCTTTGGCAATGCAATACAATCTCACCAGAATCGACCCCGATGCTCCTAACGAGCAGTATCCGATCGGCCAGCGGGAAACCGTTTCCGATCCGTTAGAGGATCAAGTCCACAAAAACATTTTCATGGGCAAGCTGGAAGACGTGCTGAGTGGCGCGGTCAACTGGGGACGTAAGAACTCCCTGTGGCCGTACAACTTCGGTCTGTCGTGCTGCTACGTGGAAATGACCACCGCCTTCACGGCGCCCCACGACATCGCGCGCTTCGGCGCCGAAGTTATCCGGGCATCACCGCGTCAGGCCGACTTCATGGTTATCGCCGGGACCTGCTTCATCAAGATGGCGCCGATCATTCAGCGCCTGTACGAGCAGATGCTCGAGCCCAAGTGGGTGATCTCGATGGGTTCGTGCGCCAACTCCGGCGGCATGTACGACATCTACTCCGTGGTTCAGGGGGTGGACAAGTTCCTGCCCGTTGACGTCTACGTACCTGGCTGCCCGCCCCGTCCAGAAGCATTTCTGCAAGGCTTGATGCTGTTGCAGGAGTCCATTGGCCAGGAGCGTCGCCCACTTTCCTGGGTCGTTGGCGATCAAGGCGTTTATCGCGCCGACATGCCTTCGCAGAAGGAACAGCGCCGCGAACAGCGAATCGCAGTCACCAACCTGCGCAGCCCTGACGAAGTCTGATCCAGTCTGTTTCAAAGAAACGAGAAGCTGGCTTCATTCTTTACGTTGACCGAAAGCGAAAAAATAACCATGACTACAGGCAGTGCTCTGTACATCCCGCCTTATAAGGCAGACGACCAGGATGTGGTCGTCGAACTGAACAACCGTTTTGGCGCCGAAGCGTTCACCGCTCAGTCGACCCGCACCGGCATGCCGGTGCTGTGGGTGGCTCGCGCCAGACTCGTCGAAGTCCTGACCTTCCTGCGCAACCTGCCCAAGCCGTACGTCATGCTCTATGACCTGCACGGCGTGGACGAGCGTCTGCGCACCAAGCGTCAAGGGCTGCCGAGCGGTGCCGATTTCACCGTGTTCTATCACCTCATGTCGCTGGAACGTAATAGTGACGTGATGATCAAGGTCGCCTTGTCCGAGAGCGACCTCAGCTTGCCGACCGTCACCAGCATCTGGCCGAACGCCAACTGGTACGAGCGTGAAGTCTGGGACATGTATGGCATCGACTTTAAAGGTCACCCGCACCTGTCGCGCATCATGATGCCGCCGACCTGGGAAGGTCACCCACTGCGCAAGGACTTCCCGGCGCGCGCCACCGAATTCGATCCGTTCAGCCTGAACCTGGCCAAGCAACAGCTTGAGGAAGAAGCCGCGCGTTTCCGTCCTGAAGACTGGGGCATGAAGCGCTCCGGCCCGAACGAGGACTACATGTTCCTCAACCTGGGTCCGAACCACCCTTCGGCTCACGGTGCGTTCCGCATCATCCTGCAACTGGACGGTGAAGAGATCGTCGACTGCGTTCCGGACATCGGTTACCACCACCGTGGCGCCGAGAAGATGGCCGAGCGTCAGTCCTGGCACAGCTTCATTCCGTACACCGACCGTATCGACTACCTCGGCGGCGTGATGAACAACCTGCCGTACGTGCTCTCGGTCGAGAAGCTGGCCGGCATCAAGGTACCCGAGAAGGTCGACGTCATCCGCATCATGATGGCCGAGTTCTTCCGGATCACCAGCCACCTGCTCTTCCTGGGCACCTACATCCAGGACGTCGGCGCCATGACTCCGGTGTTCTTCACCTTCACCGACCGCCAGAAGGCGTACACGGTGATCGAAGCCATCACCGGTTTCCGCCTGCACCCGGCCTGGTACCGCATCGGTGGCGTCGCCCACGACCTGCCGCGCGGCTGGGAAAAACTGGTGAAAGACTTCGTTGAATGGCTGCCAAAGCGCCTCGACGAATACACCAAGGCCGCCCTGCAGAACAGCATCCTCAAGGGTCGTACCATCGGCGTTGCCCAGTACAACACCAAAGAGGCCCTGGAATGGGGCGTCACCGGTGCCGGCCTGCGTTCCACCGGTTGCGACTTCGACCTGCGCAAGGCGCGTCCGTACTCCGGTTACGAGAACTTCGAGTTCGAAGTGCCGCTGGCCGCCAACGGCGATGCCTACGACCGCTGCATGGTTCGCGTCGAAGAGATGCGCCAGAGCGTCAAGATCATCGACCAGTGCCTGCGCAACATGCCGGAAGGCCCGTACAAGGCGGATCACCCGCTGACCACGCCGCCGCCGAAAGAGCGCACGCTGCAGCACATCGAAACCCTGATCACGCACTTCCTGCAGGTTTCGTGGGGCCCGGTCATGCCGGCCAACGAATCCTTCCAGATGATCGAAGCGACCAAGGGCATCAACAGTTATTACCTGACGAGCGACGGCGGCACCATGAGCTACCGTACCCGGATCCGTACTCCGAGCTTCCCGCATCTGCAACAGATCCCTTCGGTGATCAAAGGCAGCATGGTCGCGGACCTGATTGCGTACCTGGGTAGTATCGATTTCGTTATGGCCGACGTGGACCGCTAAGCATGAACAGCACGCTTATCCAGACAGACCGTTTCACCTTGAGTGAAACCGAGCGCTCGGCCATCGAGCACGAGCTGCATCACTACGAAGACCCGCGCGCGGCGTCGATCGAAGCCCTGAAGATCGTTCAGAAGGAACGCGGCTGGGTGCCGGACGGCGCCCTGTACGCCATCGGCGAGATCCTCGGCATCCCGGCCAGCGACGTTGAAGGCGTGGCCACGTTCTACAGCCAGATCTTCCGTCAGCCGGTCGGCCGTCACATCATTCGCGTCTGCGACAGCATGGTCTGCTACATCGGCGGCCACGAGTCGGTGGTCAGCGAAATCCAGAACAACCTGGGTATCGGCCTGGGTCAGACCACTGCCGACGGTCGCTTCACTCTGCTGCCGGTCTGCTGCCTCGGCAACTGCGACAAGGCACCGGCGCTGATGATCGATGACGACACCTTTGGCGATGTCCAGCCTGCCGGCGTCGCCAAACTGCTCGAGGGCTACGTATGACCCTGACTTCTTTCGGCCCGGCCAACCGCATCCAGCGTTCGGCCGAGACTCACCCGCTGACCTGGCGCCTGCGTGACGACGGCGAAGCCGTGTGGCTCGACGAGTACCAGGCCAAGAACGGTTACGCCGCTGCGCGCAAAGCCTTCGCCGACATGGATCAGGATGCCATCGTCCAGACCGTGAAAGACGCCGGCCTCAAGGGTCGCGGCGGTGCAGGCTTCCCCACTGGCGTGAAGTGGGGCCTGATGCCAAAGGACGAATCCATCAACATCCGCTACCTGCTGTGCAACGCGGATGAAATGGAGCCGAACACCTGGAAAGACCGCATGCTGATGGAGCAACTGCCCCATCTGCTGATCGAAGGCATGCTGATCAGCGCCCGCGCGCTGAAAACCTACCGTGGCTACATCTTCCTGCGTGGCGAGTACACCACCGCTGCCAAGCACCTGAACCGTGCCGTGGAAGAAGCCAAGGCTGCCGGCCTGCTGGGCAAGAACATCCTGGGCAGCGGCTTCGATTTCGAGCTGTTCGTCCACACCGGCGCCGGGCGTTACATCTGCGGTGAAGAAACCGCACTGATCAACTCCCTCGAAGGCCGCCGCGCCAACCCGCGCTCCAAGCCGCCCTTCCCTGCCGCCGTTGGCGTGTGGGGCAAGCCGACCTGCGTGAACAACGTTGAAACCCTGTGCAACGTGCCGGCGATCATCGCCGACGGCGTGGACTGGTACAAATCGTTGGCCCGCGACGGCAGCGAAGACATGGGCACCAAGCTCATGGGCTTCTCCGGCAAGGTCAAGAACCCTGGCCTTTGGGAACTGCCATTCGGCGTGACCGGTCGCGAACTGTTCGAAGACTACGCCGGTGGCATGCGCGACGGCTTCAAGCTGAAAGCCTGGCAGCCAGGCGGCGCCGGTACCGGTTTCCTGTTGCCGGAACACCTCGACGCACAAATGTACGCCGGCGGCATCGCCAAAGTGGGCACCCGTATGGGTACCGGCCTGGCCATGGCGGTGGACGACAGCGTCAACATGGTGTCCCTGCTGCGCAACATGGAGCAGTTCTTCGCTCGCGAATCCTGCGGCTTCTGCACACCGTGCCGTGATGGTTTGCCATGGAGCGTCAAGCTCTTGATGGCGATCGAACAAGGTCGCGGCCAGCCAGGCGACATCGAGACCCTGCTGGGTCTGGTCAACTTCCTCGGCCCGGGCAAGACCTTCTGTGCTCACGCACCGGGTGCCGTGGAGCCGTTGGGCAGTGCCATCAAATACTTCCGTCCAGAGTTCGAAGCCGGTATCGCGCCTGCAAGCGCCGCCGTCCCGCCTCTGGCGAAGCCGATCGTAGTCGGCGCGTAAACGCTTAAAAAGGCGAAGGGTCCGTGCCCTTCGCCTTTCGTCCGATGACGCCTTTCGGGGCTGACTGGATTCGGACGGATAACAAGATTCCATTAGCCACGCCCGCTGACACCGGGCCAACGAAGACCTTTGAACCATGGCCACTATCCACGTAGACGGCAAAGCGCTCGAAGTCGACGGGGCAGACAACCTGTTACAGGCATGTCTGTCGCTGGGCCTCGACATCCCTTATTTCTGCTGGCACCCCGCGCTTGGTAGCGTCGGGGCCTGCCGCCAGTGCGCGGTCAAGCAGTACACCGACGAGAACGACACCCGTGGTCGCATCGTCATGTCCTGCATGACCCCTGCCACCGACAACACCTGGATCTCCATCGACGATGAAGAATCCAAGGCGTTTCGCGCCAGTGTTGTTGAATGGCTGATGACCAACCACCCGCACGACTGCCCTGTGTGCGAGGAAGGCGGTCACTGCCACCTGCAAGACATGACCGTGATGACCGGCCACAACGAGCGCCGTTATCGCTTCACCAAACGTACCCACCAGAACCAGCAACTGGGCCCGTTCATTTCCCACGAAATGAACCGCTGCATCGCCTGCTACCGCTGCGTGCGTTTCTATAAGGATTACGCCGGCGGCACCGACCTCGGTGTATTTGGCGCCCACGACAACGTGTACTTCGGTCGCGTTGAAGACGGCACCCTCGAAAGCGAGTTCTCCGGCAACCTCACCGAGGTCTGCCCGACCGGTGTGTTCACCGACAAGACTCACTCCGAGCGCTACAACCGCAAGTGGGACATGCAGTTCTCGCCGAGCATCTGCCATGGCTGCTCGAGCGGTTGCAACATCTCCCCGGGCGAGCGTTACGGCGAACTGCGTCGCATCGAAAACCGTTACAACGGTTCGGTGAACCAGTACTTCCTGTGCGACCGTGGCCGTTTCGGTTATGGCTACGTCAACCGCACCGACCGTCCACGTCAGCCGCTGCTGGCCGACGGCACCAAGCTTGGCCTGGATGCTGCGCTGGACAAAGCCGCTGACCTGCTGCGCGGTCGCAACATCGTCGGTATCGGTTCGCCGCGTGCCAGCCTGGAAAGCAACTACGCGTTGCGTGAACTGGTCGGCGCCGAGCACTTCTACTCCGGTATCGAAGCCTCCGAGCTGGAACGCATCCGTCTGGTCCTGCAAGTGCTGAAAGACAGCCCGCTGCCAGTGCCGAACATGCGCGACATCGAAGACCACGACGCCGTGTTCGTCCTCGGTGAAGACCTGACCCAGACCGCTGCCCGCATGGCCCTGGCCCTGCGTCAGTCGGTAAAAGGCAAGGCCGAAGACATGGCCGAAGCCATGCGCGTTCAGCCTTGGCTCGACGCCGCCGTGAAGAACATCGGTCAGCACGAGCTGAACCCCCTGTTCATCGCCAGCCTGGCTGAAACCAAGCTCGACGACATCGCCGAAGAATGCGTACACGCCGCTCCGGACGATCTGGCCCGCATCGGTTTCGCCGTGGCTCACGCCCTGGACGCCAGCGCCCCTGCCGTTGAAGGTCTGGATGCCGAAGCCCTGGAACTGGCCAAGCGCATCGCCGACGCCCTGCTCGCGGCCAAGCGTCCACTGATCATCGCCGGTACTTCGCTGGGCTCCAAAGCCTTGATCGAAGCCGCTGCGAACATCGCCAAGGCCCTGAAGCTGCGCGAGAAGAACGGTTCGATCAGCCTGATCGTGCCGGAAGCCAACAGCCTCGGCCTGGCCATGCTCGGTGGCGAATCGGTTGATGCTGCGCTGCAAGCGGTCATCGACGGCAAGGCCGACGCCATCGTCGTGCTGGAAAACGATCTGTACACCCGCACCGCCAAGGCCAAGGTCGATGCGGCACTGAACGCTGCGAAAGTAGTGATCGTTGCCGACCATCAGAAGACCGCCACCAGCGATCGCGCGCATCTGGTTCTGCCAGCCGCCAGCTTCGCTGAAGGCGACGGTACGCTGGTCAGCCAGGAAGGTCGCGCCCAGCGCTTCTTCCAGGTTTTCGACCCGCAATACATGGACGCGAGCATTCTGGTCCACGAAGGCTGGCGCTGGCTGCACGCCCTGCGCGCCACCCTGCTGAACCAGCCGATCGACTGGACGCAACTCGACCACGTGACCGCTGCCGTTGCTTCGAGCACGCCGCAACTGGCGCGTATCGTCGACGCCGCACCGTCCGCTTCGTTCCGCATCAAGGGTCTGAAACTGGCGCGTGAACCGCTGCGTTACTCCGGTCGCACCGCGATGCGCGCCGACATCAGCGTTCACGAACCACGCACCCCGCAAGACAAGGACACCGCGTTCGCCTTCTCGATGGAAGGTTACTCGGGCTCCGCCGAACCGCGTCAGCAAGTGCCGTTCGCCTGGTCGCCGGGCTGGAACTCGCCGCAAGCCTGGAACAAGTTCCAGGACGAAGTCGGTGGTCACCTGCGCGCTGGCGATCCGGGCACCCGCCTGATCGAAAGCACCGGTGATTCGCTGAACTGGTTCGCCAGTGTTCCGCGCGCGTTCAACCCGGCCCAGGGCACCTGGCAAGCCGTGCCGTTCTACCACCTGTTCGGCAGCGACGAGAACTCGTCGAAAGCCGCTCCGATCCAGGAACGCATCCCGGCCGCCTACGTTGCACTGGCCAAGTCCGAAGCGGATCGCCTGGGCGTCAACGAAGGCGCACTGCTGAGCCTCAATGTTGCCGGCCAGACCCTGCGTCTGCCGCTGCGCATCAATGAAGAGCTGGGCGCTGGCCTGGTTGCACTGCCGGCCGGTCTGGCAGGCATTCCGCCGGCGATTTTCGGCCAAACCGTTGATGGTCTGCAGGAGGCAGCGCAATGACCTGGTTCACCCCTGAAGTGATCGATGTGATCCTGACGGTCATCAAGGCCATCGTGATCCTGCTGGCCGTGGTGGTCGCAGGCGCGTTGCTCAGCTTTGTCGAGCGTCGCCTGCTGGGCTGGTGGCAGGACCGTTACGGTCCGAACCGCGTTGGCCCGTTCGGCATGTTCCAGATCGCGGCCGACATGCTGAAGATGTTCTTCAAGGAAGACTGGACCCCGCCGTTTGCCGACAAGGTGATCTTCACCCTGGCACCGGTCGTGGCCATGTCCGCCCTGCTGATCGCTTTCGCGATCATCCCGATCACCCCGACCTGGGGCGTGGCGGATCTGAACATCGGCCTGCTGTTCTTCTTCGCCATGGCCGGTCTGTCGGTCTACGCGGTGCTGTTCGCCGGCTGGTCGAGTAACAACAAGTTCGCCCTTCTCGGCAGCTTGCGTGCCTCGGCGCAGACCGTGTCCTACGAAGTGTTCATGGGCCTGGCCCTGATGGGCATCGTGGTGCAGGTCGGCTCGTTCAACATGCGCGACATCGTCGAGTACCAGGCGCAGAACCTGTGGTTCATCATTCCGCAGTTCTTCGGCTTCTGTACCTTCTTCATCGCTGGCGTGGCCGTGACTCACCGTCACCCGTTCGACCAGCCGGAAGCGGAACAGGAACTGGCCGACGGTTACCACATTGAATACGCCGGTATGAAATGGGGCATGTTCTTCGTCGGTGAATACATCGGCATCATCCTGATCTCGGCGCTGCTGGTCACCCTGTTCTTCGGTGGCTGGCACGGTCCGTTCGGCATCCTGCCGCAACTGTCCTTCGTCTGGTTCGCACTGAAGACCGCGTTCTTCATCATGCTGTTCATCCTGCTGCGCGCTTCCATCCCGCGTCCGCGTTATGACCAGGTGATGGATTTCAGCTGGAAATTCTGCCTGCCACTGACCCTGATCAATTTGCTGGTGACCGCTGCAATCGTGTTGTGGAACACGCCTGCGGTTGCGGTTCAGTGAGGATTTGACCCATGTTCAAATATATTGGCGACATCGTTAAGGGTACCGGTACCCAGTTGCGCAGCCTGGTCATGGTCTTCGGCCATGGCTTTCGCAAGCGCGACACCCTGCAATACCCGGAAGAGCCGGTCTACCTGCCACCACGCTACCGTGGTCGCATCGTCCTGACCCGTGACCCCGATGGCGAAGAACGCTGCGTAGCCTGCAACCTGTGCGCCGTGGCTTGCCCGGTGGGTTGCATCTCGCTGCAGAAAGCTGAAACCGAAGACGGTCGCTGGTACCCGGACTTCTTCCGTATCAACTTCTCGCGCTGCATTTTCTGCGGTCTCTGCGAGGAAGCCTGCCCGACCACCGCGATCCAGCTGACCCCGGATTTCGAGATGGCCGAGTTCAAACGTCAGGACCTGGTGTACGAGAAAGAAGATCTGCTGATCTCCGGCCCCGGCAAAAACCCTGATTACAACTTCTATCGTGTTGCAGGTATGGCCGTTGCGGGCAAGCCGAAAGGCGCCGCACAAAACGAAGCCGAGCCGATCAACGTGAAGAGCTTGCTGCCTTAAGGAAGAACGATGGAATTCGCTTTCTATTTCGCATCGGGTATCGCTGTTGTGTCCACATTGCGTGTGGTCACCAACACCAATCCTGTGCACGCCCTGCTCTACCTGATCATTTCGTTGATCGCCGTGGCCATGACCTTCTTCGCACTCGGCGCTCCGTTCGCCGGCGTGCTGGAAGTGATCGCCTACGCTGGCGCCATCATGGTGCTGTTCGTGTTCGTGGTGATGATGCTGAACCTCGGTCCCGCCTCGGTTCAGCAGGAACGCACCTGGCTCAAGCCCGGGATCTGGGCGGGGCCGGTCATTCTCGCCGCCCTGCTGCTGGCCGAACTGCTGTATGTGCTGTTCGCTCACCAGAGCGGTCAGGCCATCGGCCACACCACCGTCGATGCAAAAGCCGTGGGCATCAGCCTGTTCGGTCCGTATCTGCTGGTGGTCGAACTCGCCTCGATGCTGCTGCTCGCTGCAGCCGTCACGGCGTTCCATTTGGGCCGTAACGAGGCGAAGGAGTAAGACATGCCTGCTATCCCTCTCGAACATGGATTGGCCGTCGCCGGCATCCTGTTCTGCCTTGGTCTGGTCGGCCTGATGGTCCGCCGCAACATTTTGTTCGTGTTGATGAGTCTGGAAGTGATGATGAACGCCTCTGCACTGGCCTTCATCGTTGCGGGCGCCCGCTGGGCGCAACCGGATGGACAGATCATGTTCATCCTGGTGATCAGCCTTGCAGCCGCCGAAGCCAGTATTGGCCTGGCGATCCTGCTGCAACTGTATCGCCGCTTCCACACGCTCGATATCGACGCTGCCAGTGAGATGCGCGGATGAACCTACTCTTTCTGACTTTCGTATTCCCTCTGATCGGGTTCCTGTTGCTGTCGTTCTCGCGCGGCCGCTTCTCGGAAAACCTGTCGGCGCTGATCGGTGTCGGCTCCATCGGCCTGTCTGCCATCGTCGCGGCCTACGTGATCTGGCAATTCAACGTCGCACCACCGGAAGGTGGCGTCTACACCCAGGTGCTGTGGCGCTGGATGTCGGTGGAAGGTTTCCAGCCTGACTTCGCGCTGTACCTGGATGGTCTGTCCGTGACCATGCTCGGTGTGGTCGTTGGTGTCGGCTTCCTGATCCACCTGTTTGCATCGTGGTACATGCGTGGCGAAGACGGTTACTCGCGCTTCTTCTCGTACACCAACCTGTTTATCGCCAGCATGCTGTTCCTGATCCTGGGCGATAACCTGCTGTTCATCTACTTCGGTTGGGAAGGCGTGGGCCTGTGCTCGTACCTGTTGATCGGCTTCTACTACAGCAACCGCAACAACGGTAACGCCGCACTCAAAGCCTTCATCGTCACCCGTATCGGCGACGTGTTCATGGCGATCGGCCTGTTCATCCTGTTCCAGCAACTGGGCACGCTGAACGTCCAGGAACTGCTGGTGAAGGCGCCTGAGCACTTCAAGGTCGGCGATTTCTGGATCGTGCTGGCGACCCTGATGCTGCTGGGTGGTGCGGTCGGTAAATCGGCGCAACTGCCGCTGCAGACTTGGCTTGCGGACGCGATGGCCGGTCCTACCCCGGTTTCGGCACTGATCCACGCCGCAACCATGGTGACTGCCGGTGTCTACCTGATCGCCCGTACCCACGGTCTGTTCGCCTTGGCGCCGGACATCCTGCACCTGGTCGGCATCGTGGGTGGTGTGACCCTGGTACTGGCCGGTTTTGCCGCGCTGGTACAAACCGACATCAAACGTATCCTCGCCTACTCGACCATGAGCCAGATCGGCTACATGTTCCTGGCGCTGGGCGTTGGCGCCTGGGAAGGCGCGATCTTCCACCTGATGACCCACGCCTTCTTCAAGGCCCTGCTGTTCCTTGCCTCCGGTGCGGTGATCGTTGCCTGCCACCACGAGCAGAACATCTTCAAGATGGGCGGCCTGTGGAAGAAACTGCCGCTGGCCTACGCCAGCTTCATCGTCGGTGGTGCCGCTCTGGCCGCCCTGCCACTGGTGACTGCAGGTTTCTACTCCAAGGACGAAATCCTCTGGGAAGCGTTCGCCAGCGGCAACCACGGTCTGCTTTACGCAGGTCTGGTCGGCGCATTCATGACGTCGCTTTACACCTTCCGCCTGATCTTCATCGCGTTCCATGGTGAAGCCAAGACCGAAGCCCACGCCGGTCACGGCATCGCTCACTGGCTGCCGCTGTCGGTGCTGATCGTGCTGTCGACCTTCGTCGGCGCCATGATCGTTCCACCGCTGCACGGCGTACTGCCCGAGAGCGTTGGCCATGCCGGTGGCGAAGCCAAGCACAGTCTGGAAATCGCTTCGGGCGCCATCGCCCTGGCCGGTATCCTGCTGGCGGCCCTGCTGTTCCTCGGCAAGCGTCGCTTCGTGACCGCGATTGCCAACAGCGGCATCGGCCGTCTCCTTTCGGCCTGGTGGTTCGCTGCCTGGGGCTTCGACTGGATCTACGACAAACTGTTCGTGAAGCCGTACCTTGCGATCAGCCACATGCTGCGCAAAGACCCGCTCGACCAGACCATCGGTCTGATCCCGCGCATGGCCAAGGGTGGTCACACCGCCCTGAGCCGTACCGAAACCGGTCAACTGCGTTGGTACGCTGCTTCGATGGCTGCTGGTGCCGTGTTGGTCATCGGCGCTGTCGTGCTGGTAGCGGTCTGATATGAACCTTGCGAATTTGCGAAAGGAAACGAGCCCGTCATGATTCTGCCTTGGCTAATCCTGATCCCCTTCATCGGCGGCCTGCTGTGCTGGCTGGGTGAGCGCTTCGGCGCCACCCTCCCCCGCTGGATTGCGCTGTTGACCATGACCCTGGAACTCGCCCTCGGCCTCTGGCTGTGGGCCCACGGTGACTATTCATTTGCTCCGGCGCCTGGCGCCGATCCGACCTGGGCGCTTGAGTTCAAGCACGTCTGGATCCAGCGCTTCGGCATCAACGTGCACCTGGCCCTCGACGGCCTGTCGCTGCTGATGATCCTGCTGACCGGTCTGCTGGGTATCCTGTCGGTACTCTGCTCGTGGAAAGAGATTCAACGTCACGTTGGCTTCTTCCACCTGAACCTGATGTGGATCCTGGGCGGCGTTGTCGGCGTGTTCCTGGCCCTCGACCTGTTCATGTTCTTCTTCTTCTGGGAAATGATGCTGGTGCCGATGTACTTCCTCATCGCGCTCTGGGGTCACAGTTCTTCGGACGGCAAGAAAACCCGTATCTACGCCGCGACCAAGTTCTTCATCTTCACTCAGGCTTCCGGCCTGATCATGCTGGTGGCGATCCTCGGTCTGGTCCTGGTCAACTACAACAGCACCGGCGTGATCACCTTCAACTACGCCGATCTGTTGAAGACCAAGATGTCGATGACCACCGAGTACATTCTGATGCTCGGCTTCTTCATCGCCTTCGCGGTCAAGCTGCCCGTGGTTCCGTTCCACTCCTGGCTGCCTGACGCTCACGCCCAGGCACCGACTGCAGGTTCCGTCGACCTCGCCGGTATCTTGCTGAAAACCGCGGCCTACGGTCTGCTGCGTTTCGCCCTGCCGCTGTTCCCGAACGCCTCGGCCGAATTCGCGCCGATCGCCATGACCCTCGGTCTGATCGGGATCTTCTACGGTGCGTTCCTCGCTTTCGCGCAAACCGACATCAAGCGTCTGATCGCCTTCTCGTCCGTTTCCCACATGGGCTTCGTACTGATCGGCATCTACTCCGGCAGCCAACTGGCGCTGCAAGGTGCCGTGATCCAGATGCTGGCGCACGGTCTGTCGGCGGCGGCACTGTTTATCCTCAGCGGTCAGCTGTACGAGCGTCTGCATACTCGTGACATGCGTGAGATGGGCGGTCTGTGGTCGCGTATCGCTTACCTGCCGGCGATCAGCCTGTTCTTCGCAGCCGCCTCTCTGGGTCTGCCGGGTACCGGTAACTTCGTCGGCGAGTTCCTGATCCTGATCGGTACGTTCGCCAGTGCTCCATGGATCACCGCGATTGCCACCTCCGGTCTGGTGTTCGGTTCGGTCTACTCGCTGATCATGATCCACCGCGCTTACTTTGGTCCGTCCAAATCGGATTCGATCCTGCACGGCATGGACGGTCGCGAACTGATCATGGTGCTGGGCCTTGCGGTACTGCTGATTTACCTCGGCGTCTACCCGCAACCGTTCCTCGACACTTCTGCCGCCACGATGCATGGCGTGCAGCAGTGGCTCGGCACCGCCTTCACTCAACTCGCTTCGGCCCGGTAAGAGCGCTATGGAATTCACGATTCAACACTTTATTGCGCTTGCGCCACTGTTGATCACCAGCCTCACCATTATCGTGGTGATGCTGGCAATCGCCTGGCGCCGCAACCACTCGCAGACCTTCCTGATTTCGGTGGCAGGTCTGAACCTGGCCTTGCTGTCGATCCTGCCGGCCCTGAAAGTCGCGCCTCTGGCCGTGACCCCATTGCTGCAGATCGACACCTTTGCCTGCCTGTACATGGCGCTGATCCTGGTCGCCACCCTCGCTTGCGTCACCCTCGCCCACGCCTACCTCGGCGATGGCGGTTCGGGTTACCCGGGCAACCGTGAAGAACTGTACCTGCTGATCCTGATGGCCGCCGCCGGTGGCTTGGTTCTGGTCAGCGCGCAGCACCTGGCCGGCTTGTTCATCGGTTTGGAACTGCTCTCGGTGCCGGTCTACGGTCTGGTGGCCTACGCCTTCTTCAACAAGCGTTCGCTGGAAGCCGGCATCAAGTACATGGTGCTGTCGGCCGCCGGTTCCGCGTTCCTGCTGTTCGGTATGGCGCTGCTGTACGCAGACTCGGGTTCGCTGAGCTTCGTCGGTATCGGTCAGGCCCTGGCCGCGACCGGCTTGCCAAGCTCGCTGGCACAACTGGGCCTGGGCATGATGCTGATCGGTCTGGCGTTCAAGCTGTCGCTGGTACCGTTCCACTTGTGGACGCCGGACGTGTACGAAGGTGCTCCGGCACCGGTGGCCGCGTTCCTCGCCACCGCGTCGAAAGTGGCTGTGTTCGCGGTCATGGTTCGTCTGTTCCAAATCTCCCCTGCCGCAAGCAGTGGCGTACTGAGCAACGTGCTGACCATCATCGCCATCGCTTCGATCCTGTTCGGTAACCTGCTGGCCCTGACCCAGAGCAACCTCAAGCGTCTGCTCGGTTACTCCTCCATCGCGCACTTCGGCTACCTGCTGATCGCACTGGTGGCGAGCAAGGGTCTGGCGGTGGAAGCCATCGGCGTGTACCTGGTCACCTACGTGATCACCAGCCTCGGCGCCTTCGGCGTGATCACCCTGATGTCCTCGCCGTACAACGGCCGTGACGCAGACGCGCTGTACGAATACCGCGGCCTGTTCTGGCGCCGTCCGTACCTGACCGCCGTACTGACCGTGATGATGCTGTCCCTGGCCGGTATCCCGCTGACCGCTGGCTTCATCGGCAAGTTCTACATCATCGCTACCGGTGTCGAGTCGCACCAATGGTGGCTGGTAGGTTCCTTGGTACTGGGCAGCGCCATCGGCGTGTTCTACTACCTGCGCGTGATGGTCACCCTGTACCTGATCGAACCGAACCTGCGCCGCCACGACGCCCAACTGCACTGGGAACAGAAAGCAGGCGGCGTGATGCTGCTGGCGATCGCTGTGGTTGCGTTCTTCCTCGGCGTCTACCCACAACCGCTGCTGACCCTGGTTCAGCAATCGGGCCTGGCGGGCTGATCGCTCAGCGATAGTTGGCTAGAAACAGAAACGGCACCTTCGGGTGCCGTTTTTGTTTTTGTGGGATTTTGATTTTCAACGCCCTCCCCTTTTTAGGAATTTGCCTTCAAAACGATGAGCAACGGCTGACATCACGCAGTTGGCCTATGCCGTTAAATTCGAAAGTCACCCATCAAGTGGAGATCCAGAAACCATGAAGCGAGATATTTTTTCAGAGTTGATGGACGGCCTAAAGGCGTTAGCCGAAGAACGCAAAGACAAAGTCACCTTGAAAAAAACGCGCGCCCAACGGATCGGAACCATGAAGGGCCAACTCACACTTCCCAATGACATCGATACCTCTCTGCCAGAAGACGTGCTGGATAGCTTCGAACGGTAGAAACGAACATTTGCATACATGGAACGATCAGACCCACCCTGTGTGTGAGTTTCGCCCGCCCCACCTGACAAAATTGTAATTCCCCAATCACCTCCGCGTTATCTGCAGCCTGCAACGATGTCACCCGGCGACCATGCCGGCGGGCCCCTTGTCCGTCGAACAATAAAACCCACGCCGAAGCTCGTTCCCGTTCTGCCGAACCCAAGGAGTGATTGATGGTTAACAACACAAAAATATCGATGGCCGCTCTGGCAGTGGTCGTCGGCGCCGGGCCGTCCTCGGTGTTTGCAGAAGAAAAACCCGAAGGGTTTATCGAAGGCAGCAGCCTGACGGTGCTCAACCGTAACCTTTACTTCAACCGTGATCACCGCAACGGTCAGTCCAGCCCTACCGGCAATGGATACTCCGAAGCCTGGGCCCACGGCATCATCGGCAAGTTCGAATCCGGTTTCACCCAGGGCACCGTCGGGGTCGGGGTGGATGCATTTGCGATGATCGGCCTGAAGCTCGACACCGGCGACGGCCGCAACGGTGGCCGCAGTTCGTTCGATGTGTTGCCGGTCAACAGCGACGGTGAAGCACGGGACGAATACACCAAGGTCGGCGGCGCCGCCAAAGTGCGGGCCTTCGATACGGTGGTGAAAGTCGGTGATGTGTTCCCGGCCAACCCGGTGGTCGCGGCAGGTGATTCGCGATTGCTGCCGGAAAGCTTTCGCGGTGTGACCGCGACCAACAACAGCGTCGAAGACCTGTCGATCCAGGGCGGCCGGTTGCATGCGATGAGTCAACCGGTGTCCAGCGACCTGCGCGAGAACTTCGCGACCTTCTATGCCGGCCCGGTCAACTCGCCGTGGATCGCTTACGGCGGCGGCGATTACGCGCTGAACAAAAACCTGAGTTTCAGCCTGTACTCCAGCCGCCTCAAAGATGCCTGGAACCAGTACTACGCCGGCACCGCCTGGACGTATCCGCTGTCGGATGACCTGTCGCTGTTCGGCGGCCTGAATTACTACAAGGCGGTCGACGAGGGCAAACAATTGCTCGGCGAGTTCGACAACAACATCTGGAGCGGCCGCGTCGGCGTGAAACTCGGCGCGCATTCCGTCGCCCTTTCCCACCAGCGCAACAACGGCAACGACGACTTCGACTACCTGCGCCAGTCCGACTCGATCTTCCTCGACAACTCGATCCAGTACAGCGACTTCAACTCGCCGAAAGAACGCTCGTGGATGGTGCGCTACGACCTCGACATGACCCCCTACGGCGTGCCCGGCCTGTCGTTCATGACCCGTTATGCACGCGGCACCGACGCCGATTACTCCAACGCCAACGCCGTGTACATGCGCCGCGATGCCGACGGCAATCCACTGACCGACCAGAAGCGCTGGGAGCGTGACATCGAAGTCAAATACGTGGTGCAGAGCGGTTCGATGAAAGACCTGTCGCTGCGCCTGCGCCAGGCCACGACCAGAGCCACGGCATTTGAGTCGGACCTGGATGAGGTACGGGTGATCGTCGAATACCCGCTGGCGATTCTCTGAGTTTTACGAGCAATGCCCATTCACCTTTAGAAGCTCCTTGCTCCTTTGGTAAGAGGTGAATCCTTTGGCGTCCTTCGGGGCGCTTTTTTTTGTTCCGCAAATAACAGATCGATTTCTTGACCGGACAAGCGGTCACCTGCCATCTTCGCCAGCGCTGAAAAACAAGAACAACGAGGGATCGATGAGCGCGCGTAAAAACCTGGAAATCGAATACTTGAGAGGCGCGGCCGTCGCCATGACCCTCTTGAGCCACGTCAACATGATGCTGCCGTTTCACGCCGATACGCTGCTGAGGATCTTTTCTGTCTTCATGCCCTGGACCGGGGTCGATCTGTTCTTCTGCATTTCCGGTTTCGTGGTGAGCAAGGCCTATCTGGACTATTTCGACAAACACCGCGCGCAAGGCCAGCCGGGGCTGGCCGCCGCTTGTTTCTGGCTACGGCGCGCCTACCGGCTGTTGCCCACTGCGTGGCTCTGGATTCTCCTCCCGCTGTTGTTTTCCATTGTGTTCAACCAGTCGAACGCCTTCGGCTCGTGGTACGACAATCTGCGCAGTTTCACTGCCGTAGCAACATTCACTGGCAACATCGCTCATTACCAATCACTGCTGGGTTCCAGCCCCCAATACTGGAGCCTGGCGCTGGAGGAGCAGTTCTACTTCGTCTTTCCGTTTTTTCTGCTGTTCATAACGTCGCCACGCTGGCGCGTCATCGTCCTGTTCGCGCTCATTGCCTTGCAGTTTGGTGTGGATCGAAATCCTTTCGGCCACCCCATGAGCATCCTCACGTACTTCCGTCTGGACGCAATGCTCTGGGGAATTCTCCTGTGCCTGTTTACCCGAACCCGCCTCTATCGGCAGATCGAACCGCGTGAGCTGGGGCAGAGTTCGACCAGATCCATGTTCTGCACGCTTTTTCTGCTCTACATGCTGGGTGCTGTCGCCATACAACTGATAGCCATGCCGATTGCCGTCGGCATGGTCGCGCTCGTCGCGGTGCTGATTGTCTGGCTGGCGAGTTACGAGAAGGGTTACATCTACTGCCCGGCCTTCATGCGCGGTTTCATGCAGTGGGCCGGCTCGCGATCCTATGGACTCTACGTGATTCACGTCTTCACCAATCACCTGAGTACAGAGATCTGGACCCGTGTGGCCGCCAGTCAGGGCGTGCCCTTGGACGGGCGTTTTACCCTTGAGCTGTTAGCGACGTCTCTGGTTCTGCTGGTAGTGCTGAGCGAGCTCAATTACCGCTTTATCGAAACGCCCCTGCGCCAGCGTGGAGCAGAGATTGCCCGCCGCAAACTGAGCCATGAAACGCCTGCGGTAACTGCCGGCGCAACTGCTGAGCCATTGCCAGTCAAATAACCCGCAAACGCAAAAGCGCGGCAGACGCCAGGGTCTTCCGCGCATGACCACAATGGCCGGGTGCACACCGTGAAAGTGCGCAGCATCAGCTGCCGCTGTTTCGGCAAGCACCCGCCACGCTGTACTTGAGCGTATTGAGCTGCCCGTTCGAATCCTCATAGGTCATCGCAGTGGGGACGACGGCGCAAGCGGGCTGGGGCTTCACAACGCTGACGATTTTCACCACATCAAGCTTCATTCCGTATTCGTAATCCTTCACCACGGGCGCCGCCTTGCCCCGTTCGGCCGCGTATTGCTCCATGGCCTTGGCGTTGGCGCTGAACGCTCGCTCGAAGGTTCGATCACCACCGCCTTCGGCCAGCACATTCACAGACATCGCCATGGCGCCGGCGAAGGTCATCCACTTGATCCACTTCATGTTCAATTCCTCCAAAAAAGCCCGGCATCGGAATTCGGACGACAGGCTTGTTCCAGCGCGGCGTTTTTAAAGGTCCTTGGTGGTGTCGTCTTTCTTCTCATTGACGACAACCGGGTCGCGGGCCTTTTCCCTGGCGACATACAACTCCATGGAGCGCTCGTTGGCGGTCATCATTCGGTCGAAGGTGCGATCCCCGCCACCTTCGGCCAACACCAGCGAAGACATCATCAGAGCCACGGCAAACGCGCCAATCTGTGCAAGTTTCATCGTTGATTCCTCATTCAAGTCACTGACGGGATCAAGGTAACAATCCGAACCTTTCGTGACGGTGGCGCCGAAATTACATATCCGTCATGTAGAAAGGCCCGCAATGGCGGGCCTGTTGTTGAGGTAAAAAGTGACTAGGCAGCCGTGGGGGATTCCTCGTCCCGGCGATGCGCCAATTGGTACAGCGCTGGCAGGATCAGCAGCGTGAGAATGGTCGAGGACAGGATCCCGCCAATCACCACCGTCGCCAGCGGTCGCTGCACCTCGGCCCCGGTGCCGGTCGCAAGAGCCATCGGAATGAAGCCTAAAGACGCCACCAGCGCCGTCATCAACACCGGGCGCAATCGCGTCAGCGCGCCTTCATGGATCGCTTCGGACAACGACCGGCCTTCCTCCCGCAAGTTGCGAATGAACGCGATCATCACCAGCCCGTTGAGCACCGCCACACCGGACAGCGCGATAAACCCGACGCCCGCCGAGATCGACAGCGGAATGTCCCGAAGCCACAACGCCATGACCCCGCCGGTCAGCGCAAACGGAATCCCGGTGAACACCAGCAAGCCGTCCTTGAGGTTGTTGAACATCATGAACAGCAACCCGAACACCAGCAGCAACGCCACCGGCACCACGATCTGCAAGCGCTTGGCCGCCGATTGCAGTTGCTCGAACTGCCCGCCCCAGGTGGTCCAGTAACCCGCCGGCACTTGCACGTCGCGCTCGATCACTTCGCCCGCCTCGGCGACAAAAGAACCGATGTCGCGCCCACGTACGTTGGCGCTGACGATCACCAGGCGCTTACCGTTTTCGCGGCTGACCTGATTCGGCCCCAGCACCAGATCGAGGCTGGCAACGTCCTTCAGCGCAATGAAACCGATCTGACTGGAAGCATCACCACCCGCCGCCGGCACCGGAATCAGCAGCGCCGACAACCCGTCGATGTCCTTGCGCATGGCGTCGGACAACCGCACCACCATGTCGAATCGACGGTCACCTTCATACAACGTCCCGGCCTTCTGCCCGCCGACGGCCACCGCGATGGTGTCCTGCACATCACCGACGTTGAGCCCGTAACGCGCAGCCTTGTCGCGGTCGATGTTGATGGTCAGCACCGGCAGACCGGTGGTTTGCTCGACCTTGACCTCGGACGCACCGTCGACCTTCTGCATCGCGGCGGCAATCTTCGCCGCCGTGGCGTTGAGCACGTCCATGTCATCGCCGAACACCTTGACCGCCACGTCGCTGCGCACGCCGGAGATCAGTTCGTTAAAGCGCAACTGGATCGGCTGCGACAGTTCATAGTTGCTGCCCGGCAGCGTCGCCGCGGCCTGTTGCAGCTCGGCCATCAGGGTTTCGCGGGACTTGCCCGGGTCAGGCCATTGCTCTTTGGGCTTGAGCATCACGTAGCTGTCGGAGATGTTCGGCGGCATCGGGTCGGAGGCGATTTCCGCAGTACCGGTGCGGGCGAACACGCGCTCGACTTCCGGCACTTTATTGAGGATCAACGTTTCCAGCCGCTGCTGCATATCCACCGATTGCGTCAGGCTGGTGCCCGGCACGCGCAACGCCTGCAAGGCAAAATCGCCTTCGCTGAGACTCGGCACAAACTCGCTGCCCATGCGGCTGGTGACCACGCCACTGAGGACGATCACGCCCAGCGCCGCACCCACGGCAACAGCACGATGCGACATCACCCAGGCCAGCGCCGGTGCATACACGCGACGTGCACCACGCATCATCACGCCCTCTTCTTCCTTGACCTTGCCGGTCACGAACAGCGCAATCGCCGCCGGCACAAAGGTCACGGACAACAGCATGGCGCCGAGCAACGCGATGACCACAGTGAACGCCATCGGGTGGAACATTTTTCCTTCCACACCGCTCAGAGCGAAGATCGGCAGGTACACGACCATGATGATCAACTGGCCAAAAATCAGCGGGCGCCGCGCCTCTTTCGCCGCCGCGAATACTTCATGGAAACGCTCGGATCGCGTCAGCAGACGCCCGTGATGCTGCTGCGCATGGGCCAGCCGGCGCAGAGTGTTTTCAACGATTACCACCGCGCCGTCGACAATGATCCCGAAGTCCAGCGCGCCGAGGCTCATCAGGTTGGCGCTGACCTTGTTGCTGAACATGCCGGTGAAGGTGAACAGCATCGACAGCGGAATAACCATCGCCGTGATCAGCGCAGCGCGGATGTTGCCGAGGAACAGAAACAGGATAGCGATCACCAGAATCGCGCCCTCGACGAGGTTCTTCTTCACCGTGGCGATGGCCTTGTCGACCAGATGCGTGCGGTCGTACACCGGCACCGCGATCACGCCGGCGGGCAACGACTTGTTGATCTGTTCGAGCTTCGCGGCGACGGCCTGAGAAACCGTGCGGCTGTTTTCACCGATCAACATGAACACCGTGCCGAGCACCACTTCGCGGCCATTTTCCGTGGCGGCGCCGCTGCGCAGTTCGCGGCCGATGTCCACGGTGGCGACGTTCTTGATCCGGATCGGCGTGCCGTCGACGTTGGCCATGACGATGTTGGCGATGTCCTCGGTGCTCGCCACTTGCCCCGGCGCGCGAATCAACAATTGCTCGCCACTGCGCTCGATGTAGCCGGCGCCGACGTTGGCGTTGTTGCGCTCCAGCGCCGTCACCAGATCGGTGAGGGTCAGTTTGTAGGCCGCGAGTTTTTTCGGATCGGGGGCGATCTGGTACTCCTTGGCAAAACCGCCAATGGTGTTGATCTCGGCCACACCGGGGACGTTGCGCAGTTGCGGCTTGATGATCCAGTCCTGGATCACCCGCAAGTCGGTCGGCGTGTAGGGCGTGCCGTCATCTTTCAGCGCGCCTTCTTTCGCATCGACCGTCCACAGAAAAATCTCGCCGAGCCCGGTGGAAATCGGCCCCATCACCGCTTCCACGCCCTCGGGCAATTGCTCTTTGGCCGACTGCAATCGTTCGTTGACCAATTGCCGGGCAAAGAACAGATCGGTGCCGTCCTTGAAGATCACCGTGACCTGGGACAAACCCGAACGCGACAGCGAGCGGGTCTGCTCCAGCGCCGGCAGGCCGGCCATCGCGGTTTCAATCGGAAAGGTGATGCGCTGCTCGGTTTCCAGCGGCGAGAACCCGGCCGCACCGGTGTTGATCTGTACCTGGACGTTGGTGATATCGGGCACGGCGTCGATCGGCAGCTTCTGATAACTGGCGATGCCGAGGCCGGCCATGAGCAGAACGGCGAGCAGCACGATGATGCGCTGCTCGATGGCAAACTGGATCAGGCGTTCGAACATGGGAGTCTTCCGCGATTAATGACTGTGCTCGGCCGAGGCTTTGCCCAGCTCCGATTTGAGGACGAAGCTGCCGGCGCTGGCGACTTGCACGCCCGGCTCCAGCCCGGCGGTGACTTCCACTTGCCCCGCCGCGCGACCGCCCAGCTCCACCGCTTGGGCCTTGAAACCGTCGTCGGTGCGCACGAATACCGTGGGTTTGTCCTCGACGGTCTGGATCGCGGTTTCCGGTACGGCGACTTTGGCCTGACGGCTGTCGGTGGCGACCAGCGCGGTGACAAACAGGCCCGGGCGCCATGAGCCTTGCGGGTTTTCCAGGGTGACGCGCACGGTCGCGGTACGGGTCTGTTCGCCGAGCAGGCTGCCGACGTAAGCCACGGTGCCGCTGACTTCGGCGTTCAACTCCGCCGCGCTGACGGTGACAGATTTGCCCACTTGCACCTTGTTCAGGTCCTTCGGTGAAACGCCGAACGTGACCCACACCCGCGACAGATCCGAAAGCGTAAACGCCGCCGTGGTTTCGTCGACCACCTCCCCTGGCGTCAGGTGCTTTTCCACCACCACGCCGTCGAAAGGCGCGCGCAGTTCATAGCGATTGCCTCCGGTGGCGACCACGCTGCCACTGAGCACGCTGATCTTTTGCCGGGCATTGCTCACGGCGATTTCGGCTTCTTCCAGAGCCTGACGTGCCTGGAGGAAATCCTGTTCGGCGGAGATCTTGTCCTGCCACAGTTTCTTCTCGCGTTCGAACGTCGTGCGGGCCAAAGCCAGACGGCGTTGCGCGGCTGCCTGCTCGCTGCGCTGATCGGAAATCTGCTGACTGGCGATCACCGCCAGCAACTGGCCCTTCTTCACCGACTGCCCGAGATTGACCGACACCGACTCGACCACGCCCGGCACGCGCGGCACCACATGCGCGGTGCGGTCTTCGTCAAAACGTACTTCGCCAGGGAATGACAGACCGAGGCTGAAGTTCTGCGCCTGGGCGGCGGCCAGTTGAATCCCCGCCGCCGCGATCTGCTCGGCAGTCAATTCGATGTGCCCTTCTTCGGTGTGCCCGCCGTCAGCAGCGGCGCCTTCTTCAGCGTGATCGGCGTGTTCCGCCGCTTCATCGGCATGCGCATCGATCGACGCATTGCCGCTCCACATCGCGCCGATGCCAATGCCCAGCGCCAACGTCGCCGCAGCGACCACGATCAGTTTTTTGTCCATGGAAACTCCTCTGCGCCAAACCATCGCGCAGTGATCAGAAAGTTGAAATTCAAGGGTTGGCGCTGAGGTCGCCGAAGATGCGTTCGATGCGGACCCGGGCGTCGGTCGCCTCGCTCACCGCCTGGATGTATTGGCTGCGAGCGGCGATCAATGTGCGCTGGGCATCGAGTACGTCGAGGAAGCCGAACTTGCCCATTTCGAAACCGCGAGTGGCGCTGTCCACGGCACTTTGCGCGGCGGGCAGGATGGTCCTGTCAAATGCCTGGATTTCGCCGTTGGCGGTCTGCCATTGCGCCAGCGTGGTCTGGATTTCCGTGCGCAAACGCAGTTCGGTGGCGTTGCGCAGGTCACGCGCCTGATCGGTACGCCGCGCCGCCGCCAGCACGTTGCCCTGATTGCGGTTGAACAGCGGAATCGGCATCGACAGCCCCACCACGTTGACCCGCTCGCGCTCGGCTTCACTGTACTGGCTGCCGACGCTGACGGTGAGATCGGGAATCCGCTGGGATTTTTCCAGCCCCAGCGACGCCTCGCGCTGCTCGATCTGCAACCTGGCCAGGCGCAGCTCCGCCGTCTCGTTCAGGCGCTCAAGCAAACGGGTGGGCGGCGGTACGCTGGGCAGACTTTGAGTCGCGCTCTGCACCGTGGTCGACGTCGGCAACGGTGCGCCCATGACCTGCGCCAGCTGCTGGTACGCATTGGCCTGATCGCGCTCGGCGCGGCTCAATTCCAGGCGCACTTCCGAAAGCTGCACTTGCGCCCGCGTGCCTTCCACCGGCGACGACTTGCCCGCCTCGATCCGCCCCTGTGCCACACGCAAACCGTGCTCGGCGAGCTGCAGCGACTGCCGGGCCAGTTGCAAACGTTGCTGCGCGGTTTGCGCACCGTTGAACGCTTGAAGCACGTCGGCGCGCAGTGCGTTGCGCTTGCGCTCCAGCTCGATGCCGGCGGCATCCTGCGCACGACTCGCTACTTCAATCCGCGCGCCACGCTTGCCGCCCAGCTCGATCGGCTGGCTGAGCATCACCGTGGTGGTGCGCGATTCGCGCCGGGTGTCTTCGGCCTCCCACGACACCTCGGGGTTGGGGATCAGCCCGGCCTGCTTGCGGTCGCCTTCGGCAATGCCGATTTCCCACTGTGCGGCGGCCAGCTCCGGGTTGCCGGCGAACGCGGTTTGCAGTGCCTGATCCAGCGTCAAAGTCGATGCGCCGGCAAGGCTGGTACAAGCCAGCAACAAGAGGCCGCTGGCGGTTTTTTTCAGGCGTGATCGCGCCGTCAGTTCAATTAAACCGGGCAATGGAAGGCTTCCTTCAATCAAGAATCGTTGATGGCGCAACGGTAGGGTTTTGAACTTATCGACAAGGTGACGTGAACATTACAAATCCGTTATCCACGGTTTATCGAAGTTGTTTTGCTCTAGGATTCGAAGTTCGAATGGCTTTATTGCAATAGATAGAAACAAATGCACGTTAGTTATCTGCCGGACAGCACTTGCCGAAATGAAAGTCGTGAAAAATGCGCCATTCCACTGCGACAGGCTGTCGCGGACGGCCGATTTAAAGCGCTCAGGCGTTGACTCTGTAGCCACTACAGCCTTTACCGTGCCCGCCACTCAGTTTCAAAGTCCGTCAGGAAGCCCCTGCAAAAACTGCAACTTCCAGACTCACTTACTTAAATACCCATTCATTAAAAGTGGTGAAACATCATGCGAATCCTTGTCGTCGAGGACGAGCTTAAAGCTGCCGAATACTTGCATCAGGGCCTGACCGAAAGTGGTTATATCGTTGACCACGCCGTTAATGGCGCTGACGGTTTGCACCTGGCGCAACAACAGGTTTATGACCTGATCATTCTCGATGTGAACCTGCCGGAACTCGATGGCTGGAGCGTGCTGGAACAACTGCGTCGCACCCACTCCACCCGGGTGATGATGCTCACCGCACGCGGGCGGCTGGCGGACAAGATCCGCGGTCTGGATCTGGGCGCCGACGATTATCTGGTCAAGCCGTTCGAGTTCCCGGAACTGCTGGCGCGGGTACGCACGTTGATGCGCCGTAGCGAAAACATCCCGGTGCCGCAGGTGCTCAAGGTCGCCGATCTGGAACTCGATCCGGGCCGTCACCGGGCGTTTCGAGGCACGCAGCGCATCGACCTGACCACCAAGGAGTTCGCCCTGCTGCACCTGCTGATGCGCCAGTCCGGCGAAGTGCTGACCCGCACCCAGATCATCTCGCTGGTGTGGGACATGAATTTCGACTGCGACACCAACGTGGTCGAAGTTTCGATCCGTCGCTTGCGGGCGAAGATCGACGACCCGTTCGACAGCAAACTGATCCACACCCTGCGCGGTGTCGGCTATGTGCTGGAGGCCCGGGAATGAAGCCGGCGAGCCTGTCGCTGCGTCTGGGTCTGACGGTCAGTATTCTCGGCGCATTGCTGGTGGTGTTCCTGGCGATCCTCGCGTATTTCGCCCTGACCCATGAACTGAACGCGCTATCGCGCGACAGCCTGGAAAAGAAGATGGAACAGGTCGAGCACAGCCTGACGCTGTATGCCGACACCAGCGAGATCAGCGCCAAGCCGCACATTCTGCTCGATCAGGTCATGGGGCATGACAACCTGACCCTGACCATTTACGACCTGAACAACCTGCGCACCCCGCTGCTCAAGTCCGGCTCGGGCCTGACCGATCCACGGATTGAACTGAAGGCAGTTCGGGCGACCACCGATCAGTTGACCCACACCGACAGCGCCGATGCTGAAGGCGCGAAGTTTCTCACCGTCTCCAAGCTGATTCGCCTCAAGGACGGCAGCAACGTACCGGTGCTGCTGTCGATGGATAACGCCCACGATCAGGCTCTGCTCAGCGCCTACCTGCGCTCGACGCTGATGGCCTTGCCGTTGCTGCTGGTGTTCATCGGCCTGACCGCATGGGGCGCCGTGCAGCGAGGGCTGGCCCCGCTTCGGGAGTTTCGCAAAGTGGCGGCACGAGTGACGACGCAGGATCTCGATCACCGGTTGTCGGTGCTGAACATGCCCCAGGAACTCAGCGAACTGGCGCAGGGCATCAACGTCATGCTCGATCGACTGGACAGCGGCGTGCAGCAGTTGTCGCAGTTCTCCGATGACCTGGCCCACGAACTGCGCACGCCGATCAACAACCTGATGGGCAAGGCCCAGGTGACACTGTCGCGGGAGCGCTCGGTCGAGGAATACACCAACGTTCTGGTGTCCTGCACCGAGGAGCTGGAGCGGGTCGCGCGGATTGTCTCGGACATGCTGTTCCTGGCCCAGGCGAGCCAGCCTGCGGCACACACCTCGTTCGAGCCGATTGCGCTGGAGGAAGAGGCGTTCAAAGTGGCGGATCTGTTTTTCCTGTCGGCACAGGACAAACAGATCGATCTGAAGGTCATCGGCAGCGCTCAGGTGTCGGGCGACCGGCTGATGATTCAGCGAGCGATTTCCAATCTGCTGTCCAATGCCCTGCGCCACTGCCCGTCCGGCAAGACCGTTTCGCTGTTCATCGAAAAGGCGCCGAACGAGGTGTCGCTGCGGGTGAGCAATCCCGGCACAGGCATCGAAGCGCAGCACCTGCCGTATCTGTTCGACCGTTTTTACCGGGTCGACAGCAGTCGCACCCGTTCACAGGGCAGTACCGGGCTGGGGCTGGCCATCGTGCATTCGATCATGACCTTGCATCAGGGCTCCGCGCAGGTTCAAAGCCGTCCGGGGGCGATGACGGTGTTCAGTCTGGTGTTTCCTGTGATGCACCGGGAACGGCACTGAACCGTCAAGCCGATTTGTGCGGTGTTTTCTCAAACCTCATGGGAAAAATCACCGCACAAGTGCTGCATCCATCTCCGTAAATCCTTCAGTACGAATTTGCGTCGTCCCCGCGCTGAAACGTCCGACAGCGGCACACGACAGAACGCCTCAAACCGCTGACTCCTTTCGCATGGTTCGCCCGTTGCCACGCAGTGCTGCCCCCCAGAAACACATCCGCCCGGCGTCAATTCACGTTTTATCAGTACGTATTTCGACACCGCTGAAACCCGCGGCTGGAAACGTCCGGACATTTTTGACCCCGCCCTCACCGCCCTTTTAGATTCGGTTCGTGCTTGCAACAGCACTCCCAAACAACAACCAAGGAGCAACATCATGGGCTACATGGGCAGCTTGAACGCAAACCCTATCGATGAACTGGAAGAGCAGGAAGCACCCTCGCCAGAGCAGATCGAAGCGCTGCAACTGACCGAGGAAGAACAGGCGGAACTCAACGCCGAGTGACAGAACCCGCGGGGGCCCTGCGCCCTCGCGGGCTTTCCAGGAAGGGAATCATGGACAAGACAACGTTGGCCGAGCGTGAGCTCACGGCCGCTCAGGCAGAACGGCGTATTCACACCGAACTTTCACGCCTGGGCCTCACACCACACACCCGCACCCTCGGCAGCAAAGTGGTTGCCGTTCAGGCCAGTCTGCATGGCAGCGACAACCGTCATGCCCGTGGCTCCGGCAAGGGCTATGCGGATCAGGCGCACCTGGGCGCGCTCTTTGAAGCGCTCGAGCATTACTGGACGGATGAGCTCTGTACCTACGATGTTCACCACGAGACGGAAGGCTATTTCAAAGACACGCCGGTGTTTGCCGATGACTCGCTTCTGCACAGGCTCACTTGCCAGCAAAACGTGCGCATCACCTGCCGGACCTATGTCTGTCCGCCGTGGCATGACCGGTTTTCCTATCCGGTGGCGCTGACCTCGCCGAACGGTTCACGTTTGCCCTCGTCACCGGATATGGCGGACTACCGCGCCGTGCAGCGCTACGCCAGCAACAGCGGCACCGCGATTGGCGCCACTTACAACGAAGCGATGCTGCACGCCGCCAACGAATGCATCGAGCGCGACGCCGTGTCGTTGTTTTTGCTCAACCATTTTTACTACGAAAATCATCCACCACTGCGGCGGGTGGCGCGTCTCACTGAAAGCGACGAACTCGGTCGTCTGTGGGCCGATGCCGAACAGGAGATCGACGGCGAAATCGTGCTGGTGGATATCAGCACCGAGTTCACGACCCGGACTTTTCTGGCCCTCACCACGAAGCCGGGCGCTCACCCACAGGTATTCGGCAGTGGCAGCTCCCTCGACCCGCGCCACGCGGCGTGGCGGGCGCTCACTGAACTGGTGCAATTGCAACTCAGCGCCGCCGAACCCGAATACCGACAGACGCTGAACAATGCGCTGCGCAATCTGCAGCCCTTCCCGCGACTGCTGCGCTGTGCGCAGTTCGATCCGCAGACGCTCCTGCATCGCTGCGTTCAACACGAAATCAGACTGCCGGATTCCGCTAAATACCTGTCGGTGGAAAACCAACTGTACTTGCTGACTCAAGACCTGCGGATTCATGGCCGTACGCTGGGGGCCGCCATCCTGCAGCGAACCGAGCTCGGCACCACCCTGCTCAACGTGGTGATCCCCGGACTGGAACGCTTCTTCGTGGTCTCCAGCGGCAACGTCGTCATTCCGCAAGCCCGAGGCCGTACGCTGGAGAGGCCAGCCGTATGAACCGACTCGATCGCACCCGGGAACTGACACTGGCCCGTTCGATGCGCCTTTACCTCAACGAGAACGGCACGGTTGGCCACTTCCTCGAACCACGAGGCAGCGGACTGCACCACGTTTTTTTCCTGCGGGTGAACGATGAGCTCTGGGTCGGCCGCAAGCTCCTGCAGCGTGACCGGCATTTCCGGTGGCAGGCCGGCAGTGCGCTCAAACCCGACATGTTGTTTGGCCCGCACCTCCACTCATTGTGGGGTGATGACGGGTTGTCGATCGGCTATCGGACGGTCTCCCCCGCAGACAAAGCGCAGTTCTTCGAGCACGCCTTGCATCAGGCTGACAGCGAGGTCCTGTTTCCCTTTCCGCTGCTGGATGAGGCGGGCCGGGAAGCGGTCTGCCCGGCAGACTTCTGGCAATGCAACGAATCACTGGCCGAACGGCTGAACACTGACGAACACCACTTGCGCGAATACTGCGCCGGGCTGCTCCAGGCCATCACTGAAAAAGGCGCGCTGATTTACGACCCGGCCTGTTCGACCGGCGCGTTCATCGCCCACCTCGCCCGCGCCCTGCCCGACTGTCTGTGCCTGGGCAGCGACCGTTCGGCCTCGATGATCGAACACGCCAGGCGCTGGCACAGCGGAACATCCATCGAATTCGACGTGCTGGAGGCGAGTGAAGCTTTCGATTCCGGGATTCGCTGCGATGTCTTGGTCCTGCGGTTCCTCAACGCCGAAGTCTTGACCCGACGGGATGCCCAGGCCGCATTCGAATCGCTGATCCGCTGCGTCAAGCCCGGCGGCACGATCCTTGTTTTCGGGCACACCCCGGTGTTGATTTCGGTCACCTGGCTCGCCTCCCTCCACCACCTGAAACTTGAATCCAGCGTCGCGGCACGGCCCGGGCAGGTCGAGCTGTTCCAGTTCTATCGTCTGACGGTTCCGGCGCCATGAGTTTTTCCCTGCACAGCCGAGGTTATTACCCGACCGGCGACGGCCATCAACTCTATTGGGAACGGCATGGTGTTCCGGGACACGAACCGGTGTTTTTTATCCATGGTGGTCCCGGCGGGCGTATCAGCCGCCACCATTTGCAGTTCTTCGACACGGGCCGGTTCGACATCATCCTGTTTGATCAACGAGGTTGCGGACGCTCGACGCCCTACGGCGAACTTCGGGATAACACTACCGGGCAGTGTGTCGAAGACATCGATGCCCTGCGCCAGCATTTCGGCTTCGAAAAAATCAGCGTGCTGGGGGTGTCATGGGGTAGCTGGCTGGCGATCCAGTACCAACAGCGCTATCCGCAGCACCTGCTGAAAACCACGCTGGTCTCGGTATTCGTGCCGTTTGCCGACAATGTCCGGGCCTACGATCAGGCGCTCAATGACGGGCTGGCGCAATCGCCTCAAGCGTCGTCAGGCCATCGCGCGAAGGACATCTACCGGATCCTTGGCGAAGGCTGTCCATCGCAGCAAAACCGCGCCGCCATCGAATGGTTGAACGCTGTTCTACGTCGCACAGGGCAGACGATTTGCCCCGACACATTGGAGCGCTTCGTCGATCAGGAAGCCGTGCTCGCGATTCGTCTGGAACTGCATTACCACCTGCAGAACTACTGCTTCACGCCAAAGGATGAAGACCTGACCCTCGATGACAACACCCTGCTGATCCAGGGCATCCGCGATACCCATGGCATGGCCAGCGTGCGCTGGCTCAGGCAACGCATGAACATCCATTGCCGGCTGCTGCACGCCGGGCACAACGCCTTTGAAAACGCCCTCCTTAAAGCGGTGCGCCGAGCGGTGAAACGTGAAATCGAGGGCTAAAAAAAACGGCACCCGAAGGTGCCGTTCCGTCCCGCAAAAGCGCTTACTTGCGTGCCGCCTCCCACGACTTGAGCAGTTCGTTGTAGCTCACGGTTTCGCCCTTCGGCTTCTCGTTGGCCAGCTTCGGTTTTGGTGCGCCCGGTTGGTCGAACCAGTATTGCGCGTCGCGCTCGGGGTTCATTTTCGGTGCGCACACCGCTTGGGCCTTGGACCGTTCCAGACGGGTCATGATCGCGTCCTGATCCTTGGCCAGACCGTCGAGGGCCTGTTGCGGGGTCTTCTCGCCGCTGGCGGCCTCAGCGATGTGGCTCCACCACAGTTGCGCCAGGCGTGGGTAGTCCGGCACGTTGGTACCGGTCGGGGTCCATTGCACGCGGGCCGGGCTGCGGTAGAACTCGACCAGACCACCGAGTTTCGGCGCCAGATCGGTCATCGCTTGCGAGTTGATGTCCGACTCACGAATCGGCGTCAGGCCGACGATGGTTTTCTTCAGCGACACGGTTTTCGAAGTCACGAACTGCGCGTACAGCCAGGCCGCGAGTTTCTGTTTCTCAGGCGTGGACTTCATGAAGGTCCAGGAGCCCACGTCCTGATAACCGAGCTTCATCCCTTCTTCCCAGTACGGCCCGCGTGGCGACGGTGCCATACGCCATTTCGGCGTTCCGTCGGCGTTGACCACCGGCAGGCCCGGTTTGGTCATGTCGGCGGTGAAGGCGGTGTACCAGAAGATCTGCTGGGCGATGTTGCCCTGGGACGGCACCGGGCCGGATTCGGAGAAGGTCATGCCCGCCGCTTCCGGTGGCGCGTACTTCTTCAGCCAGTCGACGTATTTGGTGGTGGCGAACACCGCCGCCGGGCCGTTGGTGTCGCCGCCGCGGGTCACGCTGGAACCGACCGGGTGGCAATCCTCGACGCGAATCCCCCACTCATCCACCGGCAAACCGTTGGGAATGCCCTTGTCGCCGCCACCGGCCATGGAGAACCAGGCATCGGTGAAGCGCCAGCCCAGGGACGGGTCTTTCTTGCCGTAGTCCATGTGCCCGTAAATGCGTTTGCCGTCGATTTCCTTGACGTCTTCGCTGAAGAACTTGGCGATGTCTTCATAAGCCGACCAGTTCACCGGCACGCCCAGTTCATAGCCGTACTTTTCCTTGAACTTGGCTTTCAGGTCGGCGCGTTCGAACCAGTCGGCGCGGAACCAGTACAGGTTGGCGAACTGCTGGTCGGGCAATTGATAGATCTTGCCGTCCGGCGCGGTGGTGAAGGAGATGCCGATGAAGTCCTTGATGTCGAGGGTCGGCGAGGTAAAGTTCTTGCCTTCGTTGGCCATCAGGTCGGTGATCGATTCGGTCTTGCCGTAGCGAAAGTGCGTACCGATCAGGTCCGAGTCGTTGACCCAGCCGTCGTAGATGTTCTTGTCCGACTGCATCACGGTCTGCATTTTTTCCACGACGTCGCCTTCCTGCAGCAGGTCGTGGGTCAGCTTGATGCCGGTGATTTCGCTGAAGGCCTTGGCCAGCACCTTGGATTCATATTCGTGGGTGGTCAGGGTTTCCGAGACGACCTTGATGTCCATCCCGCGAAACGGCTCGGCCGCCTTGATGAACCACTTCAGTTCTTCGAGTTGCTGCTCGGCCGTCAGGGTCGACGGCTTGAACTCGCTGCCGATCCATTTTTTTGCGGCATCTTCGTAGGCGTCGGCCCAGGCGGACGCGCTCAAACCGCTGAGTGCCAGCATGGCTGCCAATGAAATGCTATGTCGCAGCTTATTTTTCTTATCGAACATAGAGACCTCCTGTTAGGTTTTCGGAGCAAGATTGCCGAGCGATTCGACTAGCCCCAACGCATCACAGCCAACAGCCACACCAGGGACAACGCGGACGCTACCCAGATGCTCCAGTCGGTCACGCCGATTACCAGCAGATGCAGGTAGGCGCTGCCGAGAAGACCGATGAACAAGCGATCGCCACGGGTGGTGGCAATCGGCAGAAACCCTCGCCGCAAGATGCTCGGCGAGCGCAATTCCCAGGTGGTCATGCCCACCAGGATCAACCCGATCACGATGAAAAACGCCGCCGTCGGGACGGTCCAGCTCATCCATTCCATCATCAGTTCCTCAGACCCGGCCCAGGGCAAAGCCCTTGGCCACGTGGTTGCGAACGAACCAGATCACCAGCATGCCGGGGAGAATAGTCAACACCCCCGCCGCCGCCAGTACGCCCCAGTCAATGCCGGACGCCGACACCGTGCGCGTCATCACCGCCGCGATCGGTTTGGCGTTCACCGAGGTCAGCGTGCGCGCCAGCAGCAGTTCGACCCAGGAAAACATGAAGCAGAAAAACGCCGTCACACCGATGCCGGAGCCGATCAGCGGAATGAAGATCTTCACGAAGAACTTGGGAAAGCTGTAGCCGTCGATGTAGGCGGTTTCGTCGATCTCCTTCGGCACCCCGGACATGAAACCTTCGAGGATCCACACCGCCAATGGCACGTTGAACAGGCAGTGCGCCAGCGCCACGGCAATGTGGGTGTCGAACAGGCCGATCGACGAGTACAGCTGGAAGAACGGCAGCAGGAATACCGCCGGTGGCGCCATGCGGTTGGTCAGCAGCCAGAAGAACAGGTGCTTGTCGCCAAGAAAGCGATAGCGCGAAAAGGCATACGCCGCCGGCAGCGCCACGGTCAGAGAAATGATCGTGTTCAGACTGACGTAGTACAGCGAATTGATATAGCCGGTGTACCAGCTCGGATCGGTGAAGATCACCTTGTAGTTCGCCAGCGTGAAATCCTGTGGGAAAAGGGTCAGTCCGCCGAGGATTTCGGTGTTGCTCTTGAACGACATGTTCAGCAGCCAGTAGATCGGCACCAGCAGGAACAGGATGTAGAGCAGCAGGGGGATCAGCTTTCTTTTGCTCATGGCCGGGCCTCAGCGGTTGGCATCGTTGTGGGTCATGGCGGTGTAGAACAGCCAGGACACCAGCAGGATGATCAGGAAGTACACCAGCGAGAATGCCGCCGCCGGCCCCAGGTCGAATTGGCCTACGGCCATCTGGGTCAGGGTCTGACTCAGGAAGGTCGTCGAATTACCCGGCCCGCCACCGGTGAGCACGAACGGCTCGGTGTAGATCATGAAGCTGTCCATGAAGCGCAGCATCACCGCGATCAGCAGCACGCTCTTCAACTTGGGCAACTGAATGTGCCGGAATACCGCCCAGGCCGAAGCCCGGTCGATGCGCGCGGCCTGGTAATACACGTCGGGAATCGCCCGCAGCCCGGAGAAACACAACAGCGCCACCAGCGAAGTCCAGTGCCAGACGTCCATCACCAGCACGGTGACCCAGGCGTCCATGGTGTTGGCCGCGTAGTTGTAACTGATGCCCATGGCGTTGAGGCTCGACCCGAGCAGACCGATGTCGGCGCGGCCGAAAATCTGCCAGATAGTGCCGACCACGTTCCACGGAATCAGCAGCGGGATCGCCAGCACGATCAGCACCACCGACGACCAGCGGCCCTTGGTCGGCATGGTCAGCGCAATGGCGATGCCGAGCGGGATTTCGATCAGCAGCACACACGCCGAGTAAATGAATTGGCGCAGCAACGAGTCGTGCAGGCGCGGATCGAGCAGCACCTGCTTGTACCAGTCGGCACCCACGAAGTAGCGGCTGGACTGGTCGAAGATGTCCTGCACCGAATAGTTGACCACGGTCATCATCGGGATCACGGCACTGAAGGCCACCAGCAGGAACACCGGCAACACCAGCCACCAGGCCTTGTTGTTCTGCACCTTGTTCATGGCTGTACCTCGCTGTCGGTGGCATCCAGCAGAAACTCGTCGGCATACACCATCAGCCACTGCGCTGGAAAACTGATGTACGCCGTGCCCTGCGGCACCGGTTTGTCTTCGGCCAGACGCACTTTCAGCGGTGCACCGTCCAGATCCAGGGTCATGATCTTGTAGGTGCCGAGGTCTTCGACGTGTACGACCCTCGCCTGCATCGCGTCATCGAACGGCTCGTCCCACACGTGAATGAATTCGGGGCGGATGCCGACCTTCAGATTTTTCCACTGGCCGTGTTCGATATGGCGCTGCAAGCCGTCGGACAGCGGCAGATGGGTCGAGTTGAAACCGACCCCGCCCGGTTGCGGCTGCACTTCGATCAGGTTCATCCCCGGGCTGCCGATGAAGTAGCCGACAAAGGTGTGGCTCGGCCGCTCGAACAATTCCCGTGGGGTGCCGAACTGGACGATCTGGCCGCCGTACATCACCGCGATCTTGTCGGCGAAGGTCGAAGCCTCCAGTTGATCGTGGGTGACGTAGACCATGGTGATGTTGAATTGCTCGTGGATCTGCTTGAGCTTGCGCCGCAGTTTCCATTTCAGGTGCGGGTCGATCACCGTCAGCGGCTCATCGAAGAGGATCGCCGACACGTCATCGCGCACCAGGCCACGGCCCATGGAAACTTTCTGTTTTTCGTCGGCAGTAAGGTTGCGCGCCTTTTTGCTCAACAGGTTCTGCAGGTCGAGGACTTCGGCGATTTCCTGCACCTTGCTGTGTACTTTCGCTTCGGCCAGGCCCTGATTGCGCAAGGGAAAGGCCAGGTTGTCGAACACGGTCATGGTGTCGTAGACCACCGGGAACTGGAAAACCTGCGCGATGTTGCGCTTTTCCGGGGTCAGGTCGTTGACCGCTTTGCCGTCGAACAGCACATGACCCTGGGACGGGCTGAGCAGACCGGAAATGATGTTGAGCAAGGTCGACTTGCCGCAACCCGACGGACCGAGCAAGGCATAGGCGCCGCCCTGCTCCCAGATGTGGTCCATCTCGCGGATCGCGTAATCCTCGGGCCCGCTCGGGGTTTTGCTGTAGCTGTGGGCGAGGTGCTGCAAACGGATTTCGGCCATCAGGCAACCCTCGCGACGCGCCGGCCCGGTGCCTGCACCAGACGGCCCTGCGCATCGAACACAAACAGTTTATGAGTCGGGATATAGATGCGGATCGGCGCATCGACGTCGTATTCGTGAACCCCCGGCAAATGCAGCACCAGCAGAAAATGCTCGTTGCGCACGTGGAGGAAGGTTTCCGAACCGCTGATTTCCGCCACCTCGACGGTCACCGCCAGTTCCAGGTCGTCGTCGTTGCTCGGCACCAGCGAGATGTGGCTCGGGCGCACGCCAAAGCGGAACTCGCCCTCGCCCACCGGCCGCAGGTCGACGTTCAACGGAAAGTGCACGAAGTTGGCGAAACTCACTTCGTTGCCGGCGATGCGCCCCGGCATCAGGTTGATCGGCGGTTCGGAGAACAATTCAGCGGCCAGCACCGTTTGTGGCTGGTGATAGACCTCGGTCGAGGGGCCGCTCTGGATCACCCGGCCTTCATGAAGAATGGTGGTGGTGCCGCCCAGCGCCAGCGCTTCGTTGGGCTCGGTGGTGGCGTAGATGGCGATGGTGTGGCGCGCCTTGAACAGCTCGCGCATTTCCTGGCGCAGCTCTTCGCGCAGTTTGTAGTCGAGGTTGACCAGCGGCTCGTCGAACAGAATCAGTTCGGCATCCTTGACCAGTGCCCGGGCCATGGCCGTGCGCTGTTGCTGACCGCCGGACAGCTCCAGCGGATAGCGCTTCAGAAACTTCTCGATGCGCAGCATCTTCGCGGTTTCCTGCACCTTGCTCTGAATCTGCTCGTTGGAGATCCCGGCCTGGCGCAGCGGCGACGCGATGTTCTCGAACACCGTCATGGTCGGGTAATTGATGAACTGCTGATAGACCATCGACACGTTGCGCAGACGTACCGGGCGCTGGGTGACGTCGACGCCGTTCATCAGGATGCGGCCGCTGTCGGGCTTGTCCAGACCGGCCATCAGGCGCATCAGACTGGTTTTACCGGACAGCGTGCGCCCGAGCAAAACGTTGAAGGATCCAGGTTCGAATTTCAGGCTCGCATCGTCGATCCAGGTCTGGCCCTCGACGGTACGGCTGACGTGCTCCAGGGTGAGTGACATGGCTCGGCCTTTTTATTATTGGAGTCAAGCGACCTGTCCTGTAGAGCGACATTCGTGCCAGAAACGGCAAGCTGTTGATTTACCGGAAAATTCGCTGGAGGCCACGCAAACCGGGGTTCGTAGCTGAACACAAGTGAACAGTCGCGACTGAACAATTGAACAGTCGGGCGATTGACAATGAACAATAGTGAACAACACTCTATGGATGCTTTTTTGCTCGTCGAACGAGCCATAACAAAAACAACAAAGCACCCTTCAGAGACTGCCAATCATGGCCGCACCTGCCCCGCCGCTTTCCCATGACGCCATCGTCCAGGACTCCTGGTCCCGTTGCCGCGCCTTCGGTCTCAATCATCAAAGCGCACCGGCCTTCGATCAGTTGCCCGCTGCCAGCATTGCGCAGTTGCTCGACCGCCATCATTCACTGGTGCAGACCACTCACCAGGAAGTGCTGCCGTATTACGAGAACATCCTGAGCAACTCCAACTGCCTGATCATGCTGGCCGACAATCAAGGCCAGGTGCTGACGTCCTGGGGCACCCAGCGCTTTATCGAGCCGAATCTGGCGCGCGGTTTTCAGGCCGGCGCCAGTTGGGTCGAGCGCGCCAGCGGCACCAACGCCATCGGCACGGCGCTGGCCTGCGAGCAGGCGGTGCACATTGAACACGATGAACACTTTCTCAAGGCCAATCGCTTCATGACCGGTTCCGCCGCGCCGATTTTCGATGCAGAGCGCAAGGTCATCGCCGTGCTCGATGTGTCCAGCGACAGCTATCTGCCACCGTCGCACACCCTCGGCATGGTCAAGATGATGAGCCAGACCGTGGAGAACCGGCTGATCCTCAACCTGTTCCATGGCCAGCACTTTCAACTGACCTTCAACACCGGGTTGAACAACCTCGACAGCCAGTGGGCCGGGCTGCTGATCTTTGATGAGAGCGGTCAGGTGCTATCGGCCAACCGACGGGCCGACAATCTGTTGGGCGTGCGGTTGTCGCGGGTCAGCGTTGAAAGCCTGTTCAAGGTGTCGTTGCTGGAGTTGATCAATCAGCCGGACGGTTTGCCGTTTGCCTTGCAGACCTCCGGGCGCAATCGTTTTCAGTGTTTGTTGAAACGGCCTAAACAGGCGCCGATTCAGGCGCGCGTCTTCACTGAAACAAGAACCGCTGAAGCCAGAACAGCCGAACCGAAAGTCGCCGTACCGACGGCCATCAGCCTGAGCACATTGCACTTCGGCGACAGCCGCGTGGAAAAAGCCGTGCGCCAGGCCGAACGCCTGCTGGAAAAGGACATCCCGCTGCTGATTCACGGGGAAACCGGGGTCGGCAAGGAAGTCTTCGTCAAGGCCCTGCACCAGGCCAGCTCCCGCAGCAAACAGGCGTTCATTGCCGTCAACTGCGCGGCGATCCCCGCCGAACTGGTGGAGTCCGAGCTGTTCGGCTACGAGAAAGGCGCGTTTACCGGCGCCAACCAGAAAGGCAGCATCGGACTGATCCGCAAGGCCGACAAGGGCACGCTGTTCCTCGACGAAATCGGCGACATGCCGCTGCCGACTCAGGCTCGCCTGTTGCGCGTGTTGCAGGAGCGCTGCGTGCAACCGGTGGGCAGCAGCGAGCTGTTTCCGGTGGATCTGCGGATCATTTCCGCCACCAACCGTTCGCTCAGGGAACAGGTGCAACTGGGTCGTTTTCGCGAGGATCTGTACTACCGCATTGGCGGTTTGACTCTGGAATTGCCTCCGTTACGCGAGCGCAGTGACAAGCAGGCGCTGTTCAAGCGGTTGTGGGAACAGCATCGCGAGCCATCGCAGTGGGCGGGATTGAGTCGCGAGGTGCTGGACTTGTTTGAACGACACCCGTGGCCGGGTAATCTGCGTCAGGTCAGCAGTGTGATGCAGGTGGCACTGGCGATGGCCGAGGAACAACCGATTCGACCCGAGCATTTGCCGGACGACTTTTTTGTCGATCTGGAGATGGAGCCGGTGGAAGTGGCCGAACCGTTGGGCATCGACCTGAACGATGCCGAGGCGTTGAACCGAGAGCTGCAACTGGCCGGGGGGAATATTTCCCATCTGGCGCGACGGTTGGGGGTGAGCCGCAATACGCTGTACAAGCGATTGCGACAGATCGAAGGTTGAGTAACCCCCTTCCCCCTCACCCCAGCCCTCTCCCCCCAGGAGAGGGAGCCGACCGAGGTGTCTTGCGTTTTACATCGACCTGAAACAACCAGTCGATTATGGATTCGACGCCAATCGTTCAAGTCGGTGTACCTCTCGAACATCCCCCAATCAGTCCCCTCTCCTGGGGGAGAGGGCTAGGGTGAGGGTGAAAAGGCTGGCTCAACAGGTGCAGCCGATGCGGCCGCCAACGTCCGCAGGCCCATCAACACCACAACCATCATCATCAGACCTGCGGCTATCGCAACGCCGAACCCTGCCCGTGCGACCCAGGCATCAATTACCAGCCCCGCCAGCATGCCGCCGAGCGCCACGCCGATGCTGATTCCGGTGGTCATCCATGTCAGGCCTTCGGTCATCCTCGCTGCCGGGATGATGATCGTCCCCAGCTTCATGACTACAACCATGGTCGGCGCGAACGAGATGCCGGCGATAAACAGCATCGCGGACAGGACATAAACGTCCGGTGAGAACACCGGCAATACGCCGGTGACTGCCGTGACCAGGATCCCGATAAAGAACTGTTTTTCAATCGCCAGCGAAACCCGCAACGCGCCGAAGGTCAGACCCGCCACCAGCGAGCCGAATGCATAGGCGGCAAGAATGAAGGTGGCAGCCGATGGCCAGCCTTGCGCATTGGCAAAGGCCACAACGGCGACATCGATCGACCCGCCAATGGCCCCCATCGCCAGCAGCGCCAGGACAATGGTGCGAACGCCGGGAATCAGCAGGGTTGAACCACTGTTTTTCCGGTTGCTGGCCACCACTTTCGGTTCGGTCTGCCGCTGCATGAGAAACGCCGTCACGCCGACGGCCAGCAGCCCCACCGCCACCAGCGGCCCGGCTTCCGCGAAGAAACTCACACTCAAACCGATCGCCAGTGGCGGGCCGATGATGTAAGCCAGTTCGGTGAGGACCGTGTCCAGCGAGAACGCGGTGTGCAGTTGCGGCTTGCCACGAAACAGCTGCGTCCAGCGTGCGCGGATCATGGACGGCATGCTCGGCATCGTCCCCGCCAGAGCCGCCAGCACAAAAAACAACGCGGCGGGCGCCTTCAGGTGAACGGCAACAATCAGCGCCAGCAGCATGACGATGCTGAACACCGTGACGACGGGCAGCACGCGACTCTGGCCATACTGATCAACCTGTTTCGAGATGCGCGGGCCGAGCAGCGCATTGGCCAGGGTAAACGTGCCGGCGACTGCGCCGGCCAGCCAGTAAACGTCGGTCTGCTGCACCAGCATGGTGATGATGCCGATGCCGATCATTGCCTGGGGCAGTCGGGCGATGGAGCTCGCGAGGATCAGCCCGGTGGCGCCGGGGGTTGTCAGGAGTTCGCGATAGTGGTTTGCCATGATGTCTTCATTCCGAATCGTCGCCGCTCAGCATCCGGCTGAGCGCGTTGCCGACATCAAGACCTACGCGAACGTCAAAAGCAATCCCTCACCCCAGCCCTCCCGAAACGTCGGACCGCCCGGAGGGAGAGGGAGCCGACCGAGGTGTCTGGCGTTCTACATCGACCTGAGAGATTGCGTCGATTATGGATTCGGAGAAAACCTTTCAGGTCGGCGTATTTCTTGAATATCCCCCATTCAGTCCCCTCTCCCTCTGGGAGAGGGTTAGGGTGAGGGGCTCTTCTCGCAGCCAAACAAAAACCCGCACAAGGCGGGTTTTGTTTGTAGCAGGCGCAGCAATCAGTCAGCCAGACGCCAGGTCGTGCCGCCCTTGCCGTCTTCCAGCACCACGCCCATGGCGGTGAGCTGGTCGCGGATGCGGTCGGATTCGGCCCAGTCCTTGCCGGCACGTGCCGCCAGACGCGCAGCGATCAGCGCCTCGACTTCAGCTGCATCGACACGCCCTTCGGCGCCGGCCTGCAGGAAGTCATCGGCTTCGAGCTGCAACACACCCAGCACGCTGGCCAGTTCTTTCAGGCGCGCTGCCAGACCGGCCGCTGCATCGAGATCGCTCTCGCGCAGACGGTTGATCTCACGCACCATCTCGAACAGCACCGCGCAGGCTTCCGGCGTGCCGAAGTCGTCGTTCATCACCGTGGTGAAACGCTCGACGAACGCTTCGCCGCCCGCCGGCGCCACGTTCGGCAGGCCTTTCAACGCGTGGTAGAAACGCTCCAGTGCGCCCTTGGCGTCCTTGAGGTTGTCTTCCGAGTAGTTGATCGCGCTGCGGTAGTGGCTCGACACCAGCAGGTAACGCACGACTTCCGGGTGGTACTTGTCGAGCACGTCGCGAATGGTGAAGAAGTTGTTCAAGGACTTGGACATCTTCTCGCCATTGATCCGGATCATGCCGCAATGCATCCACGCGTTGGCGTAGGTCTTGCCGGTGGCCGCTTCGCTCTGGGCGATTTCGTTTTCGTGGTGCGGGAACTCGAGATCGCTGCCGCCGCCATGAATGTCGAACGTTTCACCCAGGCAGCAGGTGGACATCACCGAGCACTCGATGTGCCAGCCCGGACGCCCTGCGCCCCACGGCGATTCCCAGCTCGGCTCGCCCGGTTTGACGCCTTTCCACAGCACGAAGTCCAGCGGATCTTCCTTCGCTTCGTCGACCTCGATCCGCGCACCGATGCGCAGGTCTTCGATCTTCTTGCGCGAGAGCTTGCCGTAGCCCATGAACTTGCCGACGCGGTAGTACACGTCGCCATTGCCCGGGGCGTAGGCGTAACCCTTGTCGATCAGGGTCTGGATCATCGCGTGCATGCCAGGGATGTGATCCGTGGCGCGCGGCTCCATGTCCGGCTTCTTGATGTTCAGGCGCGCTTCGTCTTCGTGCATCGCGGCGATCATGCGCTCGGTCAACGCTTCGAACGACTCGCCGTTCTCGTTGGCCCGGTTGATGATCTTGTCGTCGATGTCGGTGATGTTGCGCACGTAGGTCAGGTCATAACCGCTGAACCGCAACCAGCGGGTCACCAGGTCGAACGCGACCATGCTGCGGCCGTGGCCCAGGTGGCAGTAGTCGTACACGGTCATCCCGCAGACATACATGCGCACCTTGTTGCCATCCAGCGGCTTGAAGACTTCTTTGCTCTTGGTGAGCGTGTTGTAGATCGTAAGCACGGTGTTTCCTTAAGACTTGATCACTGGCCCCACGAATCGCGCAGGGTCACGGTACGGTTGAATACCGGCTGACCTGGTTTCGAGTCCTTGATATCCGCGACGAAGTAACCTTCGCGCTCGAACTGGAAACGGTCTTCCGGCTGTGCATTGCCCAGCGAAGGCTCGGCACGACAACCGGTCAGCACTTGCAGTGAGTCAGGGTTGATGTTGTCCAGGAAACTCGCGCTGTCTTCGGCCTTCTCCGGGTTCGGAGAACGGAACAGGCGATCGTACAGACGCACTTCGCACTCGATGCTGGCAGCGGCCGGCACCCAGTGGATCACGCCCTTGACCTTGCGGCCTTCAGGGTTCTTGCCCAGGGTGTCCGGATCGTACGAGCAACGCAGCTCGACGATGTTGCCGTCGGCGTCCTTGATCGCTTCGTCGGCACGGATCACGTAGCTGCCGCGCAGACGCACTTCGCCGTTCGGCTCCAGGCGCTTGTAGCCCTTTGGCGGCTCTTCCATGAAGTCATCGCGGTCGATGTAGATTTCACGGGCGAACGGCAGCTTGCGCACGCCGAGTTCTTCTTTCTGCGGATGACGCGGCAGTTCGAGGTTCTCGACCTGATCTTCCGGGTAGTTGGTGATCACGACTTTCAACGGACGCAGCACGCACATGGCGCGCGGGGCGTTCGCATCCAGGTCCTGACGGATGCTGAACTCGAGCATGCCGAAGTCGACCACGCCGTCGGAACGGTTGGTGCCGATCATCTCGCAGAAATTGCGGATCGAGGCCGGGGTGTAGCCACGGCGGCGGAAGCCCGACAGCGTGGACATGCGCGGATCGTCCCAGCCGTTGACGTGTTTCTCGTCAACCAGTTGCTTGAGCTTGCGCTTGCTGGTGATGGTGTAGTTGAGGTTCAGACGGCTGAACTCGTACTGACGCGGGTGCGCCGGCACTGGCAGTGCGTCGAGGAACCACTCGTACAGCGGACGATGGCTTTCGAACTCCAGGGTGCAGATCGAGTGGGTGATGCCTTCGATGGCGTCCGACTGACCGTGGGTGAAGTCGTAGTTCGGGTAGATGCACCACTTGTCACCGGTCTGATGGTGATGGGCGTGGCGGATGCGGTACATGATCGGGTCGCGCAGGTTCATGTTCGGCGAGGCCATGTCGATCTTGGCGCGCAGCACGCGGGCACCGTCCGGGAACTCACCGGCGCGCATGCGGGCGAACCAGTCCAGGTTCTCTTCCACCGAACGGTCGCGGAACGGGCTGTTCTTGCCAGGCTCGGTCAGGCTGCCGCGGTATTCCTTGGCTTGCTCGGGCGTCAGGTCGTCGACGTAGGCCTTGCCGGCCTTGATCAGCTCGACGGCCCAGTCGTGCAACTGGTCGAAGTATTGCGAGGCGTAGCGCACTTCGCCGGACCATTCGAAGCCCAGCCATTTGACGTCGCTTTCGATCGCGTCGATGTATTCCTGGTCTTCCTTGGCCGGGTTGGTGTCGTCGAAACGCAGGTGAGTGACGCCGCCGAACTCCTGGGCCAGGCCGAAGTTCACACAGATCGACTTGGCGTGGCCGATGTGCAGGTAGCCGTTGGGCTCAGGCGGGAAACGGGTGACGATCTGCGTGTGCTTGCCCGAGTCCAGGTCTGCCTGGATGATCGGCCGCAGGAAATTGACCGGCACGGCAGGGCCGGACTTGGCATTCGAGGTAGGGTCGACAGTGGGCTTGCTCATAGGATCCTTGACTTACATGTGCGCGGCCGCAGAGGGGGCCAGACAAAACAAAGCCGCTATCATAGCCGATGCTGTCAAGGGGCTGACAGAGCAGGCCCTATAAAGGAGTGCATTTAATCGCAGGGATTTGGAAAAACAGCCTCGAAATTCGCGCCTGTCACGCTAAACTGCGCACCTTGGCCCTCACGGGCTGAACCGGTAAAGGGCGTAAATGTCCCAATACCCACGAATTCCTTATAAAGAGTAGCGATCATGACTCAAGTAAAACTGACCACCAACTTCGGTGATATCGTCATCGAACTGAACGCTGAAAAAGCCCCGATCACCGTGGCCAACTTCATCGAGTACGTGAAAAAGGGTCACTACGAGAACGTCGTGTTCCACCGCGTCATCAAAGGTTTCATGATCCAGGGCGGCGGTTTCGAGCCAGGCATGAAAGAAAAGAAAGACAAGAGCCCGAGCATCCAGAACGAAGCCGACAACGGCCTGAAGAACGAGAAGTACACCCTGGCCATGGCTCGCACCATGGATCCGCATTCGGCCTCGGCTCAGTTCTTCATCAACGCCACCGACAACAGCTTCCTGAATCACACCTCCAAGACTGCTCAGGGCTGGGGTTATGCCGTGTTCGGTAAAGTGGTTGCGGGCACCGACGTTGTCGACAAGATCGAAGGCGTTTCCACCACGTCCAAGGCAGGCCACCAGGACGTACCAGCAGACGACGTGATCATCGAGAAAGCCGAGATCATCGAAGCGTGATATTGCTGATTTCAGACTTGCATCTGGAAGAGGAGCGCCCGGACATTACCCGGGCGTTTCTGGATTTGCTCGCCGGACGCGCCCGCTCGGCGAGTGCGCTGTACATTCTGGGCGACTTCTTCGAAGCGTGGATTGGCGACGACGCCATGACCCCCTTCCAGCGTTCCATCTGCCAGGCCCTGCGCGAACTCAGCGACAGCGGCACGGCCATTTTTCTGATGCACGGCAATCGCGACTTCATGCTCGGCAAGGCCTTCTGCAAGCAGGCCGGCTGCACGCTGTTGAAGGACCCGAGTGTCGTGCAGTTTTACGGCGAACCAGTGCTGCTGATGCACGGCGACAGCCTGTGCACCCGCGACGAAGCCTATATGAAGCTGCGCCGCTACCTGCGCAACCCGCTCAGCCTGTTCATCCTGCGCAACCTGCCCTTGCGCACCCGGCACAAGCTCGCGCGCAAGCTGCGCAGCGAAAGCCGGGCGCAGACGCGGATGAAGGCCAATGACATCGTCGATGTCACGCCGGAGGAAATTCCGCGGATCATGCAGGAATACGGGGTGAAAACCCTGGTTCACGGGCACACCCATCGCCCGGCGATCCACAAGTTGCAGATCGGCGATCAGGCGGCGAAGCGGATTGTGCTGGGGGATTGGGATCGTCAGGGTTGGGCGTTACAGGTGGATGAGAACGGGTTTGCGTTGGCGCCGTTTGATTTTGCGCCACCGTTGGCATTGCCGCACGGCTGAAGATCGCTACCCCCTCACTGTAGAGACCGGTACATCCTTTACACATTAGACCGGGGACATCGTTTACACCTTTTACAGGCTTGATACGCGGTTGGCACCGCGCTCAAGCCTGCCTAACCAGAAGTTGCAAAGG
>NZ_RRZJ01000036.1:0-61070 GCF_004368175.1 Pseudomonas sp. CH235
CATCGGAAGGCTGAGTGGAGGGATTTATCCGGGGGTGGGAGCGCAGCGACCGTGCGGCGAAGCCGCATGCATCGAGAGGAGGTGCAGCGAAGCAAACCGTAGGCGATGCCCCCGGATGAATCCCGGAACGAAGGAACACCGAGCCAAAGCGAGGTGCCGAACGCCGGGGCCCAGCGTTTTTGGTTACTTTTTTGGCGTTTGAAAAAAGTGACTCGCCGTAAGGGCGAAACCCTAAGAAGCCGTTACCGCAGCAACGGATATTCACCCAAAACCCCAAGAACCTGGTCGGCCCAAAGGCCGCCAAGACAACCCAAAACAGAAATGTTAGCTTGCTTGGCATCACACCAGCCGCCAAGCCCGAGCCCAATGCCAATGAAAAAAACAGTCCTGGCCTTCAGCCGCATCACCCCCCCCATGATCGAACGCCTGCAACAGGAGTTCGACGTCATCGTCCCCAACCCGAAAAACGGCGACATCAACGCCCAGTTCAACGAAGCCCTGCCCCACGCCCACGGCCTGATCGGCGTCGGTCGCAAACTCGGCAAGGCCCAACTGGAAACCGCCGCCAGACTCGAAGTGGTCTCCAGCGTCTCCGTCGGCTACGACAACTACGACCTCGCCTATTTCAACGAACGCGGGATCATGCTTACCAACACCCCGGACGTGCTCACCGAAAGCACCGCCGACCTGGCCTTCGCCCTGATCATGAGCAGCGCCCGCCGCGTCGCCGAACTCGACGCCTGGACCAAGGCCGGCCAATGGCAGGCCAGCGTCGGCGCACCGCTGTTCGGTTGCGACGTGCACGGCAAGACCCTGGGCATCGTCGGCATGGGCAACATCGGCGCTGCCGTCGCCCGTCGCGGCCGCTTCGGCTTCAACATGCCGATCCTCTACAGCGGCAACAGCCGCAAGACCGAACTCGAACAGCAACTCGGCGCACAGTTCCGCAGTCTTGACCAACTGCTGGCCGAGGCCGACTTCGTTTGCCTGGTGATGCCGCTAAGCGACAAGACCCGCCACCTGATCAGCCATCGCGAACTGGCGCTGATGAAGCCGGATGCGATTCTGGTGAACATCTCCCGCGGCCCGGTGGTCAACGAGCCGGCATTGATCGAGGCATTGCAGAACAACCGGATTCGCGGTGCCGGTCTGGACGTCTACGAGAAGGAACCGCTGGCCGAGTCACCGCTGTTCCAGATGAAAAACGCCGTGACCTTGCCGCACATCGGTTCGGCCACCCACGAAACCCGCGAAGCCATGGCCAATCGTGCCCTGGCCAACCTGCGCAGTGCCCTGCTCGGCGAGCGTCCGCAGGATCTGGTGAACCCGCAGGTCTGGCGCGGATAAATAAATCGGGCAAGTATTGCAAAGTACTTGCCCGCACAACTTACAGCCAATACATACTTTGAAAATCAACACACCAACAAAATAAACTATCGCGCTATAAAATTTCCGGACTTATCAAATATAACGATAAACACTCCAGAGAATAGCCACCTTGAGAATTTCCAATACCGATCAATTAATCCGTTACAGCAAAGTCTGCCTGATGGCCTACATCAGTTTTTTTGGACTATTGGTGATGTACGGAAACCTGACCGACTATTCGGCAAACTATGTGTACGTCGGACACATCCTGAGTATGGATACCACTCAAATCAACGAGAACATACGTTACAGGGCGATTGAATCGCCCATGATGCACCATCGGATCTATTGGTTCATCATCACGACGGAAGCGATCTACACCGCCTATTGCCTGCTCGGCACTTATTATCTCTATCGCAAAGTCAATGAATCTGCGGCTGTATTTCACGAGGCAAAAAGGTTCTCGATCATTGGCTTGCTGATCGCAATCTTCACCTATTACGTTTGCCTGCAAACCATCGGTGTTGAATGGTTCGACATGGACACTTCACAAGTATGGAATGCGAAAGACTGGGCACGACATATTGTCGACTTCATATTGCCTGTACTGATTTTCATAACATTGAAAAACGAGCGCTGAATAGACAGCGCTCAAAGCCAAATCGATCTCAGGCCAACTTTCCATGCGTGGAAACAACTGCAACTGCGGGTTTACGAAACACCAGCACATTCCCCAGCATCACCAATACCAGCCCCGCCAATGCGGGTGCCGTCCATTGATAGCCTTCGGCAAAGGCCGAAACGTTCAAAGCCACCACCGGGAACAGCACCGTGCAATAGGCGGCGCGCTCCGGCCCCATGCGACCGACCAGCGTCAGGTACGCCGTGAAACCGATCACCGAACCCGGTATCACCAGGTACAGCAGCGCGCCGATGTAGCGCGACGTCCATTCCATCTCGAACGGAATGCCTTTGACCAGACACCACACCGAGAGCATCGCCGCGCCGTAGGCCATGCCCCAGGCATTGGTCGTCAGCGGCTTGAGGCCGGCCTTCTGTTGCAGGCTCGAGAGCATGTTGCCCGCCGAGAAACACAGCGTGCCGCAGAGCGCCAGGCCAAGACCGAGCAAGGTTTGCGGACTGGCGTGATGCCCGGCCAGCTCCGGCCAGAACAACAGGCCCAGGCCAGTTAGCCCCAGCGCCCCGCCCATCAATACATTGCGCGCGATCCGCTGGCCGAAGAACACCCGTGCATTCAGCGCGTTCCACAACGTTGCGGTAGAAAACACCACCGCCACCAGACCGCTGGGAATCCATTGGCTGGCGGTCAGGAAGCACATGAAATTGACACAGAACAGGCACAAGCCCTGCGCGACACAGATCAGATGCCCGCGCCGATTCATCGGTTGCAGGCGACGGCTGAGCAGCAACAGCGCGAACAACACCAGCGCCGCGAGACCGAAGCGATAGACGATCGACACCGGAATCGCCACCACGCCCAGTTGCCATTTAAGGGCAATCCAGGTGGTGCCCCAGATCAGCACAGTTAACAAATACAACGACAGGTTCATGGCAGACACTCCTCGATTGGGTTTCAGTGTCCGCCTGCGCCTTCACCCCTCGCTTGCATAAACTTGCGCTTTTGTCGGCGTGCAGGCTGGCAGCGCAACATCTACGGAGTAGGATGCAAGGCGTTGAAGAGAACCGACCATGGCCGCCATCGATACCCTGCAAGTCTTTCAAGCCTTGAACAGCTCGCCCAACGCATGCCTTGTGCGCAGCGCCGAGCTGGGGGACGGCCTGTCCGCAGCCTTGTGGACCAACCACCACGACGCCCGCGACTATGACGCGCCGAGCCATCACACGCTCTCCTGCTACATCGCTGGCGGCACCGGCACGTTCCGCCGTGGCGCCCCCGGAAACAAAGGCAGTCCGGACAAGTTGTGCATCCTGCCAGCCGACCACGAGTCGGGGTGGGTGATCAATGGCGACATTCGCCTGGCCCACCTGTATTTCAGCGCCGAACAATTTGCCTTGGGTTGCGTCACGCTGCTGGATCGCGAGCCCCGGGAAATGCAGCTGCGCGAACAGACTTTTCTGGAAGATCCGCAACAGGCCCGACGGTTTCGCCAGTTACTCACTCTCAATTGGAACGAGCCTGGCGAGCGTCTGCTGACCAGCAGCCTGGCCCACGAACTGATCAGCCAAACCTTGTTGAGCCAGGTCGGCGTACGCCACGGCTTGCGTCTCAAGGGCGGGCTGGCGTCGCATCAACGTCGGCAACTGGTGGAGTTCATCGACAGCCAACTGGCCGAGCCGATCAGCCTCGGGCAACTGGCGGGGTTGTGTGCGTTGTCGGAATACCACTTCGCGCGGATGTTCCGGGTGAGCTTCGGACTGCCGCCACATCAGTATGTGCTGGCGCGGCGTTTGAGTCGGGCGCGGGAGTTGTTGCGGGGCACGGCGTTGCCGCTGGGGGAGATTGCCCTGGCGTGCGGATTTGCCAGTGCCAGCCACTTCACCAACCGCTTTCGCCAGGTGCTGGGTGGAACGCCCGGCGATTATCGCCAGGCGTTTTTGCGCTGATCAGAACTCCAGCGTGCTCGACAACGAAATCTGCCGCGAATCGCCCATCGACACGAAGAAACGGCTCGCCGCCGAGGTGTAGTAGGTACGATCGAACAGGTTCTTCACGTTGAGTTGAAACTTGACCTTCTGCCCTTCGACTTTGGTGTCGTAAGTGGCGAACGCATCGGCCACGGTGTAGCTCGGCAGATCGAAATCGTTGACCGCGTTACCCGCTCGTTCACCGACATAGCGCGCGCCGGCGCCGACCCGAAGTTGATCACCACCGATCACACTGCCGAAGTCGTAGACCGCCGACAGCGAGCCGGTATTTTTCGCCACGTTCTGCAGCCTGTTGCCTTTGTAGTCCGGATCTTCCGTAACCTCGGCGTCGGTATAGGCGTAGCTGCCGATCATGCTCCAGCGGTCGCTGAGCTGACCGGTCAGGTCTACTTCCAGGCCCCGGGAACGCACTTCGCCGGCGGCGCTGTAAATCGTCGTCGGCCCTTCGGAATTGGCCACCAGCACGTTGCGTTTCTTGATGTCGAACAGGGCGATGTTGCCGGTGATGCGACCCGGTATGTCGAGACGTGCGCCCAACTCCCAGGACTTGGCTTCTTCCGGCGCGATGCTGCCGTCGAGCACGGTGCTGCTGCCACTGAGCGGCGCGATGGTCGAGTTGGGTTTGAACGATTCGGTGTAGCTGCCGTAGAACGACAATGCGTCGGTGTAGCGATACACCAGACCTGCGCGCGGCACCCACTTCTGGCCGTTGCTGTCGGTGTTGGCCTTGAACGGCACGCCTTTGCCGGCGTACTGGTCGTATTCCTGGAAACGCCCGCCGGCCACCAGAATCCACTGGTCGTTGAGGTGGATCGAGTCCTGCAGGAACACCGAATCGCTGCGCAGTTCGTCGGTCTGCGCACTGTCCGCCGGGCTGACGGTGGTGCCTTCAACTTCGCGGCCGTAGACCGGGTTGACGTAACTGAAGGTGCTCAGGCTTTTCTGGCGGATCAGGTCGGCGCGGTAGATCTTGCGGTACTCGTCGTCGACGCCGAACACCAGGTCATGCTGCATGCCCAGCACGTTGACCTTGCCTTCGAGGCTGGCGGTGGTGAAGCGGTCGGTGCTGATCGCGCCGTGCGTGCCGTCCATGCTGCGGGTCAGGGTGCCTTTTTTGGTGTCGATCGCGGTTACGCGGACCTGGCTGGCGTCGTAGGTTTCGCGGTTCCAGCTGTAGCCGAAATGGGCTTTCCAGTCGTCGTTGAGTTCGTGGTCGGCCTCGAAGTGATAGAGGTCCGAGCGGCCTTCCATGTCGTTGAATTTCTCGTCGAGACGCTCGTTGCGCGAGATGTCCAGCGGATGGTTGGTGCGCGGATCGATCAGGGTTCCACGATCGAATGGGGTCAGGAATTCACGGTGCTCGTAAGCGAACAACAGCTTGGTGCGCTCACCGTACCAGGCCAGCGACGGCGCGATCAGGGTTTCACGGTGGGTGCCGAAATTGCGCCAGTAATCCTCGTCTTCGTGGTCCAGCACCATGCGATACGCGAGGCCGGAATCCCCCAGCGCACCGGTGCTGTCGAAGGAACCGCCGCTGCCATTCTTGCCGTCGCCGTAGGTCGAGCCGCGCAGGGTCAGCGCGTTGTACTGGGTCAGTTCAGGCTTCTTGCTGACCATGTTGACCACGCCGCCCGGGTCCTGAATCCCGTAGAGCAGCGAGGCCGGGCCCTTGAGCACTTCGACGCGATCCACGGTGGCGTTCATGCCACGGCCCTGCACCAGCGGCATGCCGTCGCGCATGATCGAGCCGTTGCGGTTGTCGCCGAAACCGCGGGTCATCACCGAATCCTGGGTGCTGCCCAAGGTGTTGCCCTGGGTGATGCCGCTGACGTTGGCCAGTGCATCATCGAGATTGCGCGGTGCCTGATCACGAATGACCTGGGCCGCAATCACGTTGACCGTCTGGGGGATTTCCTGAAGCGAAGCGGAAGAGCGCATCACCGAACTGGTTTCCGGTGGCTGGTAACTCATCGGTTGATCGATGACCGAGGTGATGTTCGTCGCGCCGAGGTTCAACGCGCCTGCGGTCGGTTGCGGTTCGAGCGCCAGGGTATGGCTGTCGGTGCGGCGGAAGGTCAGGCCGGAGCCGGTGAGCAGACGTTGCAGCGCCTGTTCGGCACTCATCTGGCCGTTGATCGCTGGAGCGGTGAGGCCATACGGGGCTTCATCGGTGTAAACCACGCTCTGCCCGGTGACGCGGCTGAAGTCGCTCAGGGCCTGAGGCAACGGCTTGGCGGCCAGGGAAAAACTGAATTGCTTTTGTGGCTGACTGCTGACGGATTCAGCGGCCAGCGCCACGCTCACCGGCAACAGGGCCAATGCCGAAAAACTCAAGGCCGAAACGCCCAACCACTGTTTGACCGAACCCGATTTTGCCCTGGACTTCATTGCTCATGACCTGTGTAGAACCGCAACGGATGCGAATGACTCGCAGTTTCAGTCACTACACGGATGGCGTCCGGGTTTACCTCACCACAAAGTTGAAAATATTTTCAGCGCAGGATGATCAGCTTGCCCAACACCTGATGCTGCTCGAATCCCAACACCCCTTGCAGCGAGTTCAGCACCGCTTGCGGATCCTTGCTCGGAAAGCTGCCGCTGACCTTGCGCGCACCCAGTTCGTCGTTGAGCAACACGATCCGTCCGGAGTAATAACGCCGCAGATCCTGCACCACATCGGCCAGTGTCGACTTGTAGTAAGTCAGCCAGCCCTGGCGCCAGGCCAGTTGCGCTTCGCTGTCCACTGCATGCAGTTTTTCCGCAGTACCTGCGCCGTAGGCCACTTGCTGGCCGGCGGTGAGAATCTGCTGCTCGGCATCACGCGCCGCCGTCACGCCAACGCGCCCTGACAGCACCGTGACTTGTGCGCCATGGGGTTGCAGGCGCACTTCGAACTGCGTGCCCAACACTCGCGCCTGGCCTTTCTCGGCCTCGACCACAAAGGGATCACCCGTGTGAGTCACGCTGAAGAATCCGGCCCCTCGGCGCAATTGCACATGCCGCTCGCCGTGACTGAAATCCACGGCGATGGCGCTGTCGGCGTCCAGCGTCACCTGTGATTGATCGGCCAGGGTCACGGTGCGGATCTCGCCCGGTGCCGACACGTAATCAGCGCCCAGATCTTCGATCCAGCGCTGCGGCTGCCAACCGCTGCCGAGGCTGATCATCAGCAGCAGACAGGCCGCCATCGCCAGCGCGCCGGCCCAACGCCGGACCTGCGGACGACGCGGCCGGTCCATCGCATCGAGCAACCCCTGCAACGCCAGCGCGTCTTCATCGGCCAGAGTGCGCGCCGGCCCTTCGCTCAATTCCCACACCACTTGCGCCTGGGCATAGGCCTCGGCGTGGGCCGGGTCAGCGTGCAGCCATTGACTGAACGTCAGTTGATCACCGGTGCTCGGGCGGTCATGCAGCAGGCTCAGCCAGGCGAAAGCGGCCTGCTCCTGAGCGGGCGTCGGGATGACGCGGTCGGTGTGATTCACGGTGCTTTCCCTGGCAGGCGTGGCGCGGGTTCGCGCAGGCTGGCCTTGCAGGCCTCGAGGGCGCGCATCATATGTTTTTCCACGGCGCTTTGGGACAGGCCCATGGCTTTGGCGATCTCGGCGTACTTGCGCCCGTGGATGCGATTGAGCAAAAAGATCTGCCGCGTGCGCTCGGGCAGCGCGCGCAACGCCGCTTCGACGTGGCGCAAATCGTTGCCCGCTTCGAGCGCCGCCTGCGGTTCGCTGGCGCTGCTGTCCGGCTCGTCCGGTTGCCAGCCTTCGTTGACCCGCACCCGCGCGCCTTCGCTGCGCAAATGATCGATGGCGATATTGCCGGCGCAACGCAACAGATAAGTGCTGAGTTCTTCGACCTGCACCAGCGGCCGACGCCAGAAACGCAGAAACAGATCCTGCACCAGATCCGCCGCCGTCGCCCGGCAACCGACGCGCCGGCTCACCAGCGCTTCCATCTGCGAACGCTGGGACAGGAACACCTGAAGAAAATGCGCACGGGCGCCGTGGGGTTCGTCGTCGCGGTGCTCGGGAGGATGGCCGATCAGCATGTCAGTTCAAGGCCCATGCAGCGACCGGGCTGGCGAGCAGGCTCAGTCCGGCCATGGTCAAGGCCAGGCGTGGGCGATAGGGCAACAACAGCACCAACGTCAGCGCACTGAGCATCAACACCGCGCACCAGTCGACCAGACCAAAACTCCAGCCCTTCATGGCAACCGCCGCCCACAGCGACAGCCCCAGCAACAGCCAGCCTGCGAGTTTCAAACCTTGCCGACGGCGAGTCGAAGGTTTGTGGCCCAGCAGTTCTTCATGATGCCGAGGCATCGCCAGGCACAGCGCCGTGAATGCGCAATAACAGAGCAACAGCGCCAGCAGCATTCAGTTCGCCCCCTGCTCAACGGTGAGCGACCGGGCGTTTTGGCGGGCTGGCTTTTGCACGCTGACGGTGTGTCCGGCGCGCTGCATTTTCCGGGCGGCCCAGGCGAGAAAGAGGCCGCCGCCCAGACACGTCAGGTCGAAACCGGCCAAAACCCAGTCGCCTTCAGGCACTGTCACGCCGAGGTGATACGGGGAGGTCAAACCGTTAAGAAGCGGAACCGCGATAAACAGTGCAGCCCCCAGCGACAGCTGTTCGACCCAGGCCTTGCGCCCCGGCCGCAACATCGCGTGCACCACGCTCAAGCCCCAGGCGATGAAAAACGCGTTCACTTCCCAATCGGCACGCCCGGCCAGACTCACCGGCAGCACACGATTGGCCCAGAAGAACACGGCGACCGCCACCACCAGTCCGGCCATGCTGGCAATGTTCAGCACTTGCACCAGCCGCAACTCGAAGGGCATCACACCGGTCCTGGCGTGTTTGAGCTGACGCTTGCCGAGCCAGATCACCAGCCCGGTGCCAATCATCGCCGTGCCCGCCAGACCGCAGATGAAATACAGCCAACGCAGCACCGGCCCGGCAAAGTGGCCCATGTGCAAACCGTAGAAACTGCCGGCAACCGCCATCGCCATTGGCTGATCGGGCGTTGTGCCAATGACTTCTCCGCTGACCCCGCTGAAGGTCACGGCGCTGCCGGAAACATTTACCACACGGTCGGAGCCCGCGCGGGATATCACCACCGAGGCATTGGCATCGCCCGGATTGTTCACGCTGATACGCCCGACATGTCCACCCGACCATTGCTCGCTGGCCGCCAGCAACAGGGGCGCCAGCGGTGCCAGTGTCGCCGGTTGATTGGCCCGTTCGGGAATGCTGGATTCGGGAAAAACCTCGTCGTAAAACGCTCGAACGTTGTTGCCGTACGAAGCCAGAATGCTCGCCGGCATCACCATCGACATGAAGATCACCAGACTGCTGTAGGTGATCATCAGATGAAACGGCAACACCAGCACACCCACCGCGTTGTGCCCGTCGAGCCACGAACGCTGGCCCTTGCGCGGGCGGAAGGTGAAGAAGTCCTTGAAGATTTTCTTGTGGGTGATGATCCCGGTGATCAGCGCGACAAACATCACCATCGCGGCGATGGTCGAGAGCCAGCGGCCCCACGGATAAGGCATTTGCAGCTGGAAGTGGAAGCGGTAGAAAAACTCGCCGCCCATGCTTTCCCGGGCCTGCACTTCGACACCGGTCTGCGCGTCGAGCGTCTTGCGGGTGAATGCGCCGCGTTCGCCGGGCTTGGCTGGCGTCTGCTGCCAGCCCACGCTCAGACCGGGATCGCGGGCGTCGGGCAGGCCAATGATCCAGCGCGAAGCGTCGGGGGCGTTTTGTTGCAGATAGTGCTGGGCCAGCGTCAGGCTTTTCTCGGCATCCAATGGATGGGCGGTGATTTCCGGCTGCATCCAGTGAGTGGTTTCGTCCTTGAAATAGGCCAGGGTTCCGGTGAGGAAAATCGCAAACAACAGCCAGCCGAAAATCAGCCCGGTCCAGGTGTGCAGCCAGGCCATCGCTTGTCGAAAACCCTCTTTCATGCCAGACCCAGACCGCGCGCAGCGCCGGAAACGGTGGCCAGGATCACGCTCGGCACCAGCAGACCGACCCACGCCGACCACGCCGTGCGACAGGCGAAACACCAGAGCACCGCCACCAGATAGACCAGGAACGAAACGGTCATGCCGGTCACCACCGCCTCGGCGCGATTCAGCGGCAGCCACAACGTCAGCGTCACGCTGGCCAATGCCGCGACCAGATAGCCGCCGAACACCGCCGCGAGCACCCGCGAAGTGACGGCCAGACGATAGGACAGGGGAAGTGTGGCGAGTTTGGCTTTCATGTTTCGACCCTGAAACGATTAACGTCCGACCAAGACGCCGAACGACAGGCGAGCAATATTAATGATAAATATTCTCATACGCAAAAGAGTCTGATTGCCGGGCACCCTCCGCAGCCCTACAATGCGAACCATTCTTGTTCTCTAACGCATCCTGCATGCGCCCGGAGTGATGCCGTTGCCGTCCGCCCATCCTGTCGAATCGCTCTATCAGGCCCACCACAGTTGGCTCACCGGCTGGCTGCGGCGCAAACTCGGCTGCCCGGACAGCGCCGCCGACCTCGCTCAGGACACCTTCATCCGGGTGCTGACCGCCCGCGAGCCGCCAGTGATTATCGAACCGCGCGCATTCCTCACCACCCTGGCCAAGCGCGTGCTGTTCAACCATTACCGCCGCCAGGACCTGGAGCGCGCCTACCTCGACACGCTCGCGCAGATACCGGAAATGGTTGCGCCTTCGGAAGAAGAGAAAGCCATCATCCTGCAAACCCTGATGGAGCTGGATCAGTTGCTTGATGGCCTGCCGCGCGTCGTCAAACGCGCATTTCTGCTGGCGCAGGTCGATGGCCTGACTTATCCGCAGATCGCCGCCGAACTGGGCATTTCCGTGGCCACGGTCAAACGTCATCTGAACAAGGCAGCGATGCGCTGCTACTTCGCCCTGTGAACCCGTCGATGGATTTTTCCGCGCAGGTCGCCGAACAGGCGGTGCACTGGTTGCTGGAAATGCAGCAAGGCCCGTTGAACCCGCGCCAGCAACAAGCCTGGCAGCAATGGATCGATGCCCACAGCGAACACCGCCGCGCGTGGGAGCACATTCAGCGGGTCAATTCGCGGTTGCGCGGGTTGTCGTCGCCACTGGCCCACGCCGCACTGAATGCGCCGAAGTCCGGCAGCCGTCGTCAGGCGCTGAAGTTGTTGCTGATTCTCGGCGCCGGTTCGGCGGTCACCTGGGGCATGCGCGAGCACAATCCGTTGCCATCGCTGCTGGCCGATTACCGCAGCCCGATTGGTCAGCGGCGCAAGATCTCGCTCGGCGCCGACGGCCAGTTGCAACTCAACACCGCCAGCGCGGCGGATGTCCGGGGCGATGGTTTGATCCGTCTGCTCGAAGGCGAGATGCTGCTGACCGCCACGCAATCCTTCGACGTGCAAACCGCCCAAGGCGTGCTGAAAACCCAGGGCGCGCGAATAAACGTACGGCAGTTTGCCGACCGCACGCAGATTGCACTGTTTGAAGGTCGGGTCGAATTGAACGCACAAGGTCGCGCGCCGATGCTGCTGCCGGTCGCCCGACAACTGAGTTTCAGCACCACCGGCGTCAGCGTGGCAAAACCGCTGGACGCCAACAGCGGCGCCTGGGCCGACGGCATGCTGGTGGCCGCGCACATGCGTCTGGGCGACTTCCTCGATGAACTCGGTCGCTACCGTCGCGGGCAGCTCCATTGCGATGCGAAAGTGGCTGACCTGCTGATTTCCGGGACTTATCCACTGGACGACAGCGAGCGGATTCTCGACCTGCTGGAAATAAGCCTGCCCGTGAAAGTGAAGCGTTTTACTCGCTATTGGGTGACGGTCGAAGCCAAGGTTTGATCAAGCGTAAAAATAAATGAGCCGTTTTTCAGATCTGGCGTGACAGAGAAGGAAAGCCCCCTTGATTCAACCTTCTCAGGACCGTCCTCCATGCACCCCACCCGTCTCACGCCGCTGGCCCGAACCCTGCGCAACCTCGTCCTCGGCGCCAGCCTGAGCTTCAGCGCCCTTCCCCATGCGCTGGCTGCCGACACCAAGGCTTACCACATCGCCCCGTCGTCGCTGGAGAATGCCCTCAACCAGTTCGGCCGTGAAGCCGGCGTGCTGATCTCGTTCGGCTCGCAAGTCACCAGCGGTGTGCAAAGCCGTGGTCTGGAAGGCAACTACACAGCGGAACAAGGTCTGAACGCGCTGCTCGAAGGCACCGGCCTGCAAGCCCGCGCCGAGGGTGGCAATGCCTTCAGCCTGCAGCCGTCGAACGACAACGCCCTGGAGCTGGACACCTCGAAAGTGGTCGGCGACTGGCTGGGCGAGGCGGCGCAGGTCAACGTGTTCGAACATCCCGGTGCCCGTGACGTGATCCGCCGCGAAGAGTTCGAACGCCAGGGCGCGACCCAGGCCCGCGATGTGCTCAACCGCATTCCCGGCGTCAACGCCCCGGAAAACAACGGCACCGGCAGCCACGACATGGCGCTGAACTTCGGCATTCGCGGTCTCAACCCGCGCCTGGCCGCACGTTCGACCGTGTTGATGGACGGCATTCCGGTGCCCTTCGCCCCTTATGGCCAGCCGCAGTTGTCGTTCGCGCCGATCAGCATGGGCAACATGGACGCCGTGGACGTGGTGCGGGGCGGCGGCGCCGTGCGTTACGGCCCGCAGAACGTCGGCGGCGTGGTCAACTTCGTGACCCGGGCGATTCCGGACGAGCCGACCGTCAAGGGCGGTTTCCAGACTGAAACCAGTCCATCGTCCAGCCATGACGGCTTCAAGACCAGCGCCAACCTGCTGGCCGGCGGCACCAATGCCAACGGTCTGGGCGGCGCGTTGCTGTACTCCGGCACTCGCGGAGGCGACTGGCGTGAGCACAGCGATACAGAAATCGACGACCTGATCCTCAAGGGCAAATACCAACTCGACGAGGCCAACAGTTTCAACGCCATGGCCCAGTATTACGAAGGCAAGGCCGACATGCCCGGCGGCCTGAATGTCGCCGATTACGATGCCGATCCGTATCAGTCGACCCGGCCAAAAGACCAGTTCTGGGGCCGTCGCACGATGTTCAATGTCGGCTATCGCTCTCAGGAAGACCGCCGCGAATTCACCGCCAATACCTTCTTCACCAAGACCCTGCGCAGCGGTTACCTGGATCAGGGCACGTTCCTGTCGCTGTCGCCGCGCGAGTATTGGGTGCGCGGTCTGGAAACCCGCTTCGCCCAAGGCTTCGACCTCGGCGCCACCAGCCATGAAGTCGGCGTCGGCTATCGCTACATCAACGAAGCCGGCCACGAACTGCGCTATCGCACGCCGATCAGCAGCAACGAATACCCGACCACCAACAGCCGCAATGACCGCGACACTCGCGGCGGCACCGAAGCCAATGCGTTCTTCGTCGATGACCGGATCGACATCGGCAAGTGGACGATCACCCCGGGCGTGCGCTACGAGATGATCGAGTCGCAACAGACCAACAATCTGACCAACGTCAAATACAAGGGCGACTACAACACCGCACTGCCGGCGTTGAACGTGCTGTATCACCTGACCGACAGCTGGAACCTGTACGCCAACACCGAGGGTTCATTCGGCAGCGTGCAATACAGCCAGATGCCCAACCGCGTGAGCAGCGGCGAAGTGAAACCGGAGAAGGCCCGCACCTGGGAAGTCGGCACCCGTTACGACAACGGCGCGCTGCGAGCGGAGATCGGCGCGTTCCTGATCAACTTCGACAACCAGTACGAAAGCAACCAGACCAATGATTCGGTGATCGCCCGTGGCGAAACCCGCCATCAGGGCATCGAGACCAGCGTCAATTACGCGCTGGATGACTTGAGCCCGGCACTGGCTGGTTTCGACGTGTACGCCACTTACGCCTATGTCGACGCGACCATCCGCGAAGACGGGCCGAACAAGGGCAATCGTGTGCCGTTCTCGTCGAAACACAAAGGCACGATCGGCGTCGGTTACACCGAAGGCCCGTGGAAGCTCAACCTGGACAGCAGCTTCCAGAGCGACCAGTTCGCCGACAACGCCAACACCTCCAAAGAAAGCGCCGACGGCAGCACCGGCAAGATCCCCGGTTACATGCTATTCAGCAGCCGCGCCGGTTATGACTTCGGCCCGCAACTGTCGGACCTGAACGTCGCGGTGGGGGTGAAGAACATCTTCAACACCCAGTACTTCACCCGCTCGTTCGATGACAACAACAAAGGAAAGTATGTCGGTGAGCCACGCACGGTATACGTGCAGACTTCCGTTGCGTTCTGACCCCTGCTGAAAACAGAAAGGGCCTGCAATTGCAGGCCCTTTCTCATTGGGTGGCTTGGAAAATCAGCGCATCAACTGTTGATCGCTGCCTGTTCGTTCTCGTCAAACTCTTCCGCCAACAGCTTGTCATTGGCTTTGCTTGTGAATGGCACCACAGCGGCTCGCGGTTTGCCGCGCAGTTTGCCAAACAGGTGCTCCAGCGCGTGCTCCAGTTTTTCGGCTGCACCATCGATCGCCTGTTCCAGCGAATCGGCTTTGTGGGTGACGGAAATCGGTTGATGGCCTTTTGGCCGCGCTTCCAGTTGGCAGCGCAAATCATGAGGACCTGGTTTGTCACCGTTCTCGTCGCTCAGATGGACTTCGACACGGGTCAGGTCTTCCTCATAACGGTCGAGCGTGCTCTCAATTGTGGTTCGTACCCACTCCTCCAGTCGTTTGCTGCTTTGAATATGGTTGTCGCTGTTGACTTGGATTTGCATAGTTCATCCCTTATTTCAGCTAGCTCGCAAGAGGCCTGGAACAGGATTTCGTGACCTCTTGATTACAACAATCGGCCCGCCGGACGAACATTTCAACCCCTTAAAAAAGATAAATATTCATTCGCAAAAAAAGCCGGACAACCGAGTAAAGCGCTGGTAAGGTCGGGAGTTGGGTCGCCCCGCCCCTCCGAAAAATCTGCTCACAATTGGCCATCACCCAACGGGTGCAGGCTGCGAAAAATCCCCGCCTCTTCCACCAGCCAGTCATGCACCGCCCGCACACCCGGATGGCTCAACGCCCCCGGCGCATAAAGCAATACGTAGCGCTTGTGATTGGGCACCGAAATCCCGAACGGCACGATCAATGTCCCTCGCTCCAGCTCATCGTTGAGCAGCGTACGCCGGGCAATCGCCACGCCCATGCCGGCAATCGCCGCTTCGATGGTCAGGTGGTTGCGATTGAACGTGTGCCCGCGCCGCACATCGGCGCCCTCGAAACCGATGGCATTCAGATAAAACTCCCACTCCGCGTATTCATAACTGCCGCGCCAGGCGGTGATGTCGTGCAGCAGCGGGAAATGCACCAGATCCGCCGGCCCGTGCAGCGGCGGCCGTCCGCGCAGCAGGCCCGGTGCGCACACCGGGAAAATCTGCTCATCGAGCAAGGCTGTGGATAACAGTCCCGGATAACTGCCGTCGTTCAGGTCGATGGCCAGGTCGAAATCTCCTTCATGCAACGGCACGCTGCTGTCCTCGGCCACCAGCCGCAACTGGATGTCCGGATAACGCTGTTGCAGGCGTGGCAGGCGCGGGGTCAGCCATTTGCTGAGGAACGACGGAATCGAGCGCACCCGCAGAATCCCGCTGATCATCCCCGCATCGAGGCGACGCAATTCCGCGTCGATGCTGCCGTAAGCCTCGTTGACCGTGATCGCCAGTCGCTGTCCTTCCGCGCTCAACTCCACGCCCCGCGCACGGCGATGAAACAGGCGAAATCCCAGCCGCTCTTCCAGCTGTCGGATTTGCTGACTCACCGCCCCCGGCGTGATGTGCAGTTCTTCGGCACAACGGGTGAATGACAGGTGCCGCGCGGCACAGGAAAACACCTGCAGCCAGACGTAAGTCTGGGCATGCAATTGACGACTCATGGTTTAGTCCTGCTAAAGGCTTACTTAGGAAGTTTCGTTAGTCACGTCGAAGCGAGGTAGGCAGTATCGCCGACATTGCGCTTGTCCTACAAAAAATGGCAGCGATTCCTACTCCATTGCTTGTAAGGGTTTAGCATGGCTATCAGTGTTTTCGATCTATTCAAAGTCGGCATCGGCCCGTCCAGCTCCCACACCGTCGGCCCGATGCGCGCCGCCGCGACCTTCGCCCAAGCCCTGATCGACCAGCATTTGCTGAACGATGTGCAGCGGGTGGAAATCCGTTTGTACGGCTCGCTTTCGGCCACCGGCGTCGGCCATGCCACTGACCGCGCAACGGTCATGGGTTTGATGGGCGAATGGCCGGACAGCATCGATCCGTCGACCATCGAGCCACGCATCCAGCAACTGCGCGAAACCGGCCAACTGTCCCTCGCCGGTAAACGCTCGGTTCCCTTCAACTGGCAGCACGATCTCCTGCTGCTGGACGAGAGCCTGCCCTACCACCCCAACGCCATGTCGCTGACAGCCTCCGGTGCATCCGGCGAACTGTTCGAGCAAACGTACTACTCGGTCGGCGGCGGTTTCATCATCGAAGCGGCCGAAGCCGAATCCGGTGTGGCGCCGGCCGGCGACGTCGAGTTGCCTTACGAATTCTCCAGCGCCGTCGAACTGCTGGCGCTGTGCAAGCAGCACAACCTGCGGGTGTCCGAACTGATGATGGCCAACGAACGGGCCTGGCGCAGCGACGCCGAGATCCGCCAGGGCCTGCTGCACATCTGGTCGGTGATGCGCGAATGCGTCGAGCAAGGCTTGCGCCACGAGGGCATCCTGCCCGGCGGTCTGAATGTGCCGCGTCGTGCGGCGAAATTGCACCGCAGCCTGCTGGAAATCGGCAAGCCGAACGTCATCAGTTCGACCCTGTCGGCGATGGAGTGGGTCAACCTGTTCGCCCTCGCCGTCAACGAAGAGAACGCCGCCGGCGGGCGCATGGTGACCGCGCCGACCAACGGTGCCGCCGGGATCATCCCGGCCGTCCTGCACTACTACATGAAATTCAATCCGGATGCGTCGGACGACGACGTGGTTGCGTTCTTTCTGGGCGCGGCAGCGGTCGGCATCCTGTGCAAGAAAAACGCTTCGATTTCCGGTGCCGAAGTCGGCTGCCAGGGTGAAGTCGGCTCCGCCTGTGCGATGGCCGCTGCAGGTCTGGCCGATGTGCTCGGCGCCACCCCGGAGCAACTGGAAAACGCCGCCGAAATCGGCCTGGAACACAACCTCGGTCTGACCTGCGACCCGGTTGGCGGGCTCGTACAGGTGCCGTGCATCGAGCGCAACGCCATCGCTGCGGTGAAGGCGATCAACGCCACGCAAATGGCCCTGCGCGGCGACGGCAAACACTTCATTTCTCTCGACCGGGTGATCCGCACCATGCGCGATACCGGCGCCGACATGCATGACAAATACAAAGAGACTTCACGGGGCGGCCTGGCCGTGAGCTGGGTGGAGTGCTGAGGAGCGCTCCCTGACCGCCCGTAACACGTGAGCCCGAGCAAGAATAATAACGAGGCAAAAACGATGACCGATGTACGCACACCTGCTGCCGAAAATCCCGCTGTAGACCGCACACGCAATAACGAAACCACCCACAAGGGCTGGAGCAAATTCGACACCACCTGGATGCTCGGTCTGTATGGCACCGCCATCGGCGCCGGCACTTTGTTTCTGCCGATCAACGCCGGTGTTGGCGGCTTCTGGCCGTTGCTGATCCTGGCGTTGCTGGCGTTCCCGATGACCTTCTTCGCGCACCGGGGCCTGACCCGCTTCGTGCTGTCGGGCCGCTCCGGTGACATCACCGAAGTGGTGGAAGAACACTTCGGCATCGGCGCCGGCAAGCTGATCACGCTGCTGTATTTCTTCGCGATCTTCCCGATCCTGCTGGTGTACAGCGTGGCGCTGACCAACACCCTCAGCAGCTTCCTCGAACATCAATTGCACATCGCCCCGCCGCCGCGCGCGGTGCTGTCGCTGGCGCTGATCCTCGGTCTGATGGCCATCGTCCGTTGCGGTCAGAGCGTGATCGTCAAAGCCATGAGCGTGCTGGTCTATCCGTTCGTCGCCGCGCTGCTGTTGCTCGGCATCAGCCTGATACCGAACTGGAACGGCGCATTCTTCGCCAGTGCTCAACAACCGATGGAAATGTCGGTGTTCCTCAAGACCCTGTGGCTGGCGATCCCGGTGATGGTGTTCTCGTTCAACCATTCGCCGATCATTTCCGCGTTCGCGGTTGAGCAGAAACAGCGCTATGGCGAACAGGCCGAACGCAAGAGCAGCGGCATTCTCGCCATGGCTCACGGCATGATGGTGGTGACGGTGATGTTCTTCTGCTTCAGTTGCGTGCTGGCGCTGTCGCCGGCGGACCTGGCAGCGGCCAAGGCGCAGAACATTTCGATCCTGTCGTACCTGGCCAACCACTTCCAGACCCCGGTCATCGCTTACGCCGCGCCGCTGATTGCGCTGGTGGCGATCACCAAATCCTTCCTCGGCCACTACATCGGCGCCAGCGAAGGCTTCCAGGGCATGATCGTCAAAAGCCTGCGCAGCCGTGGCCGGGTGATGTCGGCGAGCTGGCTGAACCGTGCGACCGCACTGTTCATGATCCTCAGCTGCTGGGCCGTGGCGACCTTCAACCCGAGCATCCTCGGCATGATCGAAACCCTCGGCGGGCCGGTGATTGCCTGCCTGCTGTTCCTGATGCCGATGTACGCCATCCGCCGTGTGCCGGCCTTGCGCCAGTATTCGGGCCAGGCGTCCAACGTGTTCGTGGTGTTGATCGGCCTGATTGCACTGTCTGCGATCATCTACTCGGTTCTGCCCTGAAACGGGCCGCAAACGAAGAAGGCGAGCCAGGGGCTCGCCTTCTTTTTGGCCGGTTTCATTGTTCGACAATATTCCCGGCATGTCCCTTGCTACATCGCTGAAGGAGACAGGACCACGGAAAGGCCGATGGTCAGGTTTGGCGAACCAACCCGATCAAGGCCGGTCAACAACTGCACGTTCAATCAGGCGGTGACGCATCATGGACAATCCTTTTCAGATCATTACCGATGCCTTCGCGCCGGACTATCAGATCAACCTGAGCATTCAGGGGCTCGACGGCAGCATCATGCTGACCCTCTCCAAAAGCGGGCGGATCGTCGCCAAACGGATGATCAGCGCCGAACAGCGCAATGACCCCAAGCGCCTCAAACGCCTGGTGCAAAGCATTCAGTTCGGCATTGCCATCGAACAGGGCCATAGCGCCATGGCGGTACTCGATGCCATGACCCGCGGCGACGCAATCACCCCGCCACCACGCGGGGTCAAGCACCAACCCCGGCCGACCGCCGGTCTTTAGAGTTCGCCCTTCTCCACTTCCGGATGTTCACTGGAACCCGTGCCGATCTTGCGGTGCGGGTTCTCGATTTTCACCGAAGGGAATTGCGAGGAGGCGTAACGCACCACCAGAATCGAGAATGCGAGCAGCAGAATCCCGCCGCACAGGTAAATGATCCCCATGTCCGGCGGATTGTGGTGCGAGACGTTGGAGATCAGCAGGCGCGTCAGTGCCGTGATCGCCACGTAGATCAGGAAGCGCACCGGCATGTGGTTGGTCTTGAAGTAAATCCCGACCATCGCCCCCAGTTCCAGATAGATGAACAGCAACAGAATGTCATCGATCTTGATGTGCCCTTCCTCGAGCATCCCGAGAAACTCCATCACCGCCGCCCATGCGGTTACCGCACCAATGGCGAACAGCGCCAGGTAGTGGAAGGTCTCGACGAACAGGTTGCCCAGGGACTCGGCCAGTTGATGCACGTTTTGCCGCAGTTTCTCGGCCCAGTTGATTTTCACGATGAAGGTTCCTTAGCCCGGTTCGAGCGGATGTTGCTTGCTGGACGTGACGGTTATTGCGCACGTACGCAGATGCATGCAGAAAAGAGGCCACGCCATCATGGCGAGCCGCCGCGAAACCTGCGCCGTGGCGTTTGGTCGCACCTGTGCGCAGGCGTCGGGCTGACAAAATCCGAATCCGGTCTACATTAAAAAGCCACTACCCAAAGCGCAGGGATTCGCTTATCCTTTTCGCTGTATATAGATACAGTAGTCGCAAAGACAACTTAATGTGAAGGCATGTGAGGTGGTGAATGGCCGTCGAAGTGGTATACCGCAGCAGCCGAGATCTGGAGCGCTTGTTCATGGATAAAGCCGAAGCTGACCGTCATGACAAAATGCTCGAACTGGCCGAACTGTTGGCCGAAGTGCTGGAAAAAGCCGTTCCTTCGTTGAGCGAGCAGCAAGTGGAAGAAGTCGGGATCTTCATGGCGAAGAACCGCGATGTGTTCGCCCGGGCGTTCAAGAGCCAGCCTGATGCCCTGTCGGAGCTGATCAACGCACCGGCGGCACCGGTTGTGGCAACCGAGCCAGCAGACGTGGCTGAACCGGTAGAAGCGCCAGCCAAACCTGCCAAAGCGGCAAAGGCTGCGAAGTAATTGAAGCCTCTGAATTGAATAGCCCCTGAGTTGAAAGACTCAGGGGCTTTTTCATGTCCGGACAAACCTCAGCGGTACAACACCTTTTCCGCCAGTTCGTCCGCCACCCGCGCGGGTGAACGTTTTTCCGCCTGGGCGTGGGCGAAGACTTCGGTCAGGCGCGAACTGATCTTCGACAGGTGCGCGGTGATGGTCGTCAGTTCTTCGCCGCGATGCTTGAGGGAAACGTAGATCAGCCCGCCGGCATTGATCACGTAATCCGGCGCATACAGGATGCCGCGTCGTTCCAGTTGATCAGCGACATCCAGGTGCGTCAGCTGATTGTTGGCCGAGCCCGCCACCGCAGAGCAGCGCAACTGGGTGACCGTGTGGCTGTTGAGCACACCGCCGAGGCCGCACGGCGCGAGGATGTCGCACGGCGTACTGAGCAATGCGTCGTTGGCAATCGGGTGTGCGTTGAGCTGTTCCATCGCCAGTTGCACCTTGCCGTGGTCGATGTCACTGACCAGCAGTTCGGCACCGGCAGCGTGCAGCTGTTCAGCGAGGGCATAACCAACATTGCCCAGCCCCTGGATCGCCACGCGCAAGCCTTCTAGGTTGTCGCTGCCCAGCCGCGCCATGGCCGTGGCGCGAATTCCGGTGAACACGCCCATCGCCGCATGCGGCGCCGGGTCGCCGGCGGAGGTGGTGCTGGTGACATGCTGGGTCTGCTGGGCAATGCAGTCCATGTCCGCCACCGAAGTGCCGCTGTCGATGGCGGTGATGTAGCGCCCGTCGAGCTGATCGATGCAACGACCGAACGCCTCGAACAGTGCGGCGCGGTTTTCCACATGGGCCGGCCGCACGATCACGGCCACCCCGCCACCCTGGGCGAGTCCGGCCAATGCAGCCTTGTAGCTCATGCCCTGGGCCAGGCGTATGGCGTCCTCGACTGCGGATTCGTCGTTCGGGTAGGCAAGATAACGACACCCGCCCAGGGCAGGCCCGAGGCGACTGTTATGAATGGCAATGACCGCCTTCAATCCGGACACCGGATCAACGCTAAGGTGCAGCGATTCCAGGCGAGTGCTTTGCATGAGAGCGAACATCGGCAGGCTCCCGAATCACTTCTGGTAGACGCCAGTATAGGCTTGCGCCTGAAAATTGCTGAAGCGCGCCGGAATAAGCGCCGCCACTGATCGGAGGCTTGTGGCATAACCCGATGGCAGAGCGGCCCGGCACTGGACGAATGGCAAAGACGGGGCTAAAACGAGGCATGCCCCGGAGATTGAGATGAGTCCGCGCCAACGTTTTTTCGAATGTCTGCACCGTTCACCGCCCGCGCTGTTCGAAGCCGCGTTGTGGATGGCCGCCGAACACGACAAACAAGTCGATCCCGAAGCGCTGTTGCAGGAATTCAAGGAACTGCAACAGCGGGTCAGCTATGGCTTGCCGTTGCTGCCGGTCAGCGAACTGGCGCAACCTTTGTTGCGGCGGATGACCGATCTGGGCTTCGCGCAAGATGATTTCATACCGCTGCGTCCACAGGCCGCAATGGTGCACAAAGTCATGCAGACCAAACGCGGCCAGCCGCTGGCGCTGGCATTGATCGCTCTGGAACTGGCCCGTGGCCTGGAGATTCCGCTGGTCGGGGTGAACTTCCCCGGACATTTCCTGCTTAAGGTTCCCGGGGCCGATCACCTGCTCGATCCCTGCGGCGGACGGCGTCTGTATCCGAACGATTGCCGCGAACTGCTGCACCGCCAGTACGGCCACCAGATGAAACTCAGCGCCGATCACCTGCTGACTGCCGAACCGGTGCAGATGCTTCAGCGCCTGTCACGCAACCTGCGCCAGTTGCACCTGACCCACGACGACTTCATCGCCGCGTTGATCGATGCCGAGCGCGTGCTCGAACTGGGCAATGCCAGCGCCGCCGACTATCTGGCCCGGGCCAGTCTGTACCAGCGCCTCGATTGCCCAAACGCCGAGCGTTTCGATCTGGAGCACGCGCTATTGCTCAGTGACGACCCGATTCAGCGACTTCGCCTGACGGAACGGCTGGGGCATCTGCCACCGAACGCGGTTGTCCACTGAACAGCGCAGTGGCTGGCGAACGCACCTGAATAATCAGCAACGCCGCAATCACCGCCGGAATCGCGCAGAAGAAGAAAATCTGCTCCACCGGAATGTGCATTGCCAGCAACAGGCTGCCGAACAGCGGCCCGAGAATCGAGCCGAAGCGCCCTACCCCCAGCGCCCAACCGGTGCCGGTGGCGCGCACGTGGGCCGGATAGAAATTGCTGGCGAACGCATTGAGCGTCAGTTGCCCGCCGATGATGCAGAAGCCCGCCGCAAACACACAGGCCACCAGATAGCGCGGATTGTCGTGATTAAGGCCCAGCAGGATCGTGCACACCGCCGCGCCAGCCAATACGCCGGACAACAGTCGTACTTTGCTTTTCAAACGGTCGGCGAACCACGCCATGCAAATTGCGCCGAGCGTGCCGGCGAACAGGAACATCGACGTCACCAGGTTCGCTTCATTGAGTTTCAAGCCACTTTCCAGCAGCAGTGACGGCAGCCAGCTGATCATGAAATACAGCAGGATCAGGCTGACGAAAAACGTCGCCCAGATCAGCAAGGTCGGGCGTGCGTAACCGTTGCGGAACAACTCCACCACGGTCAGTTTGCTGCCCTGCTCGCGTTCGTTCTGCTCGACCGATGCGGCCGGTGGCTGCCAGTCCGGCAGCATCCGCGCGGTGACCTTGCGCAGGCGTGCGTAGGGCGGCGCGTCACGCAGCAGTCGTGGCAAGGATTCCGGCAGCATCCACCAGAGAAACGGAAACAGCAGCAACGGCGTGACACCGCCGGCGAGGAACACTGCCTGCCAACCGAAACGATCGATGAAACCGGCCGCGACAAAACCACCCGCCGCACCGCCGAATGAAAAGCCGCACGCCGCCAGCGTGACCATCAACGTGCGCAGGCGAGGCGGTGAATATTCCGACATCAACGCCATGGCGCTGGGCATCGCGCCGCCCATGCCGATGCCGCAGATGAAGCGCGCGATCATCAGGGTATTCAGGGAATCGGCGAACACCATCAGGACGGTGAGACTGGCGTAGATCAGCACGCAGGCGAGCAGAATCCGTCGAACGCCGAAGCGGTCGGCCAGCGGCGTCACGGCGAGAGAGCCGAGGGTCAGACCCAGCAAGTTGGCGCTGAACACCGGGCCGAACGCGGATTTTTCCAGACCCCAGTCCTGCGCCAGCGCCGGCACCACGTAACCGAGCACCTGGGCGTCATAGCCGTCGGTGACCAGCAGCAAGGCAAGAAGAATCAGGAGTAACCACTGAAAGCGGGACACAGGACGGGCGTCGAGTGCCGCCCGGAAGCTGGCAATCTGGTTGTGCATCGCAAGGTACCTGTTTTGTTTTTATGATTTTTTGCGGGTAACCGGAATGGCTCCCGTGTGCTGCACGGGAGCCATCAAACGCTACTTCGGGGTGTCCGGCTGATTCGCCGGATGCGCCGCAATGAACGCCGGATGCTCAGCGGCCAACGCGGCCACCCGACGAATCCGTGGAAACGCCTCCAGCGAAACGTTGAACCGCTCGGCCGCGTACAGCTGTGGAATCAGGTACACGTCCGCCACGCACGGCCACTCGCCGAAACAGAAGCCGCTGTCGCCGATCAACTGCTCCACCGTCGCCAGCCCCTGACTGATCCAGTGGCCGATCCACTCGTTCACCTGCGGCTCGTCATGCCCCAGACCGCGCAGGCGATTGAGCACGCTGACGTTGTGCAACGGATGCACATCGCAGCCGATCACCGCCGCGACGCCGCGCACCTGGGCGCGGGCAACAAGGTCTTCGGGCAGCAACGGCACCTGTGGATAACGTTCTTCCAGATACTCGATGATCGCCGGTGACTGAATCAGCAACTTGCCTTCGTCAGTACGCAGCGCCGGCACCCGGCCCTGGGGATTGATCGCCAGGTACACCGGTTGCCGATGCTCGCCACCCGGCGGTGCGATCAGGTTGACCGGCAACGCCTGATAGTCGAGGCCCTTGAGGGCCAGCGCGATCCGCACCCGGTACGACGAGGTGGAACGGTAATAGGTGTAGAGATCCATGAGCCGCTCCTGTCAGCGTGCCGCCAGCACGGTGCCACGGCATTCGCCGAAGCCGATCGAAGCAAAACCTTCGCGGGCGCAGCGGGCGCGCAGGATGATTTCGTCACCGTCTTCAAGGAATTTGCGCACCTCACCGGAGGCCAGTTCGATCGGCTTTTTACCGCCCTCGGTGATTTCCAGCAGGCTGCCGAACTGACCGTTTTCAGGGCCGGACAAGGTGCCCGAACCGAACAGGTCACCGGCCTGCAACTGGCAACCGTTGACACTGTGGTGCGCAACCATTTGCGCGACAGTCCAGTACATGTAGCGGGTGTTGCTCAGGGTCAGGCGATGGGCCGGCAGATTCTGCTCGCGCATTTTCTCGGTGAGCAGCAGCACTTCCAGCTCGATGTCGAAACCACCACCCTCCTGATCGCGCTTGTCGAGCAGGTACGGCAGCGGCTGCGGGTCACCTTGCGGACGCGCCGGCTGCGCGGTACGGAATGGCGCCAGCGCTTCGGCGGTCACCACCCATGGCGAGACACTGGTGATGAAGCTCTTGGACAGGAACGGGCCGAGCGGCTGGTATTCCCAGGCCTGGATGTCACGGGCGGACCAATCGTTGAGCAGGCAGAAACCGGCAATGTGTTCAGCAGCGTCACCGATGGCGATCGGCTCGCCCATCTCGTTGCCCTGACCGATCCAGATCCCCAGTTCCAGCTCATAGTCCAGCCGTGCGCACGGGCCGAAGGTCGGCTCGGTAGCGCCGGCCGGCAGGGTCTGGCCTTTCGGGCGGCGCACGTCGGCACCGGAGGCGCGCACGGTAGACGCACGACCGTGGTAGCCGATCGGCACGTGTTTGTAGTTCGGCAGCAGCGGGTTGTCCGGACGGAACAGTTTGCCGACGTTCTGCGCGTGTTCGATGCCGACGTAGAAGTCGGTGTAGTCGCTGATGCGCGCCGGCAGGTGCAGCTGGCAATCGGCAGCCAGCGGCAGCAGTTTCACGCCCTGGGCTTCAATGTTGCCGCGATGAGTGCTGCCCTCGCTGAGCAGTTCCAGCAGACGTTCGCGCAAGGCAACGCGGGCGTCGCGGCCGAGTTCGAAGAACGCGTTCAACTGACCGCCGCGCATGGCTTCGACGGCACTGCGCGCGACGCCGTCGAACAGACCGGCCTCCAGCGCCACTTGCAGATCGAAGATGTGTTCGCCAATCGCCACGCCCGCGCGCGGTGCCGAGCCGTCGATGCTGAACACGCCCAGCGGCAGGTTCTGCAGCGGGAATTCGGTGTGGTCGTTGGCCGAAGCGACCCAACTGCGGGTGATGGAATTCTGAGTCATGGGTTATCTCCGGGTCAGGTCGAACGTGGCGGGCAGCGTGGCCCAGCAGGCGTCGTAAGTGGATTGCAGTTGCGGGCAGTCGAGGGCGAAGCGGCTTGGGCGCAGCACCTGGCTGGTCTCGAACATGAAGGCCATGGTGTTGTCGATCTTGGCCGGCTTGAGGTCCGCGTTGATGGCTTTGGTGCAGGTCTCGCCGTCCGGGCCGTGGGCGCTCATGCAGCTGTGCAGGGACGCGCCGCCGGGCAGGAAGCCTTCGGCTTTGGCGTCGTACTCGCCCTGGATCAGGCCCATGAATTCGTTCATCAGGTTGCGGTGGAACCACGGCGGACGGAAGGTGTTCTCGGCCACCATCCAGCGCGGCGGGAAGATCACGAAGTCGAGGTTGGCCAGGCCGTGGACGCTGGTCGGCGAGGTCAGCACGGTGAAGATCGACGGATCCGGGTGATCGAAACTGACGGTGCCGATGGTGTTGAAGCGGCGCAGGTCATATTTGTACGGCACGTTGTTGCCGTGCCAGGCGACCACGTTCAGCGGCGAGTGATTGAGTTCGGTGCCCCACAACTGGCCGAGGAACTTCTGCACCAGGGTGGTCGGTTGTTGCAGGTTTTCGTAGGCGGCCACCGGGGTCAGGAAGTCCCGCGGATTGGCCAGGCCGTTACTGCCGATCGGCCCCAGATCCGGCAGACGCAATGGCGCGCCATGGTTCTCGGCGACGTAGCCGCGCGCTTGCGGATCTAGCAGTTCGACGCGGAATTTCAGGCCCCGTGGCAACACGGCGATTTCCAGCGGCGCCACTTCCAGTACACCCAGTTCGGTGGCGATGCGCAGGCGCCCGAGTTGCGGCACCAGCAGCAGCTCGCCGTCGGCGTTGAAGAAAACGCGCTCCATCGAACGGTTGGCGCAGTAGTGATAGATGCTGATGCCGGCCGGTTTTTCGGCGGCGGAGTTGGCCGCCATGCTCACCAGACCGTCGATGAAATCTGTCGGTTCGGCCGGGATCTCCAGCGGGTTCCAGCGCAGGCGATTGGGGGTCACTTCACCCAATGGTCCGCCCGCCAGTTGCCGCTCCAGTTTGACGAATGCCGGGTGATTGGCCGACGGCTGGATCCGGTACATCCACGTGCGCCGCGCTTCACTACGGGTCATGGTGAACGCGGTGCCGGAGAACAGTTCGGTGTACAGACCGTAAGGGGCTTTCTGCGGGGAGTTCTGGCCGACGGGCAGTGCGCCGGGCAACGCTTCGGAGCTGAATTCATTGCCGAAACCGGACTGGTAAGCCAGGGCTGAATCGAGGTTCATGGAGCCTCCTGAACAGGGAGTCGGCATGGCCGGACGCTCTGGATCGGAGGTCTTGGCACGCCGGGGTTATTTTTATCGTAATTCAATTACGCATAACGTAATTTGCTCGCTATCCAGCGTCAAGCTATAAAGACGCCCATTCGTTCCGGGACACGGCAGCACCATGGAAAAAACCAGCGACAGCAACGGCAAACAGAAAGTCCGCTCCGCCGAAGTCGGCACCGACATCCTCAAGGCCCTGGCCGAGTTGTCGCCGTCCACTTCGCTGTCGCGTCTGGCCGAACATGTGCAGATGCCCGCGAGCAAGGTTCACCGTTATCTGCAGGCCTTGATTGCCAGCGGTTTCGCAGAACAGAACACTGCCACCAACCACTACGGTCTCGGCCGTGAAGCGCTGCGCGTGGGCCTCGCTGCTCTGAACAGTATGGACGTGCTGAAAGTCGCCGCTCTGCCACTGGCCGAGTTGCGCGACGAACTCAACGAAACCTGTTTCCTGGCGGTGTGGGGCAATCAGGGCGCGACCGTGGTGCACATCGAACCGGCGGTGCGCGCGGTGACGGTGGTGACGCAATTGGGCTCGGTGTTGCCGCTGCTCAGTTCCTCCACCGGTCTGGTGTTCGGCGCTTATCTGCCGCACCGGGAAACCGACGAATTGCGCGAACAGGAAATCGCCAGCGGCGGCCATCCGCTGGCAGACGAAAAAGCCTATGCGGCGTTGTGCGAGCAGATCCGCGAACGCGGTCTGCATCATGTCCACGGCTTGCTGATGCCCGGCGTCGATGCCCTGTCGGCACCGGTGTTCAACGCCCTCGGGCAGGTCGCGGCGGTGTTGACCATCGTCGGCCCGACCTCGCTTTTCCACGCCGACGAAAACGGCCCGGCGGCGCAGCGGTTATTGGCTGCGACGCGGGCCGTGAGCTGGCGGATGGGTTATCAGCCAGATTGATGAGGCAAGGGGTCAGCCGATGATTCGGGTTTTACTGTCCGCGATCACATAGGGAGAAGCCACGGCGGTGACATAACCAATGCCCACTGGCACCCCGGTCGCGGTCGATACGATCTCGGAAATATCCTTGACTCGCGACAGCAGCCCCACCGCCGAAACAGATCCGCCAACGCCAGCCACAATCCCCACATACAGGAGAATGGAGCTTCTCCAGGCCGAGGCGAGATGGTTCTTGCCGGCTTCGTCATCCCCCAGGCTGTAGGCAACGATGCCCTGGACGATCGACCGTGTGATGCGCACGATGCTGTTCACCAATCCCACCGGCGGGACAAACAGCGAGACGATATCCACCGCAAGCTCGGTGATCACCATGACCGTGTTCCAGAAACGCTCGGCAGGTGTGGTGGTTTGATAGTCAACGTCGCTGAGCACACGGGAAATCATGCTGTCGAATTCGAACTTGAAATGGGTCACGACAGAACTGTTGTTCAACGCCGGGGTTGGGAGAGCGCCTGACGCGTTCTGGCAGCGAATGACAAAGTTCTGTACGACACTCCTGTGTTCGAGCCTGGTCAGTGCAATAACGTGATTTCCCAGGTCGGCGTCCTTGAGCCCCAGTGTCAAGGACTCCAGCGGACGGAAACTCATGCCATCCGGAGCCTTCGGAACATAGACCAGCAGCTGCAGTTTCCCTGCCACCCGGCGTCCAAACGTATAAGCGCCCTCGATGCGTCGCCCTTCAAGAACCAGCGTGTAGATACCGTCCTGCGGGGTAGTGCCCGGCTTGAACGGATCCAGTTCATGAGGACGGTCATGATCGAGCCCGTCGACCAGTCCCGCCAGCCAGTTGAACTGTTCGGCGGACAAAGAGCCCTGCATCTTCTGGGTCAATGCCGCCCTGAGCATTTCGTTCTGCTTGAGCTTGCAGAACAGTTTCGCCTTGAGATCCAGCGACGCGCCGTTGGCGAAACGGTCGACCAGATGCCACTCATACATCATGCCCGGCCGCAAACCGATCAACGATTTGACGACCGTCGCATTCAGACCGCCCAGTGAAGAACCTTCCCTGGAGACGAATGCCACCTGATCATCGTCTGGCCAAAGCTGCCATTGAATGAAGAGATGGGTGAGCGTCATCCAGTCCTGCCCTTTCACCTTGACATCAACGCGATCAGGATCGATCAACGGATGGTTCGGGTCAGAACGACGCAGATGGCTGTTCAACCGTTCCATCACCTGGTCTCGTGAAAAAGAAACCAACGTGGGGATATTAAGCTCCTCTTTCGAGAGTTCGTAGAGCGCCCTGAAATCCGTGTTCAATCGGGTAAGCATCTCGCGATCGCGCGCCGCCGCACTCCTGTACCAGGCAGGAGTAGCCACCTGTTCCTCGGCAATTTCCCAATCGATGATTTCATGAATGGCCCCCATCAGCGGCCCGTCTTCGTGCCCCCGGTTCCACTCCACCAGGGTGACACCGCCCCACCACCATGGCTGAAACACAGGGCCCGGTTCGTCATAAGAGAGCTCGTCTTTCACGAAAGCTGCGCGGTCCTTGCTGAAAGCCTGACCGGTCAGGAATTCACGATCACGTGGCTCGAATCCCCAAGAGATGAACTGGCGCTTCAACCCCGTCAGATCGGAGAATTCGTACCACTGTTGCCCGGTCTGGGCACCCGGCGCATACAGCACATGTAATTGACGGTCTGGCGCAGCTCCCCTTGCACGAAACGCAATCATGTCCCTGAACGGCCTGTAGCGCTGACGAAACGCAACGCCAAACGCTTCGACTCCCGGGTCGCCATACAGATACCGCTGCACCATGTTCTGTGCTTGCGGGCCGATGTGTTTTTGCAGGACGGCGGCGAAGTGGCTGAGCGCAATTTCCTTCCCCAGGACTTCGCGCATGGCTTCGCGGATCCGCGCCTGTGCGAATCGCTGATTGCGCTCACTGGCATATTGCACACGCAGATCAAACTGGCGGATGGCGAGTTCGATACTGGAAGCCGTCAGTCGCGGATTGTTGTGAAAGGCTTCGAGCTTGATCGTGTAGGGAGCCGCCGTGTCATGCACGCCGTACATGAACAACTGCGTCAGGGTTTTACGCTCGACATGTTCGATACGCCGAGTGCCCATGCGCAACGAATGTTGCACTGTCACCCAGACAGTATCAGGGTCCACTCGCCGGGTATCGCCCGCGCTGATGTGGGTTTCGACAACACCGCGCACGTAGTCCTGAAAAGAAGATACCCCTTCCATGGCCTCATGCAGGCACACCTGCCCCCTGAGCAGTTCCTTTTCCAGAGAGGCGAACATTTCCTGATGGTTGGCGGTGGCATCCTTCAACCATTGCGGCCGGGCGTTTCGGTTCATCAGGGCCAGTAGTCTGGCGACCCGCCCCCGGGCAGCGTCGATGACCGCCTGCTGCTGAAGGGCGCTCTCGACCGAACGCACGAGAGCAGGCCGATCCCCGCCCGGCGCCTGTAACCGGCGAAGATGGTAAGCAACGTCGCGTTGTTGTTTTTCAAGAAGCTGGGCGGTGAGGGTCTGGAAGATTTCGCCTTGAATGTTCAGGTAACGGATATCCGGAACGCTGCCGACCTGCTCGGCATCTTCCTGTGAAACGCTCCTGAGCAGTTGTGCCCGGGTTTCTGCATTGCCCAGGCGTTGCTGCAACGCTTGATGCATCAAGGCGGCGGTGCGGAACGTTTCCAGGCCGTTCACGGAGGTGTAGAGCACTACCCATTCGTCATCGTCCAGAACCAGTTCGGGGATAGAGCGCCCCGTGAGGTAGGTGACAAAGCAGCCGGCCAGCGTTGCGAATCGACCATTTTCCAGTTGCAGTGAAAGACTGTAGGCCGGAGTCAAAGATGTGCCCTTGATAAAAACGGCATAGCTTTCCTCTACCTCCGGCCGAACGCCTTGCATCTGCACCGTCGCACCCAATTCCTGCCAGAACAGCGCTGCAAGGACATCCTGCAACTGACGCCGGCGCGAAGCCAGCTCACGCCCCTTGTCGTCCTTCCCCGAAGAAGCAGCCCAGTATTGCGCCAGCAAAGGTGTGTATTTCTGCGCCAGCGCCCCCAGCACATTACCGATCAAGGAACCGACGGCGACCACATCCAGCCCGTGAATCCGGTCCTCTTCATCCGTGGAGTCAGGCCAATCGAAGACGCCGTACAGACTGGCGTCATAGACGGGCGCATTACCGGACATCAGGCACTGCATGAACACGTCCATCAACAACCCGGTCGGTTGCGGATTCACAATCCCTGGACGCTGGGCGGTAATGTACGTTTTGCTGATATAGATATCCGGCGATAACTGTTGAAGTTCCTTTAACACCAGATCCTGTAAAAGCGATTTGAACGACGGTAGCGCCCCCAGTAAACCTTCCAGGTCGTCCCTGTTCTGATTGATTTTATTCAGATGCTTTTCCGCCGAGAAACTTTCCACTGCGCTCATGATAAAACTCCGTTATTACACGTATTAACAGGACGACAAAACATCGCCCAACCTGTGCAAACAACTTAACCGGAGTAAAACCAACAAAAACACCCACTATCCTTTGCAAGACATTTAAAGGATCAAACTTAAAAAAAACCAACACACTGATTAAATGACGATTAACAACACAAACCCAGCATTCTCGCGCGCGCCACGGCATGCGTACGGCGTTCGACGCCCAACTTTGCATGAATCCGCCGGACATGAGTTTTAACGGTATGCAACGAGATGAACAACTTGTCCGCTATTTGTTTATTGGAACTTCCCGCCGCAATCAACCCCAACACTTGCGACTCTCTCAAACTTAATGAATTTTCACTCTCGCCACTTTCAGAAAACTGATGTCCGGATAATGATTCAGATCGAATAACCGTCGCGGCATCATCGAACTTCATGACCAGGCACTGCAAGTTGAACTGGCAGGCCAGCATGCGGCCCTTGTCGAAATACTGCCGGGCAGATTCCCGATCATTGAGAATTGATGCCACCTCGCTCATTGCCAGCAGCAACTCGGTTTCCAGAACAATCATCCGGCAAGACCGAGCCTGCTCGAGCAGAGACTGCAATCGCAGCACGGGCTGCTGCGTCTGCCCCAAACGGGTCTCGGCCAGAATCAGCAAACACTCGATACGCGGAATCAGTTCCAGCGTTGCCGGCGGCGCCTGCCGTGCCCGCGGGCCACGATAATGCCTGAGCACTCGACTCAACGCTTCGCGAGCCAGTTCTGGCCGCCCTTGTTGCAGCCAGAATTCACTGCTGAGCTGCAGCAGAACGCCGCGATAGACCGTGTCCGGAATCTGCCGCTGCTGCATGAGCCGCTCGGCATCACGCAGACGCATGAACGCCTGCGGGTAATCGCCCTGATCGGCGGCCAGTTGCGCCTGCCCCAAAAAGCCATAAAGCACCCGCTTGTCAAAGCTGCACAGGCAATCGTCGAGCCCTTGTTGAAAGAATCCGGCGGCCCGATCCTGCTGTCCCATGCTCAGCGCCAACCGCCCGCGACGCAGGGCAATACGGCCCAGCAACGGCGTCGGCCGCTCGACAGACAAGCCGAGCATGTCGCAAAGATTGGCCAGCAAATCTTCGGCACGAGCCGACGCGCCCCGTTGCTCCAGCAGTTGGGCGTGATCCAGTTCCAGCAACGCTTCGAACAGCAATGAACCCTCAGCCCGGGCCAGGCACAGCGCTTCACGATTGATCGAATGAGCCAGCTCCAGATCACCGCACAGCAACGCCTGCTGAGTGCGGCCCGACAGGCACAAAAGACGCGCCGCCCAGGCCTGCGGCGAAAGATCGTTCAAGGCCTGTTCGAAATGCTCGCGCGCCTCGTCCATGTGCCCCTGCAAATGCAACAGCCAGCCTTGCTGAGCCTGCCAGCGGGCGATCAATTGCCTTTGCTGTCCAGCTGACGGTGGCGGTAAAAAACGCGACAGTTGCCCGATGCAATCCGCCGCTTGAGTAAATCGTCCGGCGAACAGCAGCGCTGCCGTGATCAGCCCGACCAGTTGCGCCGAACCCAGCAGCAATTCCTCGCCGCGCTGCTCGTAGAGACGCAGTAGCAACACAACAGTCTGCTCCTCGAACAGGTGCTCGAAGCTGAAGTGCTGCAGCAGGCTCACCGCGACCTCGTACTCTTCGGCCAGCAACGCCTGTTCGAAGGCGCATTTCCAATGCTGCCCGGCAGCAAACCATTGGCAGGCCCTGCGATGCCAGGAACGTCCGGCCGACCAGGGTTCGTCGCGCATCAGACGCGATAGCGGAGCGCACACCTGCAACCAGTCCGGCGATCCTTGCCAGGGTTCGATAAAACACCCGAGCGTTTGCAGCGTGCGCATCCACTGCGCCCCTTCGCCGGCACCGAACAGGTGATCGCACAGACTGGCGTTGAACCGCGGCAAATGTGCCAACACCCGCCAGGCCTCTGCCAGCTCCGGGCTCAAACCACTGAACAGTTCGTGTTGCAGATAGTCCAGCAAGGTGTCCATGCGTTGCTGCGGCAAGGTCTTTTGCGACCAGTCGCATTTTTGCATCAACAGGATCCGCACCCCGGCGCACCACCCACCGCTGCGCTGGAGGATTCGCCCGGCTACGTCGTCGGCCTGGGCTGGCGGAAGGTGCCGCAACAATTGCGCGATCTCGCCACGACTCAACGCCAGCGCCGCGCGTTCGCACTCGTACAAGGCATCATCGAGCAGCAGGCGCGGCCAGTTGCATTGCGGGCGCCGACGGGGCCGATCCACCAGGTGACGGCAGGGCTGGCAAGCGCCAGCAGGCGGTCGAGGAGCGCATCCAGCGCCGGGTCTTCAACACGGCAGTAATCGTCGAGAAACACCCAGACCGGCGAGGACCGGCGCGCCAGTTCATTTAGCAACGACGACTCATCCGCCGCTGCCAGCCCGAATGCCTGCGCCAGTCGCTCGCAAAATGCCGCGACACTTATCGACATGCCCGCCAGCGGCAGCCAGCACACCGTGCATTCGAGGGGCGCCTGCAACAGGCATTCGGTGAACAGCGTGCTCTTGCCACTGCCGGCCGGTGCGCAGATCAGCCGGACCCGTGCCGAGGACTCCAGCAATGATGCAGTCAGACGTGGACGTGGAAGATGATGAGCCGAGAGTCTGGGCAAGAATCCCGGACGATCCGGAGCGTGGGTCATGGCGGTCATCGGGTACGCCTTTTTATCGTTGTACGCTCACCCTAGTCCTCTCCCCGGTGCTTGTTGACGAGTATTCAGTACGCTGATTGGCGCCCATAAAAAAGGCGACCGTATGGTCGCCTTTTGCCTTGCCAATGTATCGAAACCCTTACCTCACGCCCTCGGCGCGCAGGGCCGACGGGGTGTAGTCGGCGGCCTTGGCTTCGAAGCCGAATTCGAAGCTGTGCTTCTCTTCGTTCTTCATCCCCAGGGCAATGTAGCGGCCGGCGATGATGTCGTAGAGCGCTTCGAGGGTGTAGGCCTGGGCCTGGTGATCGTAGTAGTACTGCGCGTGTCCCTCGGCCACTCGCCACAGCTGCCCGCGACCGTCGTAGTGATCGGCCAGCGCCACTTGCCAGCTGTCCTCGTCGATGTACATGTGGCGCTTGGCGTAGATGTGCCGCTCGTTCGGTTTCACCGTGCCGACCACTTCCCAGACCCGGTGCAGTTCATAGCGGGTCAGGTCCTGGTTGATGTGCCCCGCCTTGACGATGTCGTCGTACTTGAGACTCGGCGAGTCGAGCTTGTAGCTGTTGTACGGAATGTACATTTCTTTCTTGCCGATCAGTTTCCAGTCGTAGCGGTCCGGCGCGCCGGAAAACATGTCGAAGTTGTCCGAGGTGCGCAGGCCGTCGGCAGCGGTGCCCGGCCCGTCATAGGCGACCTGCGGCGCACGCCGCACCCGGCGCTGCCCGGCGTTGTAGATCCATGCCAGGCGAGGTTCCTTCACCTGATCGAGGGTCTCGTGCACCAGCAGCACGTTACCGGCCAGACGCGCCGGCGCTGTCACCGACTGTTTGAAGAAAGTCAGAACGTTGGCGGCTTTTTCCGGATCGAGATCCTTCATCAGTTGCGGCACGGCGATCTCTTCTTCAAAGCGGATCGGCGTGTAGCTGCCATTGGTTTGCGGGGTCACCTGCGTGATGATCCGCCGCAGGTTGCCGCCGTGATAACGGGTGATGTGGTTCCACAACACCTCGACGCCATTTTTGGGAATGGGGAACGCGTAGTAGCGGTTACCGGTGAAATTGGCCAGTCCGTTGCCGTCGTTGATGCTGGTGACGTTCAGCGCGCTGCGTTTGGCCGATTCGTAGATTTCCGGCGGCACGGCCACGGTGCGATGGGTCGGGTAGACCGGGATCTTGTACGTCTCGGGGTAGCGCTTGAACATCGCCACCTGGCCGTCGGACAGTTTGTCCTTGTACTTGTCGACGTTGGCGGCGGTGATGGTGAACAGCGGTTTTTCACTGGCGAACGGGTCAGCCAGAAAGCCCTTGCCGTCGACCGCACCGGCGTTTTTCGGGATACCGCCGGTCCAGGCCGGAATCGAGCCGTCGGCGTTGCCGGCCTTCTCAGCGCCCAGCGGCGTGAGGCTGGTGCCAAGCTTGTTGGCTTCGTCCGGCGACACCGCCGCGATCACATTGGCGGCCAGGAGGCTCAGGGCCAGGACACCGCATTGCAGAATCATCTTGCGCATTGCATTCATCCTTCTCGGGCAGATCAGAAGTTCACACCGAAGCTCAGGGCCACGAAGTCACGGTCTTCGAGGGTGTTGTAGTCACCGCCGAAAAAATCGGTGTAACTCAGGCTCGCGGTATAGGTGTTGCGGTAGTCGGCATCGACCCCGACGCTGACGGCCTTGGCGCCTTCGTTGAACAGACCGTTGGGGCCATAACCGGCGACGTCGTGGGACCAGGACAGGTTGGGCTTGAGGTTGATCCCGCCGATCACGTTGGCGTAATCGAGGATCGCCCGGGCGCGATACCCCCAGGAGGTGGAGGTGACGAAACCGTCGGTGTCACCGCCGAAACCGTACTGGCCGTAGACCGAGTCACGGCCGTAACGCAGTTTGCTGCGCGACTCCAGGCCACCGACCCGCACCACCGCCGCTTCGCCGACCAGGGTCAGACGCTGAGCGCCCCAGACCTGATCGAAAAAGTGCGTCAGCGTGCTCTGGATCTGGGTCACTTCCTTGCGTCGGTAGCCCTTGTTGTCAGCACCCGGCGAGGTAACCAGCGGCGACGCGGCACCGCCGGCAATCGGATTGAGCAGCGCAAGGGTCAGGTCATTGGTGTTGACCTGCACCGGCGCGTTGGGGCGGTAGCTGATCTCGCCGGTCCAGGCGGTGCCGGTCGGCAGCGTGGTAGAGAAACTCGCGCCATACAAGCGGATGTCTTCCGGGTATTCGAGGTAGTACTGACCACGCCCGAGCATCACGCTTTGCGCCAGTCCCGATCCACTGCCGGGCGCCAGCCGGTTGGCGATCCCGACCATGCCCGGCAAGGCCGCGAGGGTCGACAGGCCGGCGGTGCTGGTGCCAACCGTCGGCGTGCGGCTGTGATAGTTCATGAAGTAGAGGCCGTACTCGGTGTCATCGCCGAGCCAGCGCAACGCCGTGCCCCATTGCCCGGAATCCCGCGCATCGCGGTCGCCGCCACGGGGCACGATCACGCCTTCGCGGGTCACCTGGATCGGCTGGCCAAAGGCTGCCGCCAGCGGCGCCAACGGGGCGATCGCCGGGCTGCCGACGGTGTAACCGTTGTTGCAACCGTCCGCCGCCACGTCGACACCGAAGAAGGTGCCGCAGTTGTCGAGGACGGTCTGATCCCATTCCAGTTGATAGAAGCCTTCGACCGTCAGTTGGTCGGTGAGCCCCTGAGAGGCGAACAGCATGTTCACCGGAATCAGCCCTTCCTTGATCTCCGCACCTGGCCGGCGAAACGCCGAGACGTCGATCGGGTTGATGCTGTTGATCGAGTTGCCGATGAAGGTACTTTCGCCCCAGCTCACTACTTGCTTACCGGCACGCACGGTGCCCGGCAGGTCGGCGATGGAGTAGTTGTGATAGACGAACGCATCAAGAATCTGCGCGCCGGAAGACTTCGCGCCTTCTTTGCGACCCTTGTCACTGATCTGTTTGAACTCGCGGTCTTCGTCCTTGAGTTCGAAGTCGTACCAGTACTTGCCGCGCACGAACACACCGGTGTCGCCGTACTTCAGTTCGAGGTCGTGGATGCCTTTGAAGATCTTGGAAAAGGTCTCGCCCTTCTTGAAGTTCAAACGCCCGTCATCACCGGTGGAAGACTGGCCGGTCCCGCCGTTGACAGTCCCCACCAGCGACTTGTCGGCATCGCGCATGCCCCAGCTCGCACCGACCGACAGCGACGAATCGAAGGTGCCTTCGATTTCCCCGATATTGAAAGCGACCGCGTGCGCCTGGGCACAGCAACCCAAGGCCACCGCAGCGGCAAGCGCGTGCGGTGTGAAGATGGCGCGCATTGTTGTTTTTGTCATGCGTCTTCCCCGGTGAGTGACAGAAGACCCCACCCTACTGCCGCCACGCAGGGACGATAAGCGCACCAAGGAGGTATTCACACTGTCGCTCAAAAGGATGAATCCCCGCCTGCAGCAAGGCTTTGCGCCCGCCATGAACAGGCTGGATGGATCACTATCAACGCAACGGATAATGACGACCCCGGTGCGCGCCACTGTTACATGCCCCGTAACAGTGCATGTCCGGAATCGCTATTTTTCCCTGAGGCGCCAGCCCTTATTCTGAGCGGGCTTTCACGGCAGACCGCCAGTAAGCACGAAGTCCACGACCGAGTCGTTGGCAATGATTTCTGATCGATCGAAGCGTTTTTCGATCCATCGCCCCGGTGTTCACTGACGTTGATTTGTAGCTCCTTGATCCAACGTCTTACCTTGGCCGCTGCGTTTGCAGCGGCCTTTTTTATGCCTGCTGAAAAGCCGAACGCCCTATCTTTCGAACAACTTCGAAAACAATGTCGGACATTTCCTCTTGCACCAAAGAAATATGACCTGAACGTTGAAAACCCAGGAACCCTCTTTCAAAACGAAACACCATTACTTACGGAGCTCTCGGATTTTGTAACCAGAGTTTTGTTGTAACTTGAAGCACCTCAAACATTCGCTGGCGACACAGGCGCCGCTTTCAACAGCACCATTTTGCCAGTGAGCCAACACGCACATTCAAAAGGATATGAATATGCAGAAACCTCCACCCTTTGTATTAACAGAGGCTGTCCATACGACAGCAATTGCACCGCCAAACACTCCCATCATTCGCGGGACATCCCCTGTTCTGCCCCATAGCGGCACGTTTGGCATCCCACATAACGTTGTAGCCAGTTCGCGGGAGTTCACTGCTGCGAAACTAAAGATTGAACAGGACTTTCAATCTCAGAACCAACAACTGGTGCAATCGATTGAGCAGGAACTCGCCGCAACACGTCTGGAAGGCAATACCCATCCGCTTCCTCCCGCGCAAGCAATCACTCGAGAGCTAGGAGTACGCCACACACTTATTGCTAGAAAGACCGCTCAACTTCATCAAAAAAATATTCTTGTTAACCATTTTTTTGGGGAGACGCCACTCAATAAGGACTTCCATGTTTTTTATCGACAAGCGCAGAACATGGATAGCAACGTCAGGCCTCGTGGTCTTGCCATGCAGGCTTGGGCGACCTCGTACAGAGCCGCCCACGAAGCGATCTTGCTGACGCAATCCATCGCCATACTTAACCAGCAACAGGTCGGAGTACAAAAATGGCTGGCCGCCGTGCAGGCCAATGATCAAGAGCGAATAGCGGCTGAACAGCAAGCGCAAAGAGCGGCGGCCGAACTGGCGCGCATCAATGAACAGGCACGACTCGCAGCACTGGCAGAAACTGCGCGTCGGCAAAAAGAACAGCAGGAAATTCAGGCGCGTGAACAGGCGCGCGTTGCAGCGCTGCTCGAGGCGCAAAGGCTGGCGGATGAGCTGGCACAAATCGCCGCCGCAGCCGCTGCGCGACAAGTCGCCGCCGAGCAGGCACGCCTGCAAGCGCAAGCCGAAGTTCAGCGCCGCGAAGAGGAACGCCGGCAACTGGCTGAAAAAACACGTCGGGAAAAGCAGCAGAAAGCGCTGAGAAAAGCACAAAAGAAACAGCGAAAAAAAGCACGCAAGATCGCCAGGGAGCAGGCGCAACGGCAAGCCGAAAACGCCAAAACCGGACAACCTCCGCTCTTTGCCAATGCGGGTTCGATGGCCGCTTTGGGTCCCACCTTTACCGGCCCGCTCGGCGTTTTTGGCAACAACCTGGCCACGACTCTGGCGCTCAGAACTTCGCTGCAAACGGCGGTTTCTTTGGCGCTGGCTGCCATCTCCACTGCTGCCGCACCGGTGATCGTCGGGTTCGCGGCGTTGCTCGCCCCTTCAAAACTAGGGAACAGCGACCTGTATTCGGCCAGCGTTCCCTTGTCAGACCTCGCACCGGATCTGAATGAAGATCTTCATCACGTGGCGGCCGTCGGGGGAACAGTCGATCTGCCGGTCAGGCTGGGCTCGTCGACGATCGGCGACAAAGTCGAATTCGTCGTAGTCACGACGGACGGAGTGACAGTCCCCGCCCCTGTTCCCGTGAGAGCCGCTCGCTTCGACGCCAGTAAAAACGTCTACGTTTCCACCGCCAGCGACACCAACGGCCCCACGCTGACCTGGACGCCGTTGGTACAGCCACAAGATACCTCGACCCACCTGCCGCTGGCCGATAACGATCCTCCGGTCTACGACGGTGCTGAAGTTGTTCCAGACGAGGGACGGATCGATCCGTTTCCCGAGCTGGATCGGTATGGGTTTGGCGGGTTTATCACGGTCTTTCCAACTGAGTCCGGATTGTCGCCGTTGTATGTGGTTTTCAGCAGTCCCTATGAGGGAGGCGTTGAAGGTGGCGAGCACAGTGGCCGCGCGTTTAACCCCGAGGAAACAGGTGGACCAATTCTTGACTTGGAATGGTCCCCTGTAACTGCAACATCAGAAGGAGCAAGCACTGTGCGACTACACATCTCAAGATTTCCTGAATCGGCCGCCAATAAGGTAATGATTGATCGCCTGGAAAAAATCATCAGCGGAGAGCTTGAGATAACGGATACAGACAAGCGCTTCTACACTCATGAGTTGAGAGAGCTAGAAAGATTCAGAGCCTTGGGATATGGGGATAACGAACGACCTGATCCGAACTCTCCTGTGTGGAACAATGTTCACACAGCAACGCTGGAAGACTTCAAACTCAAAGACGATGCTTCGCTGCTGTACACACCTGAAGCGCTGGCCGCCGACGCAGAACAAGTGGAACTCGAATACCAAAGGTTGTTGAAGGAGATGTGGAAATGAATACTGTCGAACAAATCGTAAAAAACGAGTCCCTTGATGACATCGTTGCAGTGTTCGCGTTGATCAAAGCAAATCCACATCTGGACAGGATGATCAGACTCTATAACCGTGACATCCTCAAAGAGTATGGCGCACTCGAAAACGCCTACTCCCGCCTCTTCGCCGCCGGGGTACTTGCTCTCGGAGAGCACGGCCTGGCGATCAAAGGCCCGAACTGGTCCCCACCAAAATTCATGATCGAAAACAGATACACCTGATCGGCAAATCGGCCACCAGGCTCTCACCTAGTGGCCACTTCAGGTTACAACGAATACTTCTGCAGATTCCCCATCATTTCCTTCAGCGCTTCGATGTTGTCCTTCGGATGCGCCGCGCCTTCGAAATCACAGATCTGCTGCCAGTGCGCCGCGACGTCTTCCGGGGAAAACCCGACGCGAGGATCGAACCCGGCACCCAGGCTGCGCTCCCAGCGCACCTTGCCCATCCAGCCGCCGCCGACTTCGAACAGGCCGGAAGTTTCCTGGCATTGTTCGCTGGCCAGGTACACCACCAGCGGGCTGACCAGCTCCGGTTTGAGTTGTTCGAACACTTGCGGCGGGATCAGGCCTTCGGTCATGCGCGTGCCGCCGGTGGGGGCGATGGCGTTGACCAGGATGTTGTTCTTGCGACCTTCGATGGCCAAGGTACGGGTCAGGCCGTAGAGGCCGAGTTTGGCCATGCCGTAGTTGGACTGGCCGAAGTTGCCGTAGATGCCCGAAGTCGAGGCGGTGAAAATCACTCGCCCATAGTTCTGCTCACGCATGTGTGGCCACGCGGCGCGGGTCACCTTGTAAGCGCCTTCGACGTGGACGCGATAGACCAGATCCCAGTCGGCGTCCTCCATCTTGTGGAAAGTCTTGTCGCGCAGGATCCCGGCGTTGTTGACCACCACATCGACACGGCCGAACACATCGAGCGCATTCTGCACCAGTTTGTCGCCGTCGGTGACCGAGTCATGGTTGGCTTCGGCGATACCGCCGGCCTCGCGGATTTCCGCCACCACGCGGTCGGCAGCCGAAGCGTTGGCGCCTTCGCCTTGGGTCGAACCGCCGAGGTCGTTGACCAGCACTTTGGCGCCCTGTCTGGCGAACAGCAAAGCATGAGCGCGTCCGAGGCCACCACCGGCTCCGGTGACGATCACGACTTTATCTTCGAAACGCACAGAATCATTCATCGGGGCAACTCCAGCAGACCTGAGGGACAGTGTCCCTGAGTGTCAGGCACAGAGCGTGCGGTCACAACGAACACGGCAGGGGCTGAATGGTGCGCGATAAGGCTGGGGGATGATGAAACGTGCCGAGGCGTCAGGCGCCTCGGGCACCAAGTCAGGAGCACGCCACCTTGCGCGGCGGCAACACGAAGTGATCGCGAAATTCGAGGTAGTGCTTGAGCACCTGCACCGGCGCTTCGGTTTGCGGGTAGTGGCCGATGCCCGGCAACAGCACGGTGTCCGCGTCGGGAATCAGCTGGCGATAACGCTCGACCATGTGCGCGCCGGAAATCGGATCGACCTCGCCATCGATCACCCGCAACGGCACCTCGCCGCGCTGCATCGCTGCGACCCAGCGATCACGCTGGACCCTGCGCTCGGGAATGTAGTGGATCAGCTTGTGCATGACTCGCGGCCCACGATTGCATTCGATCAGGCTCCAGAAATCATCCATCTCGCTTTCGCTGGGCCGGGTGTCCGGGCCGAAGATCTGCCGGAAACTTTTTACCAGCGCATCGCGGGTAAACGCCCGGCCGATCATCCAGCCCAACGGACTGAGCAACAGTTTTTGTGCCAGCAGCGGTCGGTGGGTTTCCGGGAACAGACCGCCGTTGAGGAACACGCAACTGGCGACCTCGATCCGGTCTTCGTAATGCCGGGCCAGCAGTTCCTGGGCAACGCTGTCGCCGTAGTCGTGGGCCAGAATGTGCACCGGTTGTTCGACCTGCAGATGCGCCAGCAAAGCCTGTTGCAGATCGGCCTGCTCCAGCAGGCTGTAAGTGTGATTCAGGGGTTTGGCCGAGTCGCCGAAGCCGAGCATGTCGCAGGCAATCACCCGGTAGCGCTGGGACAGCGGTTGCCACAGGTAATGCCAGTCCCAACTGGCCGTCGGAAAGCCATGGATCAGCAGCAGCGGTTCGCCCTGCCCGGCCGTCCAGTAGCGGATCGGCTGACCATGGAAGACAAAAGTCTGGCTGCGTTTGCGCCAGGCACTCAGAGGGATCTCGGCGAGAGGCATTAGAGTTTATACCCCGGGTCTTGTTTATCGAGTTTGCGCAGCAGCGCCGGCCAGGCCAGCGCGCCACCCATGCCTTGAGCACTTTTGGTGACGCCGGCGATCATCGCCTTGGCGCCTGCCAGAATCTGCGGTTCGATGGCGATCAGTTCGGCACCGCCGGTCTGCGCCATGACCTGAATGTCGCAGGCGCGCTGGAAGGTGAACATCATCAGGAACGTGTCGGCGATGGTGCCGCCACAGGTCAGCAGACCATGGTTGTGCAGCATCAGGAAATTGCAGTCACCGAGATCCGCCTGCAACCGCGCTTTCTCTTCATGGTTCAGGGCCACACCTTCATAGGCATGAAAGGCCAGGCTCGACAGCACGAACAGCGATTGCTGACTGATCGGCAACACGCCCTGCTTCTGCGCCGACACCGCGACACCGGAAGCGGTGTGGGTGTGCAGCACGCAGGCCACGTCGTGCCGCACTTCGTGCACGGCGCTGTGGATCGTGTAACCGGCGGGATTGATCTCGTAAGGGCTGTCCATGAGTTTGTTGCCGGCCTGGTCGACCTTCACCAGACTCGAGGCGGTGATCTCATGGAACATCAGGCCGAACGGGTTGATCAGGAAATCTTCGGTGCCGGGCACCTTGGCGGAAATGTGGGTGAAGATCAGATCGTCCCAGCCATGCAGCGCGACCAGACGATAACAGGCGGCCAGATCGACCCGGGTCTGCCATTCCGCGGCACTGACCTGGTCTTTGACGTTCACGGACGAAGGGACGGGGGCTACGCTCACTGTATGCACCTCTGCGTTCTTATTGTTTTTGCGTGTGTCAGCAGTCTAGTCAGCCATGGACGGCCGCGTAGTTGCATTGGCAGCCAGCTTGATGACTGAACGAGTCAGCCACGCAAACAGCTTGGATCCATGTCAAAGCAACGACGCCAACAAAGGCGCGGCGAACAGATTGAGCAACCCCGTCAGCACCATCACCAACCCCGCCACCGAACCTTCCTCGCCGCCCACTTCATGGGCCCGGCTGACCCCGGCACCGTGCGCACCGACGCCGAACAATGCCCCGCGCGCCAGGGCGCTGCGCAGCGGCAGCCACTTGAGCAGCACACCGCCGAGCATGGCACCGAACACTCCGGTGAACATCACGAACACCGCTGTCAGCTCCGGCACGCCACCCAGGTCCTGCGCCAGCGGCATGGCGAACGGTGTGGTGATCGAACGCGGCACCAGCGACAGCGTCACCGAACTGTCCAGCGCCAGTGCTTTCGCGAGGCCGAACGAAGTGCCAATCGACGCGGCGCTGCCGGCCAGCATGCCCAGCAGCAACGCCGACCAATGCCGCACCAACAAACGCCGCTGCTGCCAGATCGGCACCGCAAACGCCACGGTGACCGGCCCGAGCACCAGCATCAACCAATGGGTGTTACTCGAATATTCGGCGTAAGCGGTGTGCAGCGGCACGGCAAGCGCCAGCAGCAACGCAGGGACCAAAATCAGGGGCGACAGCAAGTAGCGCCCGGTCCGGCGATACAGCCAGCGACTGAACAGATAAGCCAGCAACGTGAATGCCAGCCAGAACATCGGCATCAGCTCAAGCTTCATGGGACCGCCTCAGGCGCACGGCCAGCTCCACGGTGAACGCGGTCACCAGCATCACCATCAGCGTACTGGCGGCGATCACCAGCAGAATCCGCCAGCCGTCGTCACGCAGCAATGCGCCGTAATCCAGCAGGCTCATCAGCGCCGGAATGAAGAACAGCAGCATCTCCGCCATCAACAACCCTGCGCCCATTTGCAGCGCCGCCGGTTTGACCCAGCCAAGCGCAAAGCCCAGCAGCAACAGGGCCATGCCGATCACGCCGCCGGGAATCGGCCAGGCCAGCCACGCTGCGATCTGGCAGCCGAGCAGGTAGAGAGCGAGCAGCACGGCCAGTTCGGACAGCAGGCGGGAGAAGTATTTAACGGTCGAGGCTTTCATCGGTGGGCTCCTTTCAGGTGCCTATTTTACGAACCCTACTGCCATCTCCGAAGCGAATTGTTAGACTCAAAGCCATTCCAATATGGAATCAGGCCATGGAATTCAAACAGCTCAAAAGCTTCGTCGAAGTGATGCACCAAGGCGGCTTCACCCAAGCCGCGAAGACCCTGCACATCAGTCAGTCCGCCGTGAGCAAGCAGATCGCCCAGCTCGAACAGAGCCTCGGCACCCCATTGCTCGAACGGCTGGGTTCGCAAATACGCCTGACCGCCGCCGGCAGCGTGGTGCTGCAACGGGCAGAAGGCATGCTGCGGTTGCGCAATGAATTGCTCAGCGAGCTGGATGACCTCAGCCATCTGGCACGCGGCGAGTTGCGTCTCGGGTTGCCATTGCTCGGCAGCGATGCGTTGTTCGCCGGGTTGTTTGCCGAATACCGACGGCGCTATCCGAACATCAGCGTACAGTTGCTTGAGGGTGGCAGTCGCAACATCGAACAGGCGGTGCTCAGCGGGGAGCTGGAGTTGGGCGGCAGCCTGCTGCCGAAAGATCCGCAGTTCGACTTTCAGCCGTTCTGCGATGAACCGCTCGATGCGCTGCTACCGGTGGATCACCCACTGGCTACAAAAGGTGAAATCGGTCTGGAGGAACTGGCCGATACGCCGTTCCTGCTGTATCAGCGCAGTTTCGTGCTCAACGATCGTTTGCTTCAGGCGTGCCAGCAGATGGGCTTCACGCCGAAGGAAGGCGGGCGCAGCGGGCAGGCGGATTTTCTCGCGGCGCTGGTCGCCGCCGGGCAAGGCGTGGTGTTGCTGCCCAGCGTGGTGGCGCGCGGACTGGTGCGGCCAGGCGTGGTGCGCCTGACCCTGAACGCGCCGGATTACTTGCGCTGGGATATCGCTTTCATCTGGCGCCGGGGTGCCTATCTTTCAAAGGCTGCACAGGCTTGGCTGGCGCTGCTGCGTGAACGCGGGATCAGCCCTTGAGCGTGGCGATCAACTGTTCCAGCCAAGGCTCGGCGTCGGTTTCCGGGGTGACGCTTTCGCTGGCGTCGATGCGCAGCATGTCCTGCACTTCGCGCACACCCAGTTCGCCGAACAACTCGCGCAATTGCTCGCCGCCGCCGCAGAACGTGTCGCCGTAGCTCGCGTCGCCCAAAGCGATCACCGCGCCAGGCAAACCACGCCATGCCGCCGGCAATTGGTCGCGAATGGCCGAATACAACGGTTGCAGGTTGTCCGGCAACTCGCCCATGCCGGTGGTCGAGGTCACGCCCAGCAAGGCTTCAGGGCCAAAGGCCTGGAGATCGGCGAGGCTGGCGCGGGAGTTGTAGAAGGTTTCAAAACCGGCGGCGTTCAACAGGCTCTGAGCGTGGCGAGCGACTTCTTCGGCCGTGCCGTACACCGAGCCGGAGAGGATGGCGACTTTCATCAATCTGATCCTGAAACTGAAAAAAAGAGCGGCGATAGTAACAGCCAGCGGTGCCCTATTGCGATTGGCTCTCGATAAGCGCTGATGGCCAGTAGACAGCGCCGGTCGATCTTCTAGAATGCCTGCCACCGAAATCCTTGTAAGGCTTCATAGATGATCAATGCCAGTCTGCTGCAAATGGTGATCAACGCGTCGAACGAAGGGATCGTGGTGGCAGAAAAGGAAGGCGATCAGGACAACATCCTGATCTATGTGAACCCGGCCTTCGAAAAAATGACCGGCTACACCCGCGAAGAAATTCTCTATCAGGACTGTCGTTTCCTGCAGGCCGGGGATCGCGACCAGGCCAGTCTCGCCTTGATTCGTGAGGCACTGCAAAACGGTGGCTCATGCCGGGAAATCCTGCGTAACTATCGCAAGGACGGCACGCCGTTCTGGAATGAGTTGTCCCTGTCGACGATAAAAAATGCCGACGATGGACTGACCTATTTCGTGGGTGTGCAAAAGGATGTCACCGTTCAGGTCAAGGCCCAGCAGCGGGTTGTGCAACTGGAAGCCCGAGTTGCGGCGCTGGAAGCCGAACTCGCAGAACTGAAAGCGACGAACGGCGCAAACAAAACCGCGAACTAATTGTCATTAACTACAATCACCAAAGACTTTGTAATTATTCATTTCGAGTTAACCATGCAGCGTGACGCCCTCCTGACCCAGGATGAGCTGGATTTCATCCAGACCATGCAACACAACCCGCAACTCAATGTGCGGGATGCGACGTCGAGCCTGCTGGTCAATGGTGGTTCGCAGATCCGTGATTTGCTTACGCGCCTGGCGGCCCATGAGCAAGTCACCATCCAGGCCAACTTCGAAAATCAGCAGATGACTTTCCCGCTGCATCTGGTGGAAGACGAATTCCACGCCCTGCACCTGCGCCTGGGTGTACCGAGCATTTATGAAGACGGGCCGATGGTGCGTCCATGGCGCCTGACCCTGGAAGAGCCGGTGGCACTGGAAAATGCCAAGGGCCAGCCGGGAACGTTGTGGGTTCACGAGGTTTCGCACAAGGGTGTGTTGCTGGAAGTGCGCAACAAAACCAAACCGCCGAAGCACTTTGCGTTGTGGTTCAGCCCGTCAGGCTACGAGCGGATTTCCCTGCGCGGGACGTTCGAGCGGGAAACCGAAAACGGTTTTTATGCTTACGAGTTAAGCCAGAGCGATGCCGACGAAACCGAGCGTCTGCGCCAGTTCATCCTGCAACAGCATCGCCTGACCCACCCTGCCCTGCACACCTGATTCTCAGGTATCCAGCGTCCCTGCCAGGAACTGATTCATGCGCTGGCGCATGGTCGCCCCTTCGTTGCCCAGACAGCCAACCGATGATCCGGCCAGGCTGTCCTGCGCCAGATCGGCAGCATCGCCTGCCAGCATCAACTGACAATCCAGACTCAAGGCCAGACGATTCAGACGTCGCGGCAACTCTGCGGTCGGCGCGTGATTGGAAAACAGCACCAACGCCTGGGGCCGGGTCTTTTCGCACACCAGCGTCAGCTCGTCGAACGGCTGACCGGTGGTGAGCACACGAACGCCCGCGTCATTGCCGCTGAGAAACAGCGCCGCCACCAGCAATTCAAGCTCACGACATTGACCGGCCAGCGCGCTGACGATCACCTTGCGCGGTTGCGAGCCGCGCAGCACGACGATGCGCTGCAGCACCTTCGCTCGCAGAAAACCATCGAAGAACAGCCACTCGCTGGTCTGCCCGAACGCGTCCTGACGCTGGAGCATTTGCAGCCACAGCGGCATCAGGATGTCCTGAAACGCTACGGGCAAGGCATAGGAGGAGAAAATCTGTCCGTAGACCCGGTCAAGCAACTGATCGTCGAACGAGCTGACTGCCTGCCGGACCTGTTCCTGCCACTGGAGGTAGTCAGCCTGCACCAGGTCATCGGGAATTAAGTGGGCCAGCACCTTCATCGGCTCGGTCTTGGCGAGGATCTTGCCGATCTTGCTCACGGCGACACCCCGATCGATCCAGTCGACGATGCTGCGAACGCGCTCGATATCGGTCATGGAATACAAACGATGCCCACTTTCGGTGCGTGTCGGCTCGATCAAACCATACCGACGCTCCCAGGCGCGCAACGTGACCGGGTTCACGCCGGTCACGCGCGACACTTCGCGAATCGGGAAAAGCTCTTCGCGCTCCAGCGCAACAGATGCCTGCGAAGCAGGGCGAACGTCTGTAATGACAGGCATTTGGGCGGACACGTCCTTGTTGGCGAAGTTGGATCCCATTCTACTCCGGATGCCCCTCCCCGGTTCAACCGACGAAATGAGACGAAAGTCTCTGGTTTTGTCACGATAATCAGGAATAATCCTTGCTTGTCGAAAAACGCAGCCCTCTACCCCGGCGCTGCGTCAGGCGAAGCTCCTACCCGGAGCGACGCAAATGCAATACGGAGATACACAATGTCTACTTCCCCCGTCACGCTGATGGTCGCGCGTCGTGTCGCCAATGGTCGTTATCAGGATCTGATTGCCTGGTTGCGAGAAGGCGAACAACTGGCCACCGACTTCCCCGGTTACCTCGGCTCCGGCGTACTGGCCCCGCCTCCCGGCGACGATGAATTCCAGATCATCTTCCGCTTCGTCGACGAACAGACCCTGCACGCCTGGGAACACTCGGCATCGCGCACCGCCTGGCTGGCTCGTGGCAGCGATCTGTTTGCTCACCCGACGGAACATCGGGTCAGCGGAATCGAAGGCTGGTTCGGTGCAGCTGGCGCACGTCCTCCTCGCTGGAAGCAAGCGGTGGCGATCTGGCTGGCGTTCTTCCCGGTGTCGCTGCTGTTCAATTTCGTGCTGGGCCCGCTGCTCGCGGAAATGAGCCTGTTGACGAGGGTCTTCATCAGCACGCTCTGCCTGACCCCGTTGATGGTCTACTTCTTCATTCCGCTGTCGACCCGCCTGCTGGCCGGCTGGCTCAACCCGGCGCCTGCACGCCCGCTGCCTGCCGCACCCTCCACGCAAAATCGCTGAAGCCGTCGCTCGCGTCGCTGTTATAGTTTTTGCTCTGACTTCGACGCGAGCCGTACATGACTTCTCACACAGCTCCCATCCTCATCACCGGCGCCGGCCAGCGGGTCGGCCTGCATTGCGCGCAGCGTCTGCTGGAAGACGGTCATCGGGTGATCTTCACCTACCGCAGCGAACGGCCGGGTGTGAAGGCATTGCGGGATCTGGGCGCCCTCGGGCTGCACGCGGACTTTTCCAGTGAAGCCTCGATCCTCGCGTTCATCACCGAACTGAAGACCCACACCGACAGCCTGCGCGCCATCGTGCACAACGCCTCGGAATGGCTGGCGGAAACCGGTGACGGCGAAGCCGAAGCCTTTAGCCGGATGTTCAACATCCACATGCTGGCGCCGTACCTGATCAACCTGCATTGCGCCGAACTGCTGCAACGTTCGAGTCCTGCCGACATCATCCACATCAGCGATGACGTCACCCGCAAGGGCAGCAGCAAACACATCGGCTATTGCGCCAGCAAGGCCGGGCTCGACAGTCTCACGCTGTCCTTCGCCGCGCGCTACGCGCCGTCAATCAAGGTCAACGGCATCGCGCCAGCCCTGCTATTGTTCAATCCCGACGACGACGCGGCGTACCGCGCCAAGGCGCTGGCCAAGTCCGCGCTGGGCATCGAACCCGGCAGCGAAGTGATTTATCAGAGCCTGCGCTATCTGCTCGACAACCCGTATGTCACCGGCACGACCCTGACCGTCAACGGCGGGCGGCACGTCAAGTAATACGCCCCCGCGAGGATGCTCCATGACCCGTTCCCTGCCCGAGAATTACCGCGAGATCCTGATCGGTCTCGGTGAAAACCCTGACCGCGAAGGACTGCTCGACACGCCGGTGCGGGCGGCCAAAGCCATGCAGTATCTGTGTCACGGCTATGAACAGAGCGTCGACGAGATCGTCAATGGCGCGCTGTTTGCCTCCGACACCGACGAGATGATCATCGTCGCCGACATCGAGCTGTACTCGTTGTGCGAACATCACCTGCTGCCCTTCATCGGCAAGGCCCATGTGGCTTATATTCCGACGGGCAAGGTGCTGGGGCTGTCGAAGATCGCGCGGCTGGTGGACATGTTCGCCCGCCGCCTGCAGATCCAGGAAAACCTCACCCGCCAGATCGCCGAGGCGGTCCGACAAGTCACCGATGCCGCCGGTGTCGCGGTGGTCATAGAAGCCCGGCACATGTGCATGATGATGCGCGGTGTCGAGAAACAGAATTCGACCATGAACACCTCGGTCATGCTCGGCGCCTTCCGCGAGTCGAGCAACACCCGCCAGGAGTTCCTGCAATTGATTGGACGGAGCAAGTAAATGCCACAACTTCAACCGGGAATGGCGCGCATCCGGGTCAAGGATCTGCGCCTGCGCACCTTCATCGGGATCAACGAGGACGAAATCCTCAACAAGCAGGATGTGCTGATCAACCTGACCATCCTGTACGCCGCGCAGGAAGCGGTGCGAGACAACGACATCGACCACGCGCTGAACTACCGCACCATCACCAAGGCGATCATCGCCCATGTGGAAGGCAACCGTTTCGCGCTGCTCGAACGCCTGACCCAGGAGCTGCTGGATCTGGTGATGGCCAACGAATCGGTGCTGTACGCCGAAGTCGAAGTCGACAAGCCGCATGCGTTGCGTTTTGCCGAGTCGGTGTCGATCACTCTCGCCGCCAGCCGCTGAACGTGTCTGGCGCTCCGGGCGTCAGACTTTTATCATCCGCGCCACGATTCGACTGCACAGAGCCCATCATGACCGAGCAACAACGCCTCGAACTCGAAGCCGCCGCCTTCCGCCGGCTGGTCGCCCACCTGGACAGCCGCAAGGACGTGCAGAACATCGACCTGATGAACCTCGCCGGGTTCTGCCGCAACTGCCTGTCCAAGTGGTACAAGGCCGAGGCCGACGAGCGCCAGATCGAGGTCAGCCTCGACGATGCCCGTGAAGTGGTTTACGGCATGCCGTACGCCGACTGGAAAGCCCAATATCAGCAAGAAGCCAGCGCCGAACAACAAGCGGCGTTCGCCAAAGGAAAACCCAATGAGTGATCTGAACACCCTGCGCGCCAGCCTCAAGAGCGGCGAACACGTTTTTGCCGACACCCTGTCCTTCATCGCCGCCGGTTACGACTACCAGCCTCAGGCGTTCAACAACGGCGGCGTGGAAAACGCGGCCGGGCAGAACGAAGGTTCGTGCAAGACTTTGGGTCTGGCGCTGCTGGAAGGCTTGAGCGATGAAGAAGCGCTGCTGGCATTCGGCGAACACTACCGCTCGGTCGTGGCAACCCCTGAAGGCAGCGATCACGGCAATATCCGTGCGCTGATCCAGCACGGTCTGGCGGGCGTGAAGTTCGAAGCGCAACCGCTGACCCGCCGCTGAATCCCGACACAACACTATCCCTGTCAGATCGTTCCCACGCTCCGCGTGGGAATGCAGCCGGGGACGCTCCGCGTCCCAAGGACGCAGAGCGTCCAGATGAGGCATTCCCACGCAGAGCGTGGGAACGATCATTGTCGTGGTGCCTGTGAATAATGGGCATGAAAAAACCGGCCAATTGGCCGGTTTTTTTGTGTCTGCGTTCTTAGAACGAAACGTTCTGCAGATCGTCCAGGTAACGCTCGGTGTCCAGTGCCGCCATGCAGCCGGCACCGGCCGAGGTGATGGCCTGACGGTAAACGTGGTCGGCCACGTCGCCGGCAGCGAAGATGCCTTCGACGCTGGTCGCGGTGGCGTTGCCTTCACGGCCGCCCTGAACCACGAGGTAGCCGTCCTTCAGCTCCAGCTGACCTTCGAACAGCGAGGTGTTCGGGGTGTGGCCGATCGCGATGAACACGCCGTCGACCTTGATTTCGTCGAAGCTGCCGTCGTTGTTCTTCAGACGCGCGCCGGTCACGCCCATGTTGTCGCCCAGCACTTCGTCCAGGGTCGCGTTCAGTTTCAGCTCGATCTTGCCTTCGGCCACGCGGGCGTTGAGCTTGTCGATCAGGATCTTCTCGGCGCGGAAGGTTTCGCGACGGTGGATCAGGGTGACCTTGCTGGCGATGTTGGCCAGGTACAGGGCTTCTTCGACAGCGGTGTTACCGCCACCGACTACAGCTACCGGCTTGTTGCGATAGAAGAAACCGTCGCAGGTCGCGCAGGCCGAAACGCCTTTGCCCATGAACGCTTCTTCCGACGGCAGGCCCAGGTAACGAGCGCTGGCGCCAGTGGCGATAATCAGCGCGTCGCAGGTGTAGGTGCCGCTGTCGCCGGTCAGGCTGTATGGCTTGGAAGCGAAGTCCACGGCGTTGATGTGATCGAAGACGATCTCGGTTTCAAAACGCTCGGCGTGCTCGCGCATGCGCTCCATCAGCACCGGGCCGGTCAGGCCGTGGACGTCGCCCGGCCAGTTGTCGACTTCGGTGGTGGTGGTCAGTTGACCGCCGGCCTGCATGCCGGTGATCAGCAGCGGCTTGAGGTTGGCACGGGCAGCGTAGACGGCAGCGCTGTAACCGGCAGGGCCGGAACCGAGGATGATCACTCGCGAATGACGGACTTCAGACATGAACCTGCTCCTGTTGACCGGCCAAGACACCTGGCCGGACGCCGGACTGCCGGCGGGAATAAAAAAGGACTGTGGATAACCTTGGGGAAGGCGTGAGCTCGACAGTCCTGTAAAAAGTTGGGTGCAGCGTATCGAGGGGGGCAAGATTAAGGAAATACGGTTTAACAATCCAGCTCATAGGTGGTCTCTATGCCGACACACTGACGAGATGGACGTCTTTGTTACAGTGAATGTCGATCCCGCTGCCGCGCTTTCACAGGTTCTGCAAAGTCGGTAAGGTCGGCGCGTTTTCCCTTGTTCGGAGCACCTTATGCCCGCCCCTGTTCTGTCCGGCCCGCAATACCTGCGCGAAGGCCTCAAACTGGTCTTGAGCCCTGGCCTGCGCCTGTTCGTGCTGCTGCCGCTGGCCATCAACCTGGTGCTGTTCGTCGGATTGATTTATCTGGCCGGCCACCAGTTCAGCCTTTGGGTCGACACACTGATGCCGTCGCTGCCCGAGTGGCTGAGTTTCCTCAGTTACATCCTGTGGCCGCTGTTCGTGGTGCTGGTGGCGTTGATGGTGTTCTTCACCTTCACCATGCTGGCCAACGTGATCGCCGCACCGTTCAACGGTTTCCTCGCGGAAAAAGTCGAAGTGGTAGTGCGCGGCACCGACGACTTCCCCGCCTTCAGCTGGGGCGAACTGATCGCCATGATCCCGCGCACCCTGGCCCGGGAAATGCGCAAGCTCGGTTACTTCCTGCCCCGGGCGATCGGCCTGTTCATCCTCTCGTTCATCCCGGTGGTGAACATCGTCGCCGCGCCGCTGTGGTTGCTGTTCGGGGTGTGGATGATGGCGATCCAGTACATCGATTACCCGGCGGACAACCACAAGCTGGGCTGGAACGAGATGCTCGCCTGGCTGCGGCAGAAGCGCTGGCAGAGCATGAGCTTTGGCGGGATCGTTTATCTGGTGTTGCTGATTCCGGTGGTCAACATCCTGATGATGCCGGCCGCTGTGGCTGGCGCGACGTTGTTCTGGGTGCGCGAGCGCGGAGCCGAGAATCTGGTGACGCAACGCTGAGTCACAAATCCATCATCCGAACGTCACAACCACGACATGGCCTCAGCCGACACTGAGGCCATGACGACAGCTCTACATATCACCCTCATCAGCGAAACTTTCCCACCGGAAATCAACGGCGTGGCCAATACCCTTGGCCGCTTGTGCGACGGTTTGCGCGCACGCGGGCATCGGGTGGAACTGGTGCGACCGCGTCAGGCGGACGATCCGCAGCGCAGTGAAGACGACTCGCTGCTGCTGTGCCGGGGCTGGCCGTTGCCGGGTTATCCGGGGTTGCAATGGGGTCAGTCGTCGATGCACAAGTTGCTGCGACGCTGGACGCGCCAGCGCCCGGACGTGCTCTATATCGCCACCGAAGGTCCGCTCGGGCTGTCGGCTTTGCGCGCGGCACAGCGTCTGGGGATTGCCGTGGTCAGCGGCTTTCATACCAACTTTCAGCAATACACCCAACAGTACGGGCTCGGTTTGCTGACGCGCTTGCTCACCCACTACCTGCGCTGGTTTCACAATCGTTCGGCCATGACTCTGGTGCCGAGCGTCAGCCAGCGCCTGGAGCTGGAGCGTCGGCACTTCGAACGCCTGGCGCTGCTGTCGCGGGGTGTCGACAGTCAGTTGTTTCACCCGGCCAAACGCCTGAATGCCTTGCGTGAGCAATGGGGTCTTGGCGAGCAGGACATTGCTGTCATTCACGTAGGACGCCTGGCACCGGAGAAAAACCTCGGCCTGCTCAAGCGCAGTTTCGAAAAGCTCGCCGGCACGTATCCACAACGCAACCTGAAGCTGATCGTGGTCGGCGACGGACCGCAACGAATGGCACTGGAGAAGGAACTGCCCGAGGCGATTTTCTGCGGCTCGCAACGGGGCGAAGCACTGGCAGCGCACTATGCGTCGGGGGATGTGTTTCTGTTTCCGAGCCTGACCGAAACCTTCGGCAACGTCGTGCTGGAAGCGCTGGCCTCAGGCCTTGGGGTGGTGGCTTACGATCAGGCCGCGGCGGCCCAGCATATTCGCCATGGCTACAACGGCGTGCTGGCGATGCCCGGGGATGAGGAGGCGTTCTGCGAGGCAGCGGCGTGGCTGCTGGAAGAAGACGAAAGGTTGCGCTGCGTACGCCTGAACGCACGCCAACACGCCAGCCGCCAGGGTTGGGCGGCTATCGTCGAACAGTTTGAAAACCATTTGCTGGGGGCTTGCCGCGACCTGCGCGACAAGCCGCCCACGGCGATCAAACCAGCGTCATCAACGCCTCACGGCTGAACGGCAGAATGTCCTGCTCGCGGCCTTCGCGCACTTTCTGCGCCCAGTCCGGATCAACCAGCAGCGCACGCCCCACCGCCACCAGATCGAACTCGTCGTTGTTCAGACGCTCCAGCAGTTTTTCCAGACTGGCCGGTTGCGCGACCTTGTCGGTGTTGACCATGAACTGCAGGAACTCGCCATCGAGGCCGACGCTGCCGACGGTGATGGTCGGTTTGCCGGTCAGCTTGCGTGTCCAGCCGGCCAGGTTCAGGTCGGAACCGTCGAATTCCGGCTCCCAGAAACGGCGCGTCGAGCAATGGAAAATGTCCACGCCAGCGTCGGACAACGGCTTGAGGAATTCACCCAGCGCTTCGGCGGTTTGCACCAGACGCGCGGTGTAGTCCTGCTGTTTCCACTGCGAGAAGCGGAAGATGATCGGGAAACCTTCGCCCACCGCCGCACGCACAGCCTGAATCAGCTCGATGGCGAAACGCGAACGGTTGGCCAGGCTGCCACCGTATTCGTCGGTGCGCTGGTTGCTGCCTTCCCAGAAGAACTGGTCGATCAGGTAACCGTGGGCGCCGTGGATTTCCACGCCGTCCATGCCGATGCTTTGGGCATCTTTGGCGGCTTGAGCGAACGCGGCGATTACATCCTGGATGTCCTGTTTGGTCATGCCGTGCACCACGACCTGACCGTCCTTGAGTTTTTCCGACGGGCCGTAACCCGGCACGCTCGCATCCGGCTCGGTGCCCAGACGGCGCACATTGCCGACGTGCCACAGTTGCGGAACAATCTTGCCGCCTTCGGCGTGCACCGCATCCACGACTTTCTTCCAGCCGGCCAACGCCGCTTCACCGTAGAAGTGCGGCACGTTCGGGTAACCGTTGGAAGCCTGGTGGCCGACGGTGGTGCCTTCGGTGATGATCAGGCCGACACCGGCCGCCGCGCGACGACGGTAGTACTCGATCACTTTGGAATTGGGCACACCGCCTGGAGAAAACGAACGGGTCATCGGCGCCATGACCACGCGGGTCGGCAGTTCGAGGGCACCGAGCTGGAACGGTTTGAACAGGGCTTGCACGGGCATGGGAGGCTCCACGAAAAATTGATCGACGGGCATGCGATTCATATGACGGCGATAATATGCGGAGCTCCAATCAACCGATAGCACTATTGATCTGAATGATTAAGGGTCAAAAGGCAGGCGAAAAAAATCGCAGCGCGAGGGCTGCGATTTTTGTGTTTCAGCTCAGGGCTTTTTCAATCGCCGTAATCACCGAAGGATCATCCGGCGCCGTGCGCGGCGAGAATCGGGCCAGTACCCGACCGTCCTTGCCGAGCAGGAATTTCTCGAAATTCCAGGTGATGTCACCGGGAAACTCCGCGCCCTCGCCCGCCAGCAGGCGGTAGAGCTGATGACGATCGTGACCGTTGACTTCGAGCTTTTTCGACAACGGAAAACTCACGCCATAGTTGAGGCTGCAGAATTCCTGGATCTCCTGCTCACTGCCCGGTTCCTGACCGGCAAACTGGTTGCACGGCAGGCCCAGCACACTGAAGCCTTTGCCTTTGTATTGCTGATAAAGGTTTTCCAGCGCCGCGTACTGTGGGGTCAAGCCGCATTTGGAGGCGACGTTGACCACCAGCACGACTTGGCCCTTGAAGGGTGCCAGCGGTAGCTCCTGACCATCCAGGGCTGTCAACTTAAGGTCGTGAAAAGCACTCATGACGAACTCCAGATTCCCGTTTTCTACTCGAAACAGCCACTTGGCGAGGCCACCAAGGACAGCCGCGGACTAAAAAGGCGCCCTCGGGCGCCTCTCCAGTACTCGAAGCTTAGCGCAGAAAATCAGTGGTGATGGCCACCTTCGCCATGGACGTGACCATGAGCGATTTCTTCCTGGCTGGCGTCACGGATGGCAACGACCTTCACTTTGAAGTTCAGGCGCTGACCGGCCAGCGGATGGTTGCCGTCGACAGTGACGTCGTCGCCGTCCAGGTCACGGATGGTGACGATCTGCATCTGGCCGTCCGGCGCCGAAGCGTGGAACTGCATGCCGACTTCCAGCTCGTCAACGCCTTCGAACATGCTGCGGCTCAGGGTGCTGACCAGTTCAGCGGCGTATTCGCCGTAGGCATCTTCCGGCTCGACGGACACTTCCAGATCGTTACCGACTTCTTTACCTTCCAGGGCTTTTTCCAGGCCCGGGATGATGTTGCCTGCGCCATGCAGGTAGACCAGCGGAGCGCCGCCGGCGGAGCTGTCGATGACCTCACCAGCGTCGTTGGTCAGGGTATAGTCGATGGAGACAGCCTTATTGGCGGCGATCAGCATGGGGCGAGACCTTTTGCATAAGAATGAAGAACGGACAAGTCTAAACAAGGATTTGCCCGAAAGCGAACAGAACCCGGACAGACGGGATCGATTGGCGCCCGTGACCGTCACCGGATTCCATCAGGACGAGGACGGCCACTGGGTCGCCGAACTGTCCTGCGGCCACACCCAGCACCTGCGCCACCAGCCGCCGTGGCAGTCGAGAGCATGGGTGCTGGACGCAATGCAACGTATTGAAAAAATAGGCCAACCCTTTGCTTGCGGTTGGTGCGCTCAAGGCTCGGTTAGCGATAACCTTGGCGACTGAAATTCGGCAGATCGGCACACAGAGGCGATCGCCATTGCCATGCACCCTTAGAGAATCCGCATGCAAACTTTTTTTATCGCGCCCACCGATTTTGGTGTGGGTCTGACCTCCATCAGCCTCGGGCTGGTGCGCACGCTGGAGCGGGCCGGGCTGAAAGTCGGCTTCTTCAAACCGATCGCCCAGCCGCATCCGGGCGACACCGGCCCTGAGCGCTCCACCGAACTGGTGGCCCGCACCCACGGCCTGAAACCGCCGCAGCCACTGGGCCTGGCCCACGTCGAGCGGATGCTCGGCGACGGCCAGCTCGACGAGTTGCTCGAAGAAATCATCACCCTCTACCAGCAGGCCGCCATCGGCAAAGACGTGCTGGTCGTCGAAGGCATGGTGCCGACCCGCAGCGCCAGCTACGCCGCGCGGGTCAACCTGCACCTGGCCAAGAGCCTGGATGCCGAGGTGATTCTGGTCTCGGCCCCGGAAAACGAAGTGCTGACCGAACTGTCCGGCCGCGTCGAGTTGCAGGCGCAACTGTTCGGTGGACCGAAAGACCCGAAAGTCCTCGGCGTGATCCTCAACAAGGTCAAGACCGACGAAAGCATGGACGCCTTCGCCGCGCGTCTGAAAGAGCATTCTCCGTTGCTGCGCACCGGTGATTTCCGTCTGCTCGGCTGCATTCCGTTCCAGCCCGAACTCAACGCCCCGCGCACCCGCGACGTCGCCGACCTGATGGGCGCCCAGGTGCTCAACGCCGGCGACTACGAAACCCGGCGCATGACCAAGACCATCATTTGCGCACGCACGATGCGCAACACCGTGGACCTGCTCAAGCCCGGCGTGCTGGTGGTGACCCCCGGCGATCGCGACGACATCATCCTCGCCGTCAGTCTCGCCGCTATCAACGGCGTGCCGCTGGCCGGCCTGTTGCTGACCAGCGACACCCTGCCCGACCCACGCATCATGGACTTGTGCCGTGGTGCTTTGCAGGCCGGTTTGCCAGTGCTGTCGGTGAGCACCGGCTCCTACGACACGGCCAACCTGCTCAACGGCCTGAACAAGGAAATCCCCGTCGATGACCGCGAACGTGCGGAGATCATCACCGATTTCGTCGCCAGCCATCTGGACGCCAACTGGCTGCACCAGCGCTGCGGTACGCCACGGGAAATGCGCCTGTCGCCGGCGGTGTTCCGTTATCAATTGATTCAACGCGCCCAGGCCGCCAACAAACGCATCGTCCTGCCCGAAGGCAGCGAGCCGTTCACCGTGCAAGCGGCGGCGATCTGTCAGGAACGCGGGATTGCCCGTTGCGTGCTGCTGGCCAAACCGGCAGACGTTGAAGCCGTGGCCAGAGCCCAGGGCATCACGCTGCCGCCGGGGCTGGAAATCCTCGACCCGGACCTGATCCGCGAACGCTACGTCGAACCGATGGTCGCCCTGCGCAAGAGCAAAAGCCTCAACGCGCCGATGGCCGAGCAGCAACTGGAAGACACCGTGGTGATCGGCACCATGATGCTCGCGCTGGATGAAGTCGACGGCCTGGTCTCCGGCATCATCAACACCACCGCCAACACCATCCGCCCGGCGCTTCAACTGATCAAGACCGCGCCGGGCTGCACGCTGGTGTCGTCGGTGTTCTTCATGCTGTTCCCCGAGGAAGTGCTGGTCTACGGCGACTGCGTGATGAACCCGCACCCGAGCGCCAGCGAACTGGCCGAAATCGCCCTGCAAAGCGCCGACTCGGCTGCCGCCTTTGGCATCACCCCGCGCGTGGCGATGATCAGCTACTCCAGCGGCGAATCCGCCACTGGCGAGGAAGTCGAGAAGGTCCGTGAAGCCACCCTGCTCGCCCACGAACAACAGCACTCGCTGCTGATTGACGGGCCGTTGCAGTACGACGCCGCCGCCAACGAAACCGTGGCCCGGCAACTGGCGCCGAACAGCCAGGTGGCCGGTCGCGCCACGGTGTTCGTGTTCCCCGACCTCAACACCGGCAACACCACCCACAAAGCCGTGCAGCGCAGTGCCGATTGCGTCAGCCTCGGCCCGATGCTGCAAGGCCTGCGCAAACCGGTGAACGATCTGCCGCGCGGCGCGCAGGTCGACGACATCGTCTACACCATCGCCCTGACCGCGATTCAGGCTGCCAACCGACCTCTGGATATCTGACCCGATGCTGGCTTTCCTCCCTGCCACCCTGCGCGGCGTGATCGCCGCGCTGCTGCTGGCGCTGAACACGATCCTGCTGTGCTCGTTCCTGTTTCTCGTGGCGCTGATCAAAGTGCTGCCGTTCGACCTCGCACGCCGCGCCTCGCGCTGGCTGATGAGCCACACCCACGAAGCCTGGATCAGCAACAACAAAGGCTGGATGAACCTGGTGCGCCGCACCCGCTGGCACCTCAGCGGCCTGCAAGGCCTGGACTACCAGCACTCGTACCTGATCACCAGCAACCACCAGAGCTGGGTCGACATCCTGGTGCTGCAATACGTGCTCAACCGACGCATCCAGCCGCTGAAGTTCTTCCTCAAACAGGAACTGATCTGGGTCCCGGTCATCGGCCTGGCGTGGTGGACACTGGGCTTCCCGTTCATGAAGCGCTATTCGAAGGCGTACCTGGAAAAACACCCGGAAAAGAAAGGCAAAGACCTGGAAACCACTCGCAAGACCTGCGCGAAATTCCGCGACAACCCGGTAGGCATCTTCAACTTCGTTGAAGGCACACGCTTCACCGAGGGCAAACACGCGCAGCAGCAATCACCGTTCAAATACTTGCTCAAACCAAAGGCCGGCGGCATTGCCTTCGTACTGGATGCGATGGGCGAACAACTGGAATCGATCGTCAACGTCACCATCCACTACCCCGGCGGACGCCCTGGCTTCTGGGACCTGCTGTGCGGCAACGTCCGAGACGTAGTAGTGCACTTCGAAGAACTGAAAATCCCACCGCAGTACATCGGCAAAAACTACGACCAGGACGGCGAATACCGCCTGCAATTCCAGGGCTGGATCAACCAATTGTGGCAAGACAAGGATGCGCTGCTCGAGCAGATGCACCGCGAATATCCCAACCGACGCTGATCCCCCCTGTGGGAACACCTGACAGAAATTGGTCGTCTGTCAGGCCGCCATCGCCAGCAGGCTGGCTCCCACAGGAAAACAGTTCGCTTTCAGTTTTTGGCTTTTCGCCTCCCACCACTCAACACAATGAGCGTTAGCTCGAGTACCGCTCTTGACGTGCCGGCCCCATCGGAAGGCTGAGTGGAGGGATTTATCCGGGGGTGGGAGCGCAGCGACCGTGCGGCGCAGCCGCATGCATCGAGAGGAGGTGCAGCGAAGCAAACCGTAGGCGATGCCCC
>NZ_RRZJ01000037.1:0-60354 GCF_004368175.1 Pseudomonas sp. CH235
GGGGCATCGCCTACGGTTTGCTTCGCTGCACCTCCTCTCGATGCATGCGGCTGCGCCGCACGGTCGCTGCGCTCCCACCCCCGGATAAATCCCTCCACTCAGCCTTCCGATGGGGCCGGCACGTCAAAAGCCTTACTCGAGCTAACGCTCATCGTATTGAGTGGTGGAAGCAGGGATGTTTGCTTTAGTTCAACTCGGTCTTTCACGTCGGCGTATCTCTCCCAAACAACTCGGTCAGTCCCCTCTCCCTCGGGAGAGGGTTAGGGTGAGGGGGCTTTGGAGAGGAAGATGCGGGAGTTGAGTTGGATGCGTTTCAAAACCCAAGTTCACCTCGGTATTTCACGTCGGCGTATCTCTCCCAAACACCTCGGTCAGTCCCCTCTCCCTCCGGGAGAGGGCTAGGGTGAGGGCGGCTTTTGCTTTTATCGCGGGCAAAAGAAAACCCCCGACAAACCAGAAGTCTGTCGGGGGTTTCTCGGATCAGGCGTTTCGCAACGCCCGATTCAGCTCAGCTTATTGGCAAGCTTCGCAATCCGGCTCGTCGATGGCGCAAGCCTTCGGTACTGGAGCCGGGCCGGCAGGGGCTGCCAGGACCGAGTCGTCGCCGTGGTTGCCGCCGCTGGATACAGCGTTCAGCTTGCCGGTGTTGATGGTCGACTTCTCGGTGCTGGTCGCGGCCAGGGCGCGGAGGTAGTAGGTGGTTTTCAGACCACGGTACCAGGCCATGCGGTAGGTCACGTCCAGCTTCTTGCCCGATGCGCCGGCGATGTACAGGTTCAGCGACTGGGCCTGGTCGATCCACTTCTGACGACGGCTGGCGGCGTCAACGATCCACTTGGTGTCCACTTCGAATGCGGTCGCGTAGAGCTCTTTGAGTTCTTGCGGGATGCGCTCGATCTGCTGAACCGAACCGTCGTAGTACTTCAGGTCGTTGATCATGACCGAGTCCCACAGACCGCGAGCCTTCAGGTCGCGAACCAGGTAGGGGTTGATCACGGTGAATTCGCCCGACAGGTTCGATTTCACATACAGGTTCTGGTAGGTCGGTTCGATCGACTGCGATACGCCGGTGATGTTGGCGATGGTCGCGGTCGGTGCGATGGCCATGATGTTCGAGTTGCGGATGCCTTTCTGTACACGGGCGCGAACCGGTGCCCAGTCCAGGGATTCGGTCAGGTCGACGTCGATGTACTTCTGGCCGCGTGCTTCGATCAGGATCTGTTGCGAATCCAGCGGCAGTACGCCTTTGGACCACAGCGAACCCTGGAACGTCTCGTACGAGCCGCGCTCGTCGGCCAGGTCGCAGGAAGCCTGGATCGCGTAGTAGCTGACCGCTTCCATCGACTTGTCGGCGAACTCGACGGCAGCGTCGGAACCGTAAGGGATGTGCTGCAGGTACAGCGCGTCCTGGAAGCCCATGATGCCCAGGCCGACCGGACGGTGACGGAAGTTGGAGTTCTTCGCCTGCGGTACCGAGTAGTAGTTGATGTCGATCACGTTGTCGAGCATGCGCACGGCGACGTCGATGGTGCGCTTGAGCTTGGCGGTGTCCAGCTTGCCGTCGACGATGTGGTTCGGCAGGTTGATCGAGCCCAGGTTGCAGACCGCGATCTCGTCCTTGTTGGTGTTCAAGGTGATCTCGGTGCACAGGTTCGAGCTGTGAACAACGCCGACGTGCTGCTGCGGGCTACGCAGGTTGCACGGGTCTTTGAAAGTCAGCCATGGGTGGCCGGTTTCGAACAGCATCGACAGCATCTTGCGCCACAGGTCTTTGGCCTGGATGGTCTTGAACAGCTTGACCTTGCCCGGGTACTCGGTCAGGGCTTCGTAGTACTCGTAGCGCTCTTCGAAGGCCTTGCCGGTCAGGTCGTGCAGATCCGGTACTTCGGACGGCGAGAACAGGGTCCATTTGCCGTCATCGAAGACGCGCTTCATGAACAGGTCAGGGATCCAGTTGGCGGTGTTCATGTCGTGGGTACGACGACGGTCATCACCGGTGTTCTTGCGCAGCTCGATGAACTCTTCGATGTCCATGTGCCAGGTTTCCAGGTAGGCACAGACAGCGCCTTTGCGCTTGCCACCCTGGTTAACGGCGACGGCGGTGTCGTTCACCACTTTCAGGAACGGAACCACGCCTTGCGATTTGCCGTTGGTGCCCTTGATGTACGAACCCAGTGCACGCACCGGCGTCCAGTCGTTGCCCAGGCCACCGGCGAATTTTGACAGCATGGCGTTGTCGTGGATCGCGTGGTAGATGCCCGACAGGTCATCCGGCACGGTGGTCAGGTAGCAGCTCGACAGCTGTGGACGCAGGGTACCGGCGTTGAACAGGGTCGGGGTCGAAGCCATGTAGTCGAACGAGGACAGCAGGTTGTAGAACTCGATCGCACGGTCTTCTTTCTGCTTCTCTTCGATCGCCAGGCCCATGGCCACGCGCATGAAGAAGATCTGCGGCAGTTCGAAACGCACGCCATCCTTGTGGATGAAGTAACGGTCGTACAGGGTCTGCAGGCCCAGGTAGGTAAATTGCTGGTCGCGCTCGTGGTTGATCGCCTTGCCCAGTTTTTCCAGGTCGAAGGAGGCCAGCACAGGGTTCAGCAGTTCGAACTCGATACCTTTGGCGACGTAGGCCGGCAGTGCCTTGGCGTACAGGTCGGCCATCTCGTGGTGAGTGGCGCTTTCGGCCACGCCCAGGAAGCCCAGGCCTTCGGCACGCAGGGTGTCCATCAGCAGGCGGGCGGTCACGAACGAGTAGTTCGGCTCGCGCTCGACCAGGGTACGCGCGGTCATCACCAGAGCGGTGTTGACGTCGTTCAGGGCCACGCCGTCGTACAGGTTCTTCAGGGTTTCGCGCTGGATCAGGTCGCCGTCGACTTCAGCCAGACCTTCGCAGGCTTCGGTGACGATGGTGTTCAGGCGACCCATGTCCAGTGGCGCGAGAGTGCCGTCGGCGCGGGTGATGCGGATCGACGGGTGCGCCTGTACCGGTGCTTCGGCGGTGGTGCGAACGGCGCGTTCCTTGGAACGGGCATCACGGTAGATCACGTAGTCGCGAGCCACTTTCTGCTCGCCGGCACGCATCAGGGCCAGTTCGACCTGGTCCTGGATTTCTTCGATGTGGATGGTGCCGCCCGACGGCATGCGACGCTTGAAGGTCGCGGTGACCTGTTCGGTCAGGCGGGCAACGGTGTCGTGGATTCGCGACGAAGCGGCAGCGGTGCCGCCCTCAACTGCGAGAAACGCTTTGGTGATAGCGACGGTGATCTTGTCATCGGTGTAAGGAACGACAGTGCCATTACGCTTGATCACGCGCAGTTGGCCAGGCGCGGTGGCAGCCAGATCCGAATTCGAATCGGCGGCCTGCGGCAAGGTGCCCTGCGGGTTCTCGCGAGTTGTGTCGGTTTGCATGGGTGTCTCCACGTTCTCTATGTTTGTTTGGGCACCATCACGGTGCCCACCGTTCCGTCCTGAAGCACTACGACCGGCAGTTGCCGGGTAACGACTTCGGGACAGTTCAGGAAGGGGGCCTTGTGGGCGCCGCTTCCATGCCGAAGTCTTCGGTTCGCGCGATACGCGTGAAACCGCATTCCTTTCGGGGAGCAGTTTGGGACTGCAACACCCGTACCGTTTACGCCGTGATCGGCTGAAAAACGGTAGCCATCCGCAGGCGCGGTTTGGGCTTCTGAAAATACGTTTGGTTCAACCCGACAATGGCAATAAAAAGCCTTGAATTCACTGTCCGGTTTGTGTTTGGTTTTTTGGTCTCAACCCCTACATGTAGGGTTTTTTTGAGCGCGGGCTACAAGATAATGCGTTTCGGGGGGCGATTGCAACGGACAGCCTGTGGATAACCCTGTGCGTAAATTGTGTGCGAAACAGGGAAAACCTTTGTAGGCCGTGAACCTGCTGAGCTAGACCGTTTGTCACTGTTTTTCAGTCGGGAAAAACGCTTCAGCGGATTTTTAAGGGCGCGAACCCTATCACAAAAATCCGCCTTGTCCGAACGCATTTACCGACTTGTGTTCTGGCTGTACGCCGTTTATACAATCGGGCCATGCGCACGCATTCTTATCCTCCTTAAAGATGACAAAAAGACGGGAGGATCCTTCCTTTATAAGCAGCATCGGCAAGCAGAGGTCACCCGTGGAGCAAGAAGCCTGGCAGGTATTGATAGTCGAGGACGACCAGCGTCTGGCCGAACTGACCCGTGAATACCTGCAAGCCAACGGATTGCGCGTGGAGATCGAAGGCAACGGTGCGCTGGCGGCGGCGCGGATCATCAAGGAACAGCCGGACCTGGTGATCCTCGACCTGATGCTCCCCGGCGAAGACGGCCTGAGCATCTGCCGCAAGGTGCGTGACCGTTACGACGGCCCGATCCTGATGCTCACCGCGCGCACCGATGACGCCGACCAGATCCTCGGGCTCGACTTGGGTGCCGACGACTACGTCTGCAAACCGGTGCGCCCGCGACTGTTGCTGGCGCGTATCCAGGCGCTGCTGCGACGCAGTGACACACCGGAGGCGCCAGCGGGCAATCCGCGTCGTCTGCAGTTCGGTCCGCTGGTGGTGGACAACGCCTTGCGCGAAGCCTGGCTCAGTGACAGCGGCATCGAGCTGACCAGCGCCGAATTCGATCTGCTCTGGCTGCTGGTATCCAACGCCGGGCGGATCCTGTCCCGGGAAGAAATCTTCACCGCACTGCGCGGCATTGGCTACGACGGCCAGGACCGCTCGATCGATGTACGCATCTCGCGCATCCGCCCGAAAATCGGCGACGACCCCGATCACCCGCGCCTGATCAAGACCGTGCGCAGCAAAGGTTATCTGTTCGTGCCGGAAGCCTGCGTAGAACTGCCGCTGTGAATTCGATCTTCCTGCGCATCTATGGCGGCATGTGCGCGGCGCTGATTCTGGTGGCGGTGCTCGGCGTGCTGGCGCTGCACCTGCTCAACCAGGTGCGCAGCGAGCAATACCGCGAGCGTCTGGCCCACGGCACGTTTTCGCTGATGGCCGACAACCTGCAACCGATGAATGAAACCGAGCGCCATCGCGCCTTGCTGGTGTGGGAGCGGCTGCTCGGGATTCCGCTGGCGCTGAAGACCTTTGCCCAGACCGATCTCGATCTGACCCAGCGCACCCGGGTGCAGCGCGGCCAGGCGCTGGTCGAACAGACCGGCCCGCACGCGGCCAAGGTCTATCGGCTGGTCAGTGACAAGGATCAACTGGTGCTGGTGGGCGAGGTGCAGCAGATCAGCGAGCAACTGGCCCGGGCGACCATCTACCTGTTGGCCGATGAGCTGGTGCGGGTGCCCGTGGGCGAACAGCCCAAACGACTGGCGCAGTTGAAAGAAGACAAAGGCTTCGGCTTCGATTTGCGGCTGGTCACCGTCAGCGATGCCGACATGGACGAAGACCAGAGTCGTCGAGTGTCCGAAGGCGATACGGTGATGGCGCTGGGCAAGGGCGGCGATTCGATCCGGGTGTTCGCCGGCATGGTCGGCACGCCGTGGGTGCTGGAAATCGGGCCGCTGTATCAGATGAATCCGTACCCGCCGGAATGGCTGGTTTTGATCGCCGCTCTCGGCCTGACCCTGATCGGCCTGATCGTCTATTTATTGGTGCGTCAGCTCGAACGGCGTTTGCGCGGGCTCGAAGCTGCCGCCACGCGCATCGCCAAAGGCAGTCTGGAAACTCGCGTTCCGGCCCGGGGTGCCGACTCGGTGGGCAAGCTGGCGGCGGCGTTCAACGGCATGGCCGAGCACTTGCAGCAGTTGCTGGCCATCCAGCGTGAACTGGTGCGCGCGGTGTCCCACGAATTGCGCACGCCGGTGGCGCGCCTGCGTTTCGGCCTGGAGATGATCGGCTCGGCCACCACCCCGCAGGCGCTGGAGAAATACCGCGAGGGTATGGACCACGACATCGAGGACCTCGACAAGCTGGTCGACGAAATGCTCACGTACGCCCGGCTGGAGCAGGGCTCGCCGGCGCTGACCTTCCAGCGCATCGACCTGGATGCACTGGTCAATCAGGTGATCGAAGAGCTGGCGCCTCTGCGCGCCGAAGTCACGGTACAGCGCGGTTTGTGCCTGTCGGCGGCGGATTGCGATGACGCCTGGGTCGAGGCCGAGCCGCGTTACCTGCACCGTGCCTTGCAGAATCTGGTGAGCAACGCCATGCGCCATGCACGCTCGAAGGTCACGGTCAGTTATCAGGTCGGGCAGATGCGTTGCCGGGTGGATGTCGAGGACGACGGCCCCGGCGTGCCGGAAACCGCTTGGGAGAAAATCTTCACGCCGTTCCTGCGCCTGGACGACAGCCGCACCCGAGCGTCCGGCGGGCACGGGCTGGGCCTGTCGATCGTGCGGCGGATCATCCACTGGCACGACGGCCGGGCGCTGATCGGCAAGAGCAAGAGTCTGGGCGGAGCGTGCTTCAGCCTGAGCTGGCCGAGGAATCAGGAGCGGCGCTGAAGCCGCTTACGCCTGGATGCTGACCAGGCTCAGCAACTGCCCGTCCTGCACGCCGAATTGCGCATCGAGCTCCGTGCCGTTGCGCCATTCACTGGACAGATCCGTCAGCAACCGCAGCCGCACCTGACCCTGTTCATTCCACTCCAGAACCTCGGCGTGTTCGAAGTAGAAGCGCTGCTGCACGATCGGGTACAGCGCCTTGAACAGGCTTTCTTTCACCGAAAAGGTCAGGGTCACCCAGAGCGCGATCTGATCCCGGGAGCCGGCGGCCATGCGCTGCATTTCCGGCGGGGTCAGGATCTCTCCAGCCAGCCGCTCGGCGCGTTCGGCGTTGAGCAGGTTTTCCAGGTCCATGCCCAGCCCGCGCCAGTGCTGTTTGTTGGCGACAATCGCCGCCGCACGGCCGGTGCTGTGGGTGATCGAGCCGCAGATGTGTGCCGGCCAAATCGGCGCGCGATCCTCGCCGATCGCCGGAACAGTGCTTGAGCCTTCCAGCTGCTGCAACGCCGCCCGTGCACAAATCCGCCCTGCAAGGAATTCCGCCTGCCGCTTCGCCACCGAACGCTGAATGCTCGGCGGCGACTCGATGGCGCTGCGGCGGAAGTCATCACCGAGCAATTGCGAAGGATCGAAATGGGTGCTCAGCAGCACAGTGTCGGGCAACACCGTCGGCAGCGGCCAATGGGCATCGAGCGGGGTGCAGCAGGCGGGGAGGAAAGGGTTGGAGTTCATGTGGCGCATTTTGCCGGGTTGCCTTAAGGCTGGATAGTGTCGACATGATCGTTCCCACGTCGAACCGTGATCGCTCCGACGCTGCGGCCCCGAATTGTGATCGTTCCCACGCTCCGCGTGGGAATGCAGCCTCGGGACGCTCCGCGTCCCTTCGCTGTGTGACGCGGAGCGTCACTGTATGCATTCCCACGCAGAGCGTGGGAACGATCAGCAACAGGGGTTCAGCCAAAGATTTTCTTGAAGAACGCCTGCATGTCCGCCCAGGATTTTTCATCGGCGGCCTTGTTGTAGCCGATATCCGGGCCACCGTGATCGCCGTGGCTCAGGCGATCCGCGTCGGGATTGCTGAACCCGTGCTTGGCACCGTCGAGGCTGACGAATTGATAGTCGGCGCCGGCCTTGTCCATTTCCGACTTGAATGCCGCGACGTTGTCCGGGGTGACCATGCTGTCCAGCGCGCCGTGCTCGACAAGGACTTTCGCCTTCACGCTACCCGGCGTAGCCGGAGTCTTGGTGGCCAGCGCACCGTGGAAGCTCACCACGCCGGCCAGCGGCACGCCCTGACGCGCGGCATTCAGCACCACGCCACCGCCGAAGCAGTAGCCGATGGCGCCGATTTTATCCTTGTCGGTCTGCGGCTGTTTCTTCAACAGATCCAGCCCGGCCTGAAAGCGCTTGCTGGCCGCATCGGCGTTTTGCGTGGCGGCCTGCATGAACGCCATTGCGTCTTTCGGGTGCTCGGTGTTCTTGCCTTCACCGTACATGTCGATGGCCAGCGCGCTGTAGCCGAGCCCGGCGAGATCCCGGGCGCGGCGCTTGGCGTAGTCGTTCAGGCCCCACCACTCATGCACCACCACCACGCCGGGGCGCGGGCCCTTTATTGCATCGTCGTAGGCGTAGTAACCGATCAGCTTGGTGCCGTCAGCACTCTGATAGGGGATTTCCTCGGTCTTGATCGCAGCCTGGCTGAGGCCGCTGAAGACAAGGAGGGCGAGGGTTAGAAGCAGGCGCATGATCGGGTCTCCGGACAATAAAGTGGTCAAAACAGCCTAGTTCATTTCATTCAGGCCAGGTTCAGAGAGCGTTCAGGGGCGGTACAGGGGAGGGTCAGTAACCTTGCGCCATACCCAAACAGCACTGTGAAAGAGGAAACTCCATGACTCGTTTAAATAAACTGCTGCTGGCTTTTACCGTAATGAGCGCCAGTATCGCGGCCCACGCCGACACCACCAGCAACTTCGCCGGCCTGACCTTTGGCCAGACCAGCGACAAGATCAAAAAATCCAACGCCCTGAACGACAACCTCGGCCATCCGGATGCCACCGCGGCCATCGACGGCAACAACACCTACGGCCTGCGCCTGGGTCAGCAAAACAGCCAGGGTCGCTACTACGCCACCTACGACAACGTGTCCGGCTCGCACAATGGCATTAAACTGCGCCAGGAAAACCTGCTGGGCAGCTACGATCTGTTTTACCCGGTGGGTAGCAGCACCAAGCTGTTCGGCGGTGCCACGGCCGGTCTGACCAAGTTGACCCAGGATTCGCCGAGCTACAGCCGTGACAGCGACATCGGTTACGCCGTCGGCGGCCAGTTCGGTGTGTTGCAGCAAGTCTCGCAGAACACCTCGGTCGAACTCGGTTACCGTTACCTGCGCAGCAACGCCAGCACTGAGATGAAAGAGAGCGGCGGCAGCAAGCAAGGCTCGCTGGATTTGACCAGCAGCGCCCAGACTTACCTGTCGGCCAACTACGCTTTCTAAGCGATTGGCGTCAGGCCCGCGCCGGGTCGTCCTTCGAGGGGCGACCCGGCGCAGCCATGTGAGGCGAAAGCCTTTGGAGTTGTCGATTTACCCGGGAGAGCGTCATGAAACTGTTGGTCGTCGAAGATGAAGCGCTGTTGCGCCATCACCTGCAAACCCGCCTGACGGAGAGCGGTCACGTGGTCGAGTCCGTGGCCAATGCCGAAGAGGCGTTGTACCAGACCGGGCAATTCAACTTTGACCTGGCGGTGATCGACCTTGGACTGCCGGGCATGAGTGGCCTCGACCTGATCCGCCAGCTGCGCTCGGGCGCCAAGACGTTTCCGATCCTGATCCTCACCGCGCGCGGCAACTGGCAGGACAAGGTCGAAGGTCTGGCAGCCGGGGCTGACGATTATCTGGTCAAGCCGTTCCAGTTCGAAGAACTCGAAGCGCGGCTCAATGCGTTGCTGCGCCGCTCCAGCGGTTTCACTCAGTCGACCATCGTCGCCGGCCCGCTGTTGCTGGACCTCAATCGCAAGCAGGCGACCCTCGACGAGCAACCGCTGGCGCTGACCGCCTACGAGTACCGGATCCTCGAATACCTCATGCGCCATCACCAGCAGGTGGTGCCCAAGGATCGGTTGATGGAGCAGTTGTACCCGGATGACGACGAGCGCGATCCAAACGTGATCGAAGTGCTGGTCGGCCGTTTGCGCCGCAAGCTCGAAGGCCCGGCCGGATTCAAGCCGATCGACACCGTGCGCGGCCTCGGTTACCTGTTCAATGAGCGCTGCACTTGATCCGTTCCCTTCGCGTCCGGCTGATGCTTGCCGCCACGACCCTGGCGGTGTTGTTCATGCTCGCGTTGCTCCCGGCGATGCAGGGCGCGTTCAGCCTGGCGCTGCAGGACTCGATCGAACAGCGGCTGGCGTCCGACGTCACCACGCTGATCTCCGCCGCGCGGGTTGAAAACAACCGCCTGATGATGCCGGCACAGTTGCCCGACGAGCGCTTCAACCTCACGGACAATCGCCTGCTCGGCTACATCTATGACCGCGAAGGGCATCTGGTCTGGCGCTCGAAGGGCACCCAGGAAGAGAAGATCAACTACACGCCGCGCTACGACGGCCTCGGCAACGAGTTCGCGCGGATCCGTGAAGCCAACGGCCAGGAATTCTTCGTCTACGACGTCGAAGTCAAACTGCTTGGCGGCAAAAGTGCAGCCTTCAGTATCGTGGCCCTGCAACCGGTGCGCGAATACGAAACCACCCTCGAAGGCCTGCGGGAAAATCTCTACCTCGGTTTTGGCGCGGCATTGCTGGTGCTGCTGGCGCTGCTGTGGATCGGCCTGACCTGGGGCCTGAAAGCCTTGCGCCGGCTCAGTCAGGAACTCGACGAAATCGAAGGCGGAACCCTCGAAAGCCTCAGCGAACAGCACCCGCGTGAACTGCTGCGCCTGACCGGTTCCCTCAACCGCTTGCTGCACAGCGAACGCCAGCAGCGCAGCCGGTACCGCGATTCCCTCGACGATCTGGCCCACAGCCTGAAAACCCCGCTGGCGGTATTGCAAGGCGTCAGCGAAGACATGGCCCAGCGCCCCGAAGACCGCGATCAGGCGTGGGTGCTGCAAACCCAGATCGAACGCATGAGCCAGCAGATCGGCTATCAGTTGCAACGCGCCAGCCTGCGCAAAAGCGGTCTGGTGCGCCATCAGGTGCGCCTGCGCCCGGTGCTGCAAAGCCTGTGCGACACGCTGGACAAGGTCTACCGCGACAAACACGTGCGCGTCGCCTTCGATCTGCCGGAGCACTGTTACGTGCCGATCGAGCAGGGCGCCTTGCTGGAAATGATGGGCAACCTGCTGGAAAACGCCTATCGCCTGTGTCTGGGCGAAGTGCGCATCAGCGTGCGCGAAAGCCATTCCGGAATGGAGCTGTGCATCGAAGACGACGGCCCCGGCGTACCACCGGATCAGCGCGCACGGATTCTCGAACGCGGCGAACGCCTGGATCGCCAGCACCCAGGGCAGGGGATCGGGCTGGCAGTGGTCAAGGACATCATCGAGAGCTACAGCGCGAAACTGACGCTGGGCGATTCACCGATGGGCGGGGCGGCGTTCAGAATTCATTTTCCTGCGGTGTGAAAACGATCGGCCCTCACCCTAACCCTCCCGAAACGTCGGACCGCCCAGAGGGAGGGTTAGGGTGAGGGGGCTTTTGATCTTTGGCCTCACTGCTCCTGCGCCCGATAAGCCCCCGGCGTCAGCCCCGTCCACTTCTTGAACGCCCGATGAAACGCCGACGGCTCGGAAAACCCGAGCTGTTCGGCGATCTGTTGCAACGACAGATCGGCCCGCCCCAGGTGATAAATTGCGATGTCCCGGCGCAACTGATCCTTCAATTCCTGAAAACTGGTGCCTTCCTCGCGCAGATGCCGGCGCAAGGTTTGCGGGCTGATGTGCAGGTGCGCGGCAACTGCTTCGAGGTCCGGCCAGCGTGCGCTGTCGTGGCTGAGCAAACGGCGCAGCCGGCTGCTCAGGCTGTTGCCGTCGTCCGGGCGGGACAGCAGGTCGGCGGGGGAGCGTTCGAGGAAATGCTTGAGGGTGCGTTCATCCTGCAACAGCGGCATGTGCAGATAACGGCTGTGAAACACCAGGCTGCTTTGCGTTGCCGAAAATTCCAGCGGGCAGGAAAACAGCAGATCGTATTCCGCCCCGTGCGCCGGTTTCGGGTAGCTGAAGCTCGCCTGTTCCAGACGAATCCGCTGGCCGATCAGCCAGCTGCCGAGGCGATGCCAGATCACCAGCAGGCTCTCGCTGAGAAAGTGATCCGGGTCCCACAACTGCGCATCGTCGAGGCTCAGGCGTACCCATTCGTCTTCATGGCTCAGGGTCAGGCACGGGGCTTCGGGGAATAGGCTATAAAACAATAAGCCGCGTTGCAGAGCCTTCTCCAGGCTGCGGCAATGGATGATGGCGTGGCACATCATGGCGAAGCTGCCAGGTTTGCTCGGAGCGTTGCCAAAACCCAGGTATTCGTCGTCCAGGGCCAGCCACAGGTTCTGGATCAGTTGGGTGAATTGTTCCGGGGCGATCCGCGCGCGCGGCTCGTCGAGCAGTTCGGGGCTGATGCCCAGTTGCTGCAGCAGGTCCGAGTAGTCGTAACCCGAGCGCCGCGCGCCACCGAGGGCGGCGCGGGCAAAGTGACTGGCGATGGTGCGTTCGCGCATGAGCGGCAGATCCTTCCTCTGGCGACCGATGGTAGCGGCTGCCTTTGATCGGTAACAAGGCGGATTTCCGCCAAATTGTAGGACGAGGTCGGGCGAGTTGGCGGAAATCCGCCACACTTGAGTAACCGAACGGTGACACAGAAAAAGCCGGATCCCCTGATATCAAAAGGCTTGCAGCGATTTGCACCAAAGTGGCACGACGTTTGCGATAAGAGCGACAGAAGCGTGCGCCGAGCCGGTCCGGAAAGCGCCGTTCGACACAACAAATCCCTCCAGTGCAGGAGGGTTCGCAATTCAGGTTTCGCGTTCAACAGATGGATGTTGCCACGCGGGACTCTTGAGGAACTTTGCAATGACGACTCGTCAGCCACTGTACAAATCCCTGTATTTCCAGGTGATCGTCGCAATCTGTATCGGTATTGCGCTCGGCCACTACTACCCGCAGTTCGGCGTGGCCGTAAAGCCGCTGGGTGACGGGTTCATCAAACTGATCAAAATGATCATCGCCCCGATCATCTTCTGCACCGTGGTCAGCGGCATCGCCGGCATGCAGAACATGAAATCGGTCGGCAAGACCGGCGGTTACGCACTCCTGTACTTCGAAATCGTTTCGACCATCGCCCTGCTGGTCGGCCTGATCGTGGTCAACATCGTGCAACCGGGCAACGGGATGCACATCGACGTCAGCACCCTCGATGCCTCGAAAGTCGCGACCTATGTTGCTCAAGGCGCAGACCAGAGCGTTGTCGGCTTCCTGCTCAACGTGATCCCGACCACCATCGTCGGCGCGTTCGCCACCGGTGACATTCTGCAAGTGCTGATGTTCTCGGTGATCTTCGGTTTCGCCCTGCATCGCCTGGGTGCCTACGGCAAGCCGATCCTGGACTTCATCGATCGCTTCGCCCACGTGATGTTCAACATCATCAACATGATCATGAAGCTCGCGCCAATCGGTGCCTTCGGTGCGATGGCGTTCACCATCGGTGCCTACGGCGTCGGCTCGCTGGTGCAGCTGGGTCAACTGATGATCTGCTTCTACATCACCTGCCTGGCGTTCATCCTGATCGTGCTCGGCGGTATCGCCCGCATGCACGGCTTCAGCGTGCTGAAGATGATCCGCTACATCCGTGAAGAGCTGCTGATCGTGCTGGGTACTTCCTCTTCGGAATCGGTACTGCCACGCATGCTGATCAAGATGGAGCGTCTGGGCGCGAAGAAATCGGTGGTAGGTCTGGTGATCCCGACCGGCTACTCGTTCAACCTCGACGGCACCGCGATCTACCTGACCATGGCGGCCGTGTTCATCGCTCAGGCGACCGACACCCACATGGACATCACTCACCAGATCACTCTGCTGGTAGTGTTGCTGCTGTCCTCCAAAGGCGCAGCCGGTGTGACCGGTTCGGGCTTCATCGTACTGGCGGCCACCCTGTCGGCCGTAGGTCACCTGCCGGTGGCCGGTCTGGCGCTGATCCTGGGTATCGACCGCTTCATGTCCGAAGCCCGCGCCCTGACCAACCTGGTCGGCAACGCCGTAGCGACCATCGTCGTGGCCAAGTGGGTCAAGGAGCTGGACACCGATGTGCTGCAATCCGAGCTGGCCTCGGGCGGTCGTGGTATCTCCGACGAGCGTGAGGAAGATGACCTGGGCGTGGCCGAAGGCCCGACCCCGAGCAATGTGAAGTAAGCATCGCTTGAATGGAAAAACCCGCTTCGGCGGGTTTTTTCTTGCCTGCTGTTTGAGCGCAACGGTCAGCGCAACTGATGGATCCGGTAATTGCCCCATCGCCGATGGCTGCCTAGGCTGCATGCATCGTTGATGGAGATTGCCCATGCCTGCACCGCTGGCCTCACTGAAGATTCTGGATTTCTCGACCCTGCTGCCGGGGCCGTTTGCCTCGCTGCTGCTGGCGGATATGGGCGCCGAAGTGCTGCGCATCGAATCGCCGACCCGCCTCGACCTGGTGCGGGTCTTGCCGCCCCATGATCACGGCGTCTCGGCCAGTCACGCGTATCTCAACCGCAACAAGCGCAGCCTGGCGCTGGACCTCAAGCAGCCCGAGGCGTTGGAGCTGGTGAAGCAGTTGCTGGTGAATTACGACATCGTGCTGGAACAGTTTCGCCCCGGTGTGATGGAGCGGCTGGGGCTGGGTTACGAGGCGCTGAAGGCGATCAATCCGAAGCTGATTTATGTGTCGATCACCGGTTACGGCCAGACCGGACCGTACAAGGATCGCGCCGGCCACGACATCAACTATTTGGCGCTGGCCGGGCTCTCCAGCTACACCGGCCGCGCCGACAGCGGGCCGTTGCCGCTGGGCATGCAGGTGGCGGATGTCGCCGGCGGCTCGCTGCACGGGGTGATCGGCTTGTTGGCGGCGGTGATTTCCCGCCAGCAGACCGGGCAGGGCACCCATCTGGATGTGAGCATGACCGATTGCGCGTTCAGCCTGAACGCCATGGCCGGTGCCGGGTATCTGGCCTGCGGCGAGGAGCCGGGCTGGGAGGATCAGATGCTCAATGGCGGCAGCTTCTACGATTACTACCGCTCCCGCGACGGGCGCTGGATGTCGGTGGGCAGTCTGGAACCGGCCTTCATGCAGCAACTGTGTGCGGCGCTGGGCCGGCCGGAACTGGCGGCGCAGGGCTTGTCGCCCAAACCCGAGCAGCAGCGGGCGCTCAAGGACGCCTTGAAGGTCGAGTTCGAGAAGCATGACTTTGCCGAACTGTGCGAGCTGTTCGCCGGGATCGATGCCTGCGTCGAGCCGGTGTTGAACCTGGGCGAGGCGGTGCAGCATCCGCAATTGCAGGCGCGGGAACTGGTGACCCAGGTGCCCCGCGGTGATGGCACGGTGCAGGCGCAGATCGCCTGTCCGCTGAAGTTTTCCGAGGCGTTGCCGGCGCCGCGGCATGTGGGGGCAGCGCTGGGGCAGCATACAGATCAGGTGTTGACGGAGTTGGGGTTGAGTCCTGAGCGGATTGCCGAATTACGCGCCGCGAAAGTCATCGCGTAGCTCGTGGGTTACTCGACCCGCATCTCGCCACTGAACACCAATGTGTTGCGACAGCGCCGGCACAGATAGCGCCGACCCTGCCTGACCAGGCTATGGCGCTGCGCCGAAAACGGAAAATCGCTATCGGCACACGGGCATTTATAGATGTAGCGGGTCACGCTGCGGCGTTTGATTTCATAGGTATGGCAACGGTCCGGCGGCAATTCGTAAACGCCGCGCATGATCAGTTGCCACTCCTCGCCGTGGGGCTGGATGCGGTCGCCGAACAGTTGATGGGCGATCAGGTGCGCGACTTCGTGGGCCACGGTCTGCTTGAGGAAATGTTCGGTGTTTTCCCGGTACAGCTGCGGATTGAAGCGCAGCAGATTCTCGTGCAGATGCGCGACCCCGGCTTTTTGCCCGCGCAGCTTGAGGCTCACCACGGGGCGTTTGAAGGGACGTTTGAAAAAGGATTCAGCGAGTTGGAAACAGTCTTCGACGCGGGTATTGAGTTGCTCGGGCATGCTTGATGGATCTCCAGAGATTTGGAGTATGCCGCAACCTTTCGGCGTTGCGTATCGCCAAACTGCCGAATGGTCGCGACGTTCATTCCAGGCATGAGAAGGCCGCCTTGCGGCGGCCTGTGTTGGCGGATCTTGTTCTTCTCGGGAGGAACCGGTCGCTAATTGGTGTAGACAGGCCCCACGCCCAGACCCCAGACAATCACGGTAAACGCCATGATGGCGACCAGCACCACCAGACCCACCGCCAGTACCGAGCTGGAAAACAGGAAACCCTCGTCGGACGGAATGTTCATGAAGGTCGGCAGCCCCACATACAACAGGTAAACCGTGTAGCAGATGGCCGCCGTGCCGACGATCATCCCCAGCCACATGTGTGGATAGAGCGCCGCCAGCCCGCCGACGAACAACGGTGTCGCGGTGTAGGTGGCAAATGCCACGCAACGGGCCAGGCTCGGGTTGGCGTCATAGGTGCGGGCCATCCAGTGCACGAAGGCACCCATGACCGCGACTCCGCCGAGCATTGCCAGGTAAGACATGATCGTCATCCACAACGCGCTTTCGACGGTGAGCATCACCGGTGCGCGGTTGCCGATCACCCAGCCGACCTGAGTCGTGCCGATAAATGCCGAAACAGCGGGGATCGCCGCCAGAATCAGCGTGTGCGTCAGGTACATGTGGCTGATGCTTTCTTCCTGGTCGCCACGGATTTCCTTCCATTCCTGATCGGGGTGGGTAAAAAGTCCCACTACGTGATGGATCATGCCAGTCACTCCTCTCGTTATTGCCATCGCCCCCCAGCGGAGCGCCTACGGGCCAATGCGGCCGAGTAAATACAGGTCTTCAGATTGTGTGCGACCTTATGTCGCAGTATAGAAAGGTCTTAACCGCACAGGTGATAGGGGCTTAGAGCAAATCGCGCTGTAAAACCGCGGGGTAATCGCGTCGGGGTCTGTGCAAACGGGCGCTGTAAGCGGCGACAACCTGTGGCCACAAGCGAAGTGTTTTTGCGTAAAATGCCCGCCTTTCGTCACACCTCACGGATTTCGCGTCATGGGCACTCTTACGGTCAACCAGAACAAACTGCAAAAGCGCCTGCGCCGCCTGGCCGGCGAAGCCGTCACCGACTTCAACATGATCGAAGACGGCGACAAGGTCATGGTCTGCCTGTCCGGGGGCAAGGACAGCTACACCATGCTCGACGTGCTGATGCACCTGCAGAAGGTTGCACCGATCAAGTTCGAGATCGTCGCCGTGAACATGGACCAGAAGCAGCCGGGTTTCCCCGAGCACGTGCTGCCGGCCTACCTGAAAGAGCTGGGCATCGAGTACCACATCGTCGAGAAGGACACCTACTCGGTGGTCAAGGAACTGATCCCGGAAGGCAAGACCACCTGCTCGCTATGCTCGCGCCTGCGTCGCGGCACGCTGTACACCTTCGCCGACGAAATCGGCGCGACCAAAATGGCCCTCGGTCATCACCGCGACGACATCGTCGAGACGTTCTTCCTCAACATGTTCTTCAACGGCAGCCTCAAGGCCATGCCGCCGAAGCTGCGCGCCGACGACGGGCGCAACGTGGTGATCCGTCCGCTGGCCTACTGCAACGAGAAAGACATCCAGGCCTACTCGGACTTCAAGCAATTCCCGATCATTCCGTGCAACCTCTGCGGTTCCCAGGAAAACCTGCAGCGTCAGGTGGTCAAGGAAATGCTCCAGGACTGGGAACGCAAGACCCCGGGCCGTACCGAAAGCATCTTCCGCAGCCTGCAGAACGTGATCCCGTCGCAACTGGCTGACCGTAACCTGTTTGACTTCACCAGCCTGAAGATCGACGAGACGGCGGCTTCGCGTTTCGTCAATGTGGTGAACCTGTAAGTGATCTGATCGCTCGAAAGAAACGGCGCTCGCGGGCGCCGTTTTCAATTCATTTTTTAGGAGAGGGCATGCGCGACTACAAGTGGCTGCACGAATACTGTCTGAACCGCTTCGGTTCGGCGGCTGAACTGGAAGCCCATCTGCCCGTTCCCAAGACCCCGGCGCAACTGCGCAAGATCAGCGACGACCGTTACCTCTCGACCATGGCCCTGCGGGTGTTCCGTGCCGGGCTCAAGCACAGCCTGGTGGATGCCAAGTGGCCGGCCTTCGAGGAAGTGTTCTTCAAGTTCGACCCGGAAAAGGTCGTGCTGATGAGCGCCGAACACCTTGAGCGACTGATGCAGGATGCGCGGATCATCCGTCACCTGGGCAAGCTCAAGAGCGTGCCGCGCAATGCGCAGTTCATTCTGGATGTCGAGAAAGAGAAGGGCAGTTTCGGTGCGTTGCTCGCCGACTGGCCGGTGACCGATATCGTCGGTTTGTGGACGTACCTGAAAAAGCACGGTCATCAATTGGGCGGGCTGTCGGCGCCACGGTTCTTGCGGATGGTTGGCAAGGATACGTTCGTGCCGAGCTACGACGTGGTCGCGGCGTTGAATGCACAGAAGATCGTCGACAAGGTGCCGAGCAGCCTGCGGGATCTGGCGACGGTGCAGAACGCGTTCAACCAGTGGCATGAAGAGAGCGGTGGACGGCCGATGAGCCAGATCTCGATGATGCTGGCGTACACCGTCAATCATTGAGTTCAAAGCGATCGTTCCCACGCAGAGCGTGAAACGATCCCGGCAGACTCGGTTAGCTCGGCGATCTGGCGAGCAGTCAGGCGACGGAGACTTCGCCTTCGCCCGCCAGTTTGCGATTCAACTGATACCGCCACCGCACATACAGCAGTGCCGAGCAAAACACCGCCAGACTGGCGATCATCTCCAGCACACCGAACAGCTGCCGGCTCGGGTCATACGCGGCCAGTGCGCCCTTGATGAAATACAGATTCACCACAAAGCACATCCACGAATGCCCGCGTGCGCTGCCCATGATCATCGCCGGTGCGAGCACGATCCACGGGATCAGCTCGATCAGCAGAATCACCCACGGCCGCGCGCCGTGCAGGTCGGCGAACATCAGGTAATAAGCGGCGAGCAGTCCGGCCAGGCCGAAAAAGCACAGCAGACTGATCACCCGCATCGCCCGCACCCGCGGCTCCAGCCACTCGACGGCGGGCAGGACTTTCGGCTTTCTGGCCATCTCAGTTCCCCAGTTTCCGGGCCGTCTTGGCCAGACGTGCGCCGAGGGCGCGGCACAGCGCCACTTCGTGCTGATCGAGACCGCTTTTACCGTCGGCCCCGGCGTGATGGCTGGCGCCGTACGGCGTGCCGCCGCCCTGGGTTTCCAGCAGCGCCGATTCGCTGTAGGGCAGGCCGGTGATCAGCATGCCGTGGTGCAGCAGCGGCAGCATCATCGACAGCAGGGTGGTTTCCTGACCGCCGTGCAGGCTGGCGGTGGACGTGAACACTCCGGCCGGCTTGCCGACCAGTGCGCCGGTCAGCCACAGGTTGCTGGTGCCGTCGAGGAAGTACTTGAGCGGCGCGGCCATGTTGCCGAAACGGGTCGGGCTGCCGAGGGCCAGGCCGGCGCAGTTCTTCAGGTCATCCAAAGTGGCGTACAGCGCGCCTTCATCCGGAATGTCCGGTGCCACGGCTTCGCACTCGGTGGAGATCGCCGGCACGGTGCGCAGGCGCGCTTCGAGACCGGCCTGCTCGACGCCACGGGCAATCTGCCGGGCCATCTCGTTGGTCGAGCCGCTGCGGCTGTAATACAGAACCAGAATGTACGGCGCACTCACGGCAGCAGCTCCAGGATCTGCTCCGGTGGACGGCCGATGACGGCTTTGTCGCCGGCTTCGAGAATCGGTCGCTCCATCAACTTCGGATGGGCCGCGATCGCTTCAATCAATTGTTTCTCGGTGAGACTGGCATCGGCCAGGTTCAGGGTCTTGTATTCGTCTTCGCCGGTGCGCAGCAGTTGCCGTGCGCTGATTCCCAGCTTGCCGAGCAGCGCCTTGATCTGCGCGGCGTCCAGCGGGGTTTCGAGGTAGCGCACCACGTTTGGCGTCAGGCCACGGGCTTCGAGGAGTTCGAGCGCACCGCGGGATTTCGAGCAGCGCGGGTTGTGATAAAGCGTCAGATCGGTCATGGGCGGGTCGCTTCTTGCGTAGAGTGGCGGCTATTCTAACTGTGCAGCGCGCAATCCAGAACCTTGGGAGGCGATGGGTCGCAGGCGCATTCAATTTTTCACAAGGAACACGACATGACACGGGCACTGGCAGCGGCATTGACGATCATCGGGGCGTTGATGCTGGGGGGCTGCGGTAACGACTACGGCATCGACCAGAACGGACAGAAAGTGGCGTCCGAGCGCCTCGACAAACAATGGGTCGTGCTCAACTACTGGGCCGAATGGTGCGGCCCGTGCCGCACGGAAATCCCGGAACTCAATCACCTGGCCGATGAGCTCAAGGGCAAGAAGATCGGCGTGTTCGGGGTCAATTTCGACAACGTGCAGGGGGAAGAGCTGAAGAGCGCCAGCGAAAAACTGGGCATCAAGTTCACCGTGTTGGCGCAGGATCCGGCGGACCTGTTCGAACTGCCGCGCAGTGAGGCCTTGCCGGTGACTTACATCATCGACAACAAGGGCAAGGTGCGGGAACAGTTGATGGGCGAGCAGACGGCGGCGGGGGTGATGGCGAAGCTTGAGGCGTTGCAGGCTACAAATTGAGTTGCCGCTATAAAGCATCCCTCACCCCAGCCCTCTCCCGGAGGGAGAGGGGGCCGACCGAGGTGTCTGGCGATTTCCATCGACCTGGAAGATCAGGTCGACTGAAGATTCGTCAGAGTGGAATCCGGTTGGTTATGGATTCGGTGAAGGTCTTTCAGGTCGGCGTATCTCTCCAATATCCCCCAATCAGTCCCCTCTCCCTTTGGGCGGTCCGACGTTTCGGGAGGGTTAGGGTGAGGGGCTTGGCGATCTAAAGGATCAACCCTCTTCCAGCCACCAGCGCAACGGCTTGCCTTCAGCCGGCCAGAAGCGCATCTGCTCGATCGGCGAGATGTCCCAGCGCTCCACGTGCTCCAGGGCCTGGAGGAAGCGTTGCTCCTGCTCCATCAGCGCCGGTGCGCAGAGTTTGCGGGTCTTGCCGATCTTGCCGAAGCTCAGCTTGTCGCCTTCCAGGGTGTACGGCGCGAACCAGTGGTTGCAACCGCCATTGCCATACGCCCGGCCATCATCGCCGAGGGTCACGGTCAGGTGGCTGTAGTCCATCAGCGGACGCTCGCCAATCCATTCCAGAATGTAGCTGCGGTTCTGTTGCAGTTGCACAGGTTCCGCGGCGCAACCCATCAGGCCGGCGCCGACAACGGCGGTCAGGGCCAGGTGTTTCATCACGCCGGCTCCTGGCATTTCGGGCACAGGTGCTTGTCGCCGACGGCTTTCCAGCCCAGCTCCGCAATACGTGCCGTGGCGGCCGGTTTTTCCGCAGGTTTGCCGAGCTTGGCGTCCACGGCGAATTCGAAGCTCAGCTCCTTGGCGCAGCTGTCGCAGTTGACCTGCCAGGTGTGGATCGCCAGTTCACCGAACACCGGGCCGGTGGTCATGGCAGTCCATTGACCCGGCGGGTTGATCAGGTGGCGGACGGTGTCGACGGTCAGGCGCATGGACAAGTCCTTGCTGCCTTTGAGGGTCACGACCAGCACGTCGCCGATGCGGATCGAGCCACCGTTGCCGGTGACCTGATAACGGCCCGGAACCAGGGCGCGGCATTCGGTGAGGGTGTGTTGCGGGTTCATCAGGGTGTAGCGGAAATCGTGTTCGACCATGGGTCCTCCAAATATGCGCGACATGCTAGCACGGGCTTGATTGCAGAATGATGCGCGCGTGCGACCTTCGATCCGGTTCAAATCGACACCGCAGTCGTGGCAAACTGCCGCCTTCATTTTCAAGGAACGGAACATGGCGCTGATCGAATGTTATGAATGCAAGCGGAGCATCAGCTCAGAAGCCACGGCGTGCATTCATTGCGGGGCTCCACTGGCAGATGCACAGGCTCCTCACGCCGAAAAGGGCGCGTCGACGATTTCCTTTGGCAGCCTGCCGCGTAACAAGGCCGTGCCCGAGGCCTTCGTTCCGCCGCCGGCTCCCGAGCGGCCGAAGATCATGCCGGCCGCGGCGGGGCGACGCCGTCGTTCGCAGCCTGTCGAACCGGTGTTGAACCCGGACGGTTCGCGCCCGGTGGAAGGCTGGCTGAAAATCATGGCGTTTCTGATGCCGCTGGTGTTTGTCTGGTTCCTGCTGCGCAGCGGCCACTCCCTCAAGCAACGTTTGCTGGGGTTCGGCTGGCTGGCGCTGTTGATCCTGTGCGTGGCGATTACCCCGACGCCGCCCCCGGTCTGAGTCCGATCGCTCAGCCTTCGACCTGGTTCTGCGGCGTACCCGCCGCCCAGGTCGCAATGTTGTGCAAGGTGGTCGCGGCAATCGCGCCCAGCGCCTCATGGGTCAGGAATGCCTGATGCGCGGTGACAATCACATTCGGGAAGGTCAGCAGCCGCGCCAGCACGTCATCTTGTAGCGGCAGGTCGGAGCGATCCTCGAAGAACAGCTGCGCCTCCTCTTCATACACATCCAGTCCCAGATAACCGAGTTGGCCGTCCTTCAGGGCGTCGATCAGCGCCGGCGTGTCCACCAGACCGCCGCGCCCGGTGTTGATCAGCATCGCCCCCGGTTGCATGTGCGCCAGCGAATCGCGGTTGATCAGGTGTTTGCTCTGTTCGTTGAGCGGGCAGTGCAGGCTGATGATCCGTGCTTGCGCCAGCAGGTCCGGCAGGCTGAGGTAGCGCGCGCCCAACGCTTCGACGGCAGGGTTCGGATAAGGGTCGTAGGCCAGCAGTTCGCAGCCGAAGCCGTGCATGATCTTCGCGAAGGTCGCGCCGATCTGTCCGGTGCCGACGATGCCGACGGTTTTGCCCACCAGATCGAAACCGGTGAGCCCGTGCAGGCTGAAATCACCTTCGCGGGTGCGGTTGTAGGCGCGATGCAAGCGCCGGTTGAGGGCGAGGATCAACGCCACCGCATGCTCGGCCACCGCGTGGGGCGAGTAGGCCGGTACGCGCACGACGGCCAGCCCCAGACGTTTGGCGACGGCCAGATCCACATGGTTGTAGCCGGCCGAACGCAAGGCGATCAGGCGAGTGCCGCCCGCCGCCAGACGCTCCAGCACCGGCGCGCTGAGGTCATCGTTGATGAACGCGCAGACTACTTCGTGATGTTCGGCCAGCGCTGCGGTATCGAGACTGAGCCGGGCTGGCTGGAAGTGCAGTTCGATCCCGGCCGGGCAGTCGGCGGCGAGGAAACTGTCGCGGTCGTAGGTCTGGCTGCTGAAAATGATCGTGCGCATGAAATCCTCCTGGAGCATCGACGCGGGCGCAAATCACCCGCGACAACTTTAGCTGCGTCGACGTTGACCGGCATTGCCGTGGATCAGGCGCTGATCTTCGCCTGGGCCGCCAGACGATTGATCGCCCGTTCCAGCTCGTCCAGCGCGGTCGAGGCTTTGGGATCCTGCTGCTTGAGCAGGGTTTCGCTGCGCTGGCAGGCGGCGCGCAATTGCGGCACACCGCAGTAACGGGTGGCGCCGTGCAGGCGGTGCACCCGTTCGAGCAGACTGTTCTGATCCTGACTGTCGCGGGCGGTGCGGATGGCTTCGCGGTCGGCCTCGAGCGAAGCCAGCAGCATCGCCAGCATGTCCGCCGCCAGATCCGCCTTGCCGGCAGCCAGGCGCAAACCTTCTTCGTGATCGAGAATTGGCAATTCCTGATTGCCCAGCACGCTTTCGCCGCCACGGTCCGGCGCCTGATTGCGCAACGCCAGGCCCGTCCACTTCAGCACGACTTGCGCCAGTTGCCGCTCGCTGATCGGCTTGGTCAGGTAGTCGTCCATGCCGCTTTGCAGCAGCGCGCGTTTTTCATTGGCCATGGCGTGGGCGGTGAGGGCGACGATCGGCAGCGGCGTGCAATGCCGCTCGCTTTCCCACTGGCGGATGGTTTCGGTGCTCTGGCGTCCGTCCATGCCGGGCATCTGCACGTCCATCAGCACCAGATCGAAGGTTTCGTTCTGCACCGCCTTGACCGCGGCGTAACCGCTTTCCACGGCCAGCACCTTGGCGCCCATGTCTTCGAGCAGTGTCTGCACCAGCAAGAGGTTGGCCGGGTTGTCGTCGACGCACAGCACTTTCGGCGCGCGGCTCGACAACGGTTCGCCCGGTTCGCTGCGCGGCTGGCGCGGGTTGACCATGTCCGACAAGGCCCGGCGCAGTTTGCGGGTGCAGGCCGGTTTCGATTGCAACTGGCTGTGAGGGTTGGGCACCGAAAGGTGATACAGCGTCAGTTCGGTGGTCGGGCACAACACCAGCACTCGGCAACCAAGGTGCTCAAGGTCCCAGATGTGCTGGTTGAGGCGCTCCGGCGGCATGTCGTTACTGGTGATGCCGAGCACCGCCAGATCAATGGCCTGATCGGTTTGATGGGCGCCGGTAACGCCATTGGTCAGGCTTTCCAGGGTATTGAACGGCGTGACATCGAGGCCGCAATCTTCCAGTTGATGCTGCAGGGCCTGACGCGCCAGTTCATGGTTTTCCAGCACCGCCACCCGGCGCCCGAGCAGTGGCGCGCAAGGCAGGTCTTCGGCGTCGTCGCGGGTCTTGGGCAGGTTCAGGCTGATCCAGAATTCCGAGCCTTCCCCCGGCGTGCTGTCGACGCCGATCTCGCCGCCCATCTGCTCGATCAGACGCTTGGAAATCACCAGCCCCAGACCGGTGCCGCCGGGTTGGCGCGACAGCGAGTTGTCAGCCTGGCTGAAGGCCTGGAACAACGCGCGCACGTCCTCGTTCGACAAACCGATGCCGGTGTCCTGAATGCTGATGCGCAACTGCACGCTGTCGTCGTTTTCTTCTTCGAGCATGGCGCGGGCGACGATGGTGCCTTCGCGGGTGAACTTGATCGCATTGCTCACCAGATTTGTCAGGATCTGCTTGAGCCGCAGCGGATCGCCGACCAGCGACAACGGCGTGTCGCGGTACACCAGACTCACCAGTTCCAGCTGCTTGGCGTGAGCAGCGGGGGCGAGGATGGTCAGGGTGTCCTGCAACAGGTCGCGCAGGTTGAACGGGATATGGTCGAGCACCAGTTTGCCAGCCTCGATCTTCGAGAAATCGAGGATCTCGTTGATGATCCCCAGCAGGCTGTCGGCGGACTTTTCGATGGTGCCCAGGTAGTCGAGCTGGCGCGGGGTCAGCTCGCTTTTCTGCAACAGGTGGGTGAAACCGAGAATGCCGTTGAGCGGTGTGCGGATCTCGTGACTCATGTTGGCGAGGAATTCGGATTTGATCCGGCTCGCTTCCAGCGCTTCCTTGCGGGCCAGGTCCAGCTCGATGTTCTGGATCTCGATGGTTTCCAGGTTCTGGCGCACGTCTTCGGTGGCCTGATCGACGCTGTGCTGCAATTCTTCGCGGGCGTTTTGCAGGGTGCCGGCCATGCGGTTGATGCCGGACGCCAGTTCATCCAGCTCCTGACTGCCCAATGGCGGCAGACGGGTTTCCAGGTGACCGTCCTTGAGCTGCGCGACGGCCTGTTTGATCTGGCTCAGCGGGCGGTTGATCGTGCGGCCCATGCGCAAGGCCAGCAAGGCGGCGCCGGCCAGACCCGCGCCGATCAGCAGCAGGCTGGCGAACAGGCTTCGATAGCCGCGCAACAGCATGCCGTTGTGCGACAGCTCCAGTTCGACCCAGCCGAGCAGGCGGTCGGACTCTTGCGGGATCAGTTCGCCGGCGAGGTTGCGGTGTTTACCGAAAACCGGCAGCAGATAGCGCGTGGCGTCGTTGCCGCTGCGTCGCAGCAAATGCGCGCTGTCGCCGCTGGGCGCCTGATTGAGCATGGTCGGGCCGGCGTGGGCGAGTGGCGAGCGGTCGGGCGCGAGGAAGGTCACGGCGCGCACGTCCGGTTGTTCGAGAGACTGGGTGGCGATGCGCTCGAGCAGTTCGGCATCGCCGTGGCCCATGGCCGGTGCTACCAGCGGAGCCAGTTGTTCGGCGATCATTTCGCCGCGCTGCATCAGTTGGGTTTGCAGGTCGGACTGCTGCGTCCAGGTGAAATACCCGCCCAGCACCAGTGCCATCAGGCTGGTCGGCAACAGGGTCAGCAACAATACGCGACCTTTGATTCCCAGTTTCTTGAGCACGCCTTTCTCCTGCATCCCGCTGATCGTTGACTCACACGTGCGTCCGGCACGCGGTATCGGCGCAGTGTAGCGATTTGCTTGCGGGCAATCTTGGGAAAAATGATGTCGTGGTTGTTCACTCGCAGGCCGGTCATCTGTCCGACAGGTCAAGCTTGGGTTGCCGGGCGCCGGGCAATCTTGAATAATCGCCCAACTGAGAATTATTTGCAGATAGTCATGACTCCTGTCTCTATTGGCCAACCCCGCATTCTTTCCATCGAAGACGATCCCGTCCTCGGTGCCTATGTCCATGAACAACTGGGTCGCAGCGGCTTCCAGGTCACCTGGTGCCAGAACGGCAGTGAAGGCCTGAGCATCGCCCGGCGCCAGCCGTTCGATGTGGTGCTGATGGATATTCTGTTGCCGGGGCTGGATGGATTGAACGTCCTGACCCAGCTGCGTCAGAGCCATTCCACCCCGGTGCTGCTGATGTCAGCCCTCGGTGCCGAAGCCGACCGTATCAGCGGGTTTCGCCTCGGCGCCGACGACTATCTGCCCAAACCCTTCAGCATGGCCGAGCTGCATGTGCGGATCGAAGCGATCCTGCGCCGGGTCGCCCTCGACCGTCGTCCGGCTGCCGTCACCCCGGTGGTGCCGGTCGGCGGGCTGCGTTTCGACGACGAGCAGTGCGATGTGTTCTACCTCGACCAGCCCGCCGGCCTGACCCGCAGTGAATACCGTCTGCTGGAAACCCTCAACCGCAACGACGAGGAAGTGCTGAGCAAGGCCTTCCTTTATCAGCACGTTCTTCAGCGCGGTTATGCCGCCCACGACCGCAGCCTCGACATGCACATCAGCCAGATCCGCCGCAAACTCAAGTCGGTCGGCTACACCGAGCGGGAAGTCCGTACGGTGTGGGGCAAGGGTTACGTCCTGAGTGCCGTCGATGAAAGTGTCTGACCTGCCGGGCCGGCACTCGCTGTTCTGGAAACTCGCCTGCCTGCTGGTGGCGTTCTGTCTGCTGATGATCTGGCTGAGCTGGTCCTGGGGCCGGTATATGGAACAGCGCAACCAGTTCCTCTCCGACGACGCCCGCCGCACGCTGAGCCGTTATGCCGCCGAGGCCGAACGCGCCTGGCAGCAGGGCGAGCGCGATGACATCGATAGCTGGTTGCAAAGCATGGAATTGCGTGAGGCCGGTTGGGTCGGCGTGATCGGTGGCAATCTGCAGTCGCTGGGCAGCCAGCCGTTGAGCACTCAAGAGCTTCAGCACCTGACTTTCCTGCGAGGCCTTGACTGGCCGATTCACAAAAAGGGCCGGCCGTGGCTGCGGGTCCCGTTCCCCACTGACCCGACTGCCGGCAGTCTGGTGATCGAGTTGCCCGAGCGGTTCCTGCCGGGGAAATACCGGGTGTTCTGGCGGGTCATCACCAACGGTGTGATTCCCGGTCTGTTCACCTTGCTGCTGTGCGTCGGCCTGTATCGCCTGCTGGTGGTGCCGCTGAACAATCTTCGCGAGCAGGCCAATGCCTGGCGCGCCGATCAATTGAATGTGCGGTTGTCGAGCGGCATCACCCAGCGCCCCGATGAACTCGGCGAACTGGCCCGGGCCTTCGACTCGATGTCCGAACGCCTGCAATCCACCGTCGCCCTGCAACAGCAGCTGCTGCGCGATTTGTCCCACGAACTGCGTACGCCTCTGAGCCGGTTGCGGGTCGCCAGCGAAAGCGAGCAGCAACTGCAACCGTTGCGCGAGCGCATCGGTCGCGAAGTCGACGTGATGCAGCGACTAGTGGAGGACACCCTGCAACTGGCCTGGCTCGACACCGAACGCGCACCGTTGCCGGACGAAGCGATCCAGATTCAGGCGCTATGGGAAATGCTCACCGAAAACGCCTGCTACGAAAGTTGCTGCCCGATCGGGCAGTTGCAGTGCGGGGTTGAAGCTTCCTGCTGGGTGCGCGGCAATCTCAACACCCTGGCCCAGGCCCTGGAAAACATTCTGCGCAACGCCATTCGCCATTCGCCACCGGGCGGAATCGTGCGGCTCGACGGTCGACGGGATGGCGATTACTGGCATCTGTGGCTGGAGGACGAGGGCGGCGGCGTGGCCGAGGCGGATCTGGAACGGATCTTCTCGCCCTTCATTCGCCTCGACGGCTCGCGGCCGGGGGACGGTGGATTTGGTCTGGGACTGAGCATCGCGAGGAACGCGGTGCAACGCCAGGGCGGAACCCTGTGGGCCGAGAACGGCCCGTCGGGATTGCGACTGAATCTGCGGTTGGTGGCGGAGGACAGTGCTGTCGCTCCCGACGCCATCGCTGGCAAGCCAGCTCCCACAGTGGACATGACTCGCCCGCAGCTTGTTTGAGCTGCACAAAAAAGTGTCCGCACTGCTGACTCTTTCTAGAAAGTCGCACCACTGGCGCGACTTTTATTGCTTATTCCAAGAAACCATAAGCACCACACTTTGCGTGATATGGCCAGCGCAGGTTTGCCGGTATGATAGGCGCCCCCGCTGTCCGGATTGCGAAAAACGCCATGACCTTGCAGTACCCAACCATCGCCGATTGCGTCGGCAACACGCCGCTGGTGCGTTTGCAGCGCCTGCCCGGTGTCACCAGCAACACCCTTTTGCTCAAGCTCGAAGGGAACAACCCGGCGGGTTCGGTCAAGGATCGTCCGGCGCTGTCGATGATCACCCGTGCCGAGTTGCGCGGGCAGATCCAAGAAGGCGATACGCTGATCGAAGCGACCTCGGGCAACACCGGGATCGCCCTGGCGATGGCCGCCGCGATCAAGGGTTACAAGATGATCCTGATCATGCCGGACAACTCCAGCGCCGAGCGTAAAGCGGCGATGACCGCGTACGGCGCGGAGCTGATTCTGGTCAGCCAGGAAGAGGGCATGGAAGGCGCTCGCGATCTCGCCCAGCGGATGGAAGCCGAAGGCCGTGGCAAGGTGCTGGATCAGTTCGCCAACGGCGACAATCCTGAAGCGCACTACACCACCACCGGCCCGGAAATCTGGCGTCAGACCCAGGGCTCCATCACCCATTTCGTCAGCTCCATGGGCACCACCGGCACCATCATGGGCGTGTCGCGCTACCTCAAGGAGCAGAACGACAACGTGCAGATCGTCGGCCTGCAACCGATGGAAGGCTCGGCCATTCCCGGCATCCGCCGCTGGCCGCAGGAATACCTGCCGAAGATCTATCAGGCCGAGCGTGTCGACCGCATCGTCGACATGGCGCAAAGCGAAGCCGAGGACGTCACCCGGCGTCTGGCCCGCGAAGAAGGCATCTTCTGTGGCGTGTCCTCGGGCGGTGCGGTGGCAGCGATGCTGCGCCTGTCCAAAGAAGTTGAAAACGCGGTGATCGTCGCGATCATCTGCGACCGTGGCGACCGTTACCTGTCGACCGGCATTTTCGACGCGCCCAACTGATGGCCAAGCATGAGAGAGGCCTGCGCTTCCAGCCCACCGGCGGCAGCAAGGCCGCGCAAATCCCGACCGGCAAAAAGCAGCGCCTGAGCATCGAGCGCCTGGCCAATGACGGTCGCGGCATCGCGTTTTTTGAAGGCAAAACCTGGTTCGTCCTCGGCGCCCTCGCCGGTGAAGAGGTCGAAGCGCGGGTGCTCGGCGCCCACGGCAAAGTGGTCGAGGCGCGCACCGAACGTGTGTTCAGTGCCAGTGAATTGCGTCGTCCCGCACCTTGTCAGCACGCCGGCCGTTGCGGCGGTTGCAGCGTCCAGCATCTGCCCCACAACGAACAGCTTGCCCTGAAACAGCGCATGCTCGCCGAGCAGTTGTCGCGAGTTGCCGGTGCCGAACCCGAGGAGTGGGCGGCGCCGTTGACCGGTCCAGAATTCGGCTACCGTCGCCGCGCCCGGATCGCCGTACGCTGGGACAGCAAGGCCAAAAAGCTTGAAGTCGGTTTCCGTGCCGCCGGCAGTCAGGACATCGTCGCGATCAGCGAATGCCCGGTGCTGGTACAGCCCTTGCAGCCGATCATGACCCGCTTGCCGGAGATGCTTCGTCGCTTGAGCAAACCTCAGGCGCTGGGGCATGTCGAATTGTTCAGTGGCTCGTCACTCGCCGTTCTGCTGCGTCACATGGCGCCGCTGTCCGAGGCTGACCTGACGATCCTCAAGGATTTCTGCGCGTTCCATGAAGCGCAACTCTGGCTGCATGGCGAAGGCGAGCCGCAGCCGGTGGATGATGCACTGTCGCTCGGCTATCGCCTGGAACAATGGGATCTGCAACTGGCCTACCGGCCGGGGGATTTCATTCAGGTCAACGCCGGGGTCAACGAGGCCATGGTTGCGCAAGCGCTGGACTGGTTGAAACCGACGAGCGATGAGCGCGTGCTCGACCTGTTTTGCGGTCTGGGCAACTTCGCCCTGCCGCTGGCGAAAGCCGCGCGTGAAGTGGTGGCGGTCGAAGGCGTGCAGACCATGGTCGATCGCGCGGCGGCGAATGCCGCTAGCAACAATTTGCATAACACAAAGTTTTTTCAGGCCGATTTATCCCAGCCTTTGACCGATGCCGAGTGGATCGGAAACGGCTTTTCTGCGGTACTCTTGGACCCACCGCGCGACGGTGCTTTCGAGGTGGTGCGCAAGCTGGCGACCCTGGGCGCCAAACGGTTGGTGTACGTGTCGTGCAACCCTGCAACTCTGGCGCGCGATACGGTCGAATTGATCAAGCAGGGCTACCGGTTAAAACGTGCCGGGATTCTCGATATGTTTCCTCAGACGGCACATGTCGAGGCCATGGCGTTATTTGAAGCGAGCCAGGATGGCTCGTCTGATCCGACTGGTCGTCCGTAGCGCTCGCCTTGGCCCCGCGAGCGCGAACGGGCATTGACGGTCAGTGATTTGACGCATTGAATCTGCGTCGTAGGGAAGGTAAAGCAAGATGGTACAGGTGAGAGCACACCAGCCGATCAACACTGACGGCAGTATCAATCTCGAGGCTTGGCTCGATCATGCGGTCAGTGTCGATCTGGCACTGGATCGCGAAGCCTTGAAAGAGGCCTGCGAGTACGCTCGCCAGGCCGAGCAACAATCCAATGCGGCGAAGAATCTCTGGTCCGAAGGCAGCGGCAGTTTCAGCACGGGCCTCGAGATCGCCGAGATCCTCGCCGACCTCAAGCTCGATCAGGATTCGCTGGTGGCTGCGGTTCTCTATCGCGGCGTGCGCGAAGGCCAGATCGAACTCGCGGCGGTCAGCCAGCGCTTCGGCCCGGTGGTCGCCAAGCTGATCGACGGCGTGCTGCGCATGGCGGCGATCAGTGCCAGCCTCAGCCCTCGCCAGTCGATGGTTCTCGGCACCCAGGGCCAGGTGGAAAACCTGCGCAAGATGCTGGTGGCGATGGTCGACGACGTGCGTGTCGCGCTGATCAAACTCGCCGAACGCACCTGCGCGATCCGCGCGGTGAAAACCGCCGACGACGAAAAACGTAACCGGGTCGCCCGGGAAGTGTTCGACATCTATGCGCCGCTCGCGCATCGACTCGGCATCGGTCATATCAAATGGGAACTGGAGGACTTGTCCTTCCGTTACCTGGAACCCGATCAATACAAACAGATCGCCAAGCTGCTGCACGAGCGGCGGCTGGATCGCGAGCGTTTCATCGCCGACGTGATGACCCAGCTCAAGGACGAATTGCAGGCCACCGGCGTCGAAGCCGACATCAGCGGCCGGGCCAAACACATCTATTCGATCTGGCGCAAAATGCAGCGCAAGGGTCTGGAATTCAGCCAGATCTACGACGTGCGTGCGGTGCGCGTGCTGGTGCCGGAAATGCGCGACTGCTACACCGCGCTCGGCATCGTCCACACCCTGTGGCGGCACATCCCGAAAGAGTTCGACGACTACATCGCCAACCCGAAAGAGAACGGCTACCGCTCGTTGCATACGGCGGTGATCGGCCCGGAAGGCAAGGTGCTGGAAGTCCAGATCCGGACCCATTCGATGCACGAAGAGGCCGAACTCGGCGTCTGCGCGCACTGGCGCTACAAGGGTACCGACGTCAAGTCCGGCTCGAACCACTACGAAGAGAAAATCTCCTGGCTGCGTCAGGTGCTCGAGTGGCACGAAGAGCTGGGCGACATCGGTGGTCTGGCCGAACAGCTGCGGGTCGATATCGAGCCGGACCGGGTCTACATCTTCACCCCGGACGGTCACGCCATCGACTTGCCGAAGGGCGCGACGCCGCTGGACTTCGCCTACCGCGTGCACACCGAAATCGGTCACAACTGCCGTGGCGCGAAGATCAACGGGCGCATCGTCCCGCTCAACTACAGCCTGCAGACCGGCGAGCAGGTCGAGATCATCACCAGCAAGCACGGCACGCCGAGCCGTGACTGGCTGAACCCGAACCTCGGTTACGTCACCACGTCCCGGGCGCGGGCGAAGATCGTGCACTGGTTCAAGTTGCAGGCGCGCGATCAGAACGTCGCGGCGGGCAAGACCCTGCTCGAACGCGAACTCAGTCGCCTCGGCCTGCCGGCGGTGGATTTCGACAAGCTGGCCGACAAGGCCAACATGAAAACCGCCGAGGACATGTTCGCCGCCCTTGGCGCCGGCGACCTGCGTCTGGCGCAACTGGTGAATCTGGCGCAACAACTGGTCGAGCCGGAACGCGGCAACGAACAGCTGGAACTGATTCCACGCAAGGCGACCGGCTACAAACCGGGCAAGCGCGGCGACATCCAGATCCAGGGTGTCGGCAACCTGATGACCCAGATGGCCGGCTGCTGCCAGCCGTTGCCGGGCGATGCGATCGTCGGCTACATCACCCAGGGCCGTGGCGTGAGCATTCACCGTCAGGACTGCGCCTCGGTGCTGCAACTGGCCGGGCGGGAGCCGGAGCGGATCATTCAGGTCAGCTGGGGCCCGGTGCCGGTGCTCACCTATCCGGTGGACATCGTCATCCGCGCCTACGACCGTTCCGGTCTGCTGCGTGACGTTTCGCAGGTGCTGCTCAACGAGCGGATCAACGTGCTGGCGGTCAACACCCGCTCGAACAAGGAGGACAACACCGCGCTGATGTCCCTGACCATCGAGATTCCGGGTCTGGACGCGCTGGGGCGGTTGCTGGGGCGGATTTCCCAGTTGCCGAACATCATCGAAACGCGGCGTAACCGGACTCCATGAAACCGATCTACAGCCTTGAAGACCTGCTGCACCTGATGAACCGTCTGCGCGACCCGCAGTACGGTTGCCCGTGGGACATCAAGCAGACTTACGCGACCATCGTCCCGCACACCCTTGAAGAGGCCTACGAAGTCGCCGACGCCATCGAGCGCGGCGACTTCGACCACCTGCAGGGCGAGTTGGGCGATCTGCTGTTTCAGGTGGTGTATTACAGCCAGCTGGCACGGGAGGAGGGGCGGTTCGAATTCGCCGGCGTGGTCGACAGCATCACCCGCAAGCTGATCCGTCGCCATCCGCATGTGTTTCCCACCGGTGATCTGTATGCGCCGCTGGATGTGCCGCGCCTGAACGAAGAGCAGGTCAAACAGCGCTGGGAGGAGATCAAGGCCGAAGAGCGCGCCGAGAAATCCGCCGAGCCGCAGCAACTGTCACTGCTCGACGATGTGCCGGCTGCATTGCCGGCCCTGTCCCGCTCGGCCAAGTTGCAGAAGCGCGCCGGGCAGGTCGGTTTTGACTGGCCGGATGCCTTGCCGGTGCTGGACAAGGTCCGTGAAGAGCTCGATGAAGTACTCGAAGCCATGTCCGAAAATGACCCGCAAGCGGTGGCCGACGAGATTGGTGACCTGCTGTTTTCCGTGGTCAATCTGGCCCGGCACCTGAAGGTCGATCCGGAAAGCGCGTTGCGTGGCGCCAACGCCAAGTTCGAGCGACGTTTCCGTTTTATCGAACAGGCATTGCGCGACACCCACCGACCCATGGAAGATTGCACCCTCGAAGAGTTGGACGCCCTGTGGGGCGAAGCCAAACGTCAGGAAAAGAATTCGCCCAGCTGTGGCTGAGCCGTTGCCCAAGTGAGTAAGCATCAATGAGCCTTTCCCTTCGCGACCAGTTGCTCAAGGCAGGACTGGTCAACCAAAAGCAGGCCAAGCAGGTCAGCAAAGACAAACAGAAACAACAGCGCCTGGCCCACAAAGGCCAGATCGAACTGGACGACTTCCAGCAGCGTGCTGCCCAGGAAGCCATGGCCGAGAAGGTCAAGCGCGACCAGGAGCTGAACCGCCAGCAGCAGGAGAAGGCGGAAGCCAAGGCCCGCGCCGCGCAGGTCAAGCAGTTGATCGAGGTCTCGCGTCTGCCGAAGCTGACGACCGAGGACTACTACAACTTCGTCGACGACAAGAAGGTCAAGCGCATCTCGGTCAACACGCTGATGCGCAACAAGCTCAGCAGCGGCTCGCTGGCGATCGTGCACCATGCCGGCGGTTACGAAGTGATTCCTCGTGAGGCGGCCCTGAAGATTCAGGAGCGCGATCCACAGCGCATCGTGCAGCTCAACGAGAAGGTCGAAGAGGTCAATGCCGAGGACGATCCGTACGCGGCCTATGTGATCCCTGATGATCTGATGTGGTAAAGATTTCACCGGGCCGCAAAGTGGCCCTGAGATAAACGACAAACCCCGCTCATGGCGGGGTTTGTCGTTTTCAATGCTGTGATTTTGCTTCAGGCGGATTTCAGATCCCGCTGGCGTTCTTGCAGTTCCAGTTCGGCCTTGTAGTTGTGGGCGTCGATCTCGTTGTGGAACATGCCGACCAGCAAGTCTTGTTGGTGCACATCCCAGATCCGTACGCCGGCGGCTACGCCTTCATGGGACATGTGTGAATCGTCGCGTTCAGTTACTTTTACAGTCATCTGCTAGCTCCAATCTCTGTTATCTGCAGCAAGGCGTGTGCAGGACTCTTTTATAGATTTTGTTAGCCTGCTAAGTAAACGCCCGATTTGTGCAATGTATTCTTGCGAAATCTGCAACAGCGCTGGAGCCCGCTGAATCCGCGACATTCAGTCGCAGGGCGGTAAGTTGCATGACAAACGTTTCATCTTGGCGCCGTTGAAAATGCCTTTCTCCAGGCGAAAAAAAACGCCCCGAACCAGTCGGGGCGTTTTCATGTGCGGCTCAGCGGGAGGGAATTACTTGCCTTCCCAGCGCTTCAGCACGAGGGTGGCGTTGGTGCCACCGAAGCCGAAGCTGTTGCTCATCACGGTGTTGATGGTGGCGTTCTCGCGGGTCTTGGTCAGCACCGGCAGATCGGCCACTTCAGGGTCCAGTTCGTCGATGTTGGCGGAACCGGCGATGAAGTTGCCTTCCATCATCAGCATGCAGTAGATCGCTTCGTGAACGCCGGCGGCGCCCAGGGAGTGACCCGACAGGCTCTTGGTGGAGCTGATGGCCGGGGCCTTGTCGCCGAACACTTCACGCACACCTTTCATTTCCGCGACGTCGCCGACCGGAGTCGAAGTGCCGTGGGTGTTCAGGTAGTCGATCGGGGTATCGACGGTGGACAGCGCCTGCTGCATGCAGCGGATGGCGCCTTCGCCGCTTGGGGCGACCATGTCGTAGCCGTCGGAAGTCGCGCCGTAGCCAACGATTTCCGCGTAGATCTTCGCGCCACGGGCCAGAGCGTGTTCCAGCTCCTCGACCACCACCATGCCGCCACCGCCAGCGATGACGAAACCGTCACGGTCGGCGTCGTAGGCGCGCGAGGCTTGTTCAGGGGTATCGTTGCGCTTGCTGGACAGGGCGCCCATTGCGTCGAACAGGAACGACTGGCTCCAGTGCTCTTCTTCACCGCCACCGGCGAACACGATGTCCTGCTTGCCCATCTGGATCTGTTCCATGGCGGTACCGATGCAGTGAGCACTGGTGGCGCAGGCAGAAGCGATGGAGTAGTTCAGGCCCTTGATCTTGAACGGGGTGGCCAGGCAAGCCGAAACGGTGCTGCTCATGGTCCGCGTTACACGGTATGGGCCGACGCGCTTGACGCCTTTCTCGCGCAGGATGTCCAGCGCTTCCATCTGGTTCAGGGTCGACGCGCCGCCGGAACCTGCGATCAGGCCGGTACGCGGGTTGGACACCTGCTCTTCGGTCAGACCGGAGTCAGCGATGGCGTCTTTCATGGCCAGGTAGGCGTAAGCCGCTGCGTGGCCGACGAAGCGATAGATCTTGCGATCGATCAGCTCTTCAAGGTTGAGGTCGATGGAGCCGGAAACCTGGCTACGCAGACCCATTTCGGCGTATTCCGGGTTGAACCGGATGCCAGGGCGGCTTGCACGCAGGTTAGCGGAGACGGTCTCTTTGTCATTGCCCAGGCACGAAACGATGCCCAGACCAGTGATAACGACGCGGCGCATGCGAATAACCCTTAGAAGTTGTCAGTGGAGGTGAACACGCCGACGCGAAGGCCTTCGGCGGTGTAGATTTCGCGACCGTCGACAGTCACCGAACCGTCGGCAATGGCCAGGTTCAGCTTGCCCTTGAGGACGCGCTTGATATGAATGTTGTAGGTGACTTTCTTGGCGGTCGGCAGGACCTGGCCGAAGAATTTCACTTCGCCCGAACCCAGCGCACGGCCGCGGCCCGGCAGGCCTTGCCAGCCGAGGAAGAAGCCGACCAGTTGCCACATGGCGTCCAGACCCAGGCAGCCCGGCATCACCGGATCGCCTTCGAAGTGGCACGCGAAGAACCACAGGTCAGGGTTGATATCCAGCTCGGCGACCAATTCACCTTTGCCGTACTTGCCGCCTTCTTCGCTGATCAGGGTGATGCGATCCACCATCAGCATGTTCGGGGCGGGCAGTTGCGCGTTACCTGGGCCGAACAGCTCACCGCGACTGCAGCGCAGCAGGTCTTCCCGAGTAAAGGCGTTTTGTTTGGTCATGCGAGCTCCTCAATAATCCCATGCGGCAGGTGGGGCAAATCTTCCCGGCCGATCGACGCGTTCATGCCTCGAACCGGCAGCCTACTCATAGACTATTGCGTTGTGGTGAAAGTCACAGCACCAAGGACATGAATGTACACTTGTGCACTGAAATTTTTAATCAAGCCCCTTTTGAGGCTCGTTCGGGTGCCTAAGACTGCCGCACTTTCGCTTTTCACGCCAGTCGCAGATGCTCGAAAGGGCCCCGTTACTGCACCCATCGCTGCAGAATCTGCTGCAGATCATTGCGTTTGAATGGCTTGGCCAGGTAATCGTTCATCCCCGCCGACAAGCAGTTTTCGCGGTCGCCCTGCAACGCATTGGCGGTCAGGGCGATGATCGGCACATGGCCGCAGCCGGGCAGGCGGCGGATCTGTCGGGTTGCCTCGTAACCGTCAATCAGCGGCAAGCGGCAATCCATCAGGATCGCTTCGAAACGGTTGTCCCCGGCGCTGCGCACCGCCTGCACACCATCGGTGGCGACGCTGACGGTAAATCCCAGACTGCGCAACATCGCTTCGATCACCGTCTGGTTGACCGGGTTGTCCTCCACCAGCAGCACATTGCGTCCTTCGCCGTGACCGTCGCCGTTCAGTGTGCGCGGTGCCGCCAGCGCGGGCAGTGCCTGCTTATATAAAGCCAATGGTATTTCCAGAGTGAATACCGATCCGCGACCTTCTTCGCTCTGAGCGCGCAAGGTGCCGCCCATCCGTTCGGCGAGCGTGCGGGCAATCGGCAGGCCCAGGCCGGTGCCGCCATATCGACGGGAAATCGAACTGTCGGCCTGCTGGAACGCGTTGAACATCAGCTCCAGGCTCTCCGGCGAAATGCCGATGCCACTGTCACGCACCGCGCAGGTGAACCACAGCAACTCGTGATCCAGCGACTGCCACTGCGCCTCGATGCTGACGCGCCCCTGCTCGGTGAACTTCAGCGCATTGCCGACCAGGTTGACCAGAATCTGCCGGATCCGCGTCGGATCGCCCTGTACCTGCAAGTCGCGCATGTCTTCGGGAATCCGCAGTTGCAGGGCCAGCCCGCGTTGCGCCGCACTGTGCTGGAACGACTGGGCGCAGGCGCCGATCACTTCGGCGAGATTGAACGGAATGTGCTCGAGCTCCAGCTCCGAACGCTCGATGCGCGAGAAATCCAGAATGTCGTTGATCACCTTGAGCAAATGCTCGGTGGACTCGGAAGCCAGCGCCGCGTACTCGACCTGCTCTTCGGTCATGTCGGTGGTTTCCAGCAATTGCAGCATGCCCAGCACGCCGTTCATCGGGGTGCGCAGTTCATGGCTCATCATCGCCAGGAAATCCGATTTGGCGTTGTTGGCCTTCTCCGCCTCTTCGCGGGTCTGGATCAGTTGCGCCATCGCCTGATGCTGTTCGCGGCTGGCCTGCTCCAGCGCCTGGGCCAGGTTGTTGATGTGCTGGGACAGGGCGCCCAGCTCGGTGTCATCGACAATCGGCAGCGGGGTCTTGTAGTCGCCGTCCTGAATCGCCTTGACCGCATTGCCGATGTCGCGGATCGGCTGCGAAAGGCTGCCAGCCAGCCGCCGCGCCAGCACAAAAGTGAAGAGCAGGGCGAACAACGCCAGAATCCCGGCCTTGAGCAAAATCTCCTGTTGGCGCTGGCTGAAGGCGTCATTCGACAGCCCGACGATCACCCGCCCCAGATAATCCTCGCTGGCCACGCCGGGGCTGCTCTTGCCGTCCTGAAAGAAATCGTTGTGCAGGGCGATGCGTTGCAGTCGCACCGGCGCCTGGAACACCTCGACCTGATGCGGGCGATTGTGCGCATCCGCCGGCTGTTCGACGTAGGCCAGAATCCGGTTGGCGCTGTCCTGCACTTCCAGAAACCGCACGTTCGGCGTGGCCAGCGTGGCTTTGAGCAGGCTTTCCAGCACTTCGTTGTTGCCGGAAATCACCCCGTACTCGGTGGCCGGTGCGAGCTGGTTGGCGATCAACTGGCCGGTGTGAGTCAGCTCCTGACGCAAATCCTGAATGCGTACGAAGGTGAAAAAGCTGATCAGCAGCAAGGTCAGCAACAGCGCAGGGCCCAGGCTGATCAACTGGGTGCGGGTGTTGATGTCCCAACGGCGGAAAATCATGGGCGGCGCTCTCCTTCGGCCAGCTCTGCGGCGACAGACGCTTCATTCATCGGTTCTATCCCTAAGGAACGAGCCACCTGCGCATTACTTGAGACTTTAAAACGCCCGGGATAGAGCGTGCGCGGCCAGGTGGCCGGTGGCCGGTCCAGCAATTCGTCGAGAACGGCCAGCCAGTCGTTCTGATCGCTGTAGGTGCTGGCCAGGCTGCCGGCGCGAACGAAAGCGACATTCGGCCCGACCAGCGCCAGTTGCCGAGAGTAACTGCTGAGCAACAGGTTCTTCGCGGTTTTCGGGTTGTACAGGTCTGGGTCGTCGAGGCCCAGCAGCACGTCGCTATTTTTCAGCACAGTCTGCAAGGGGCGGCTGTCGTGAGTGTTGTCCCAGCGCTGCGGGACAATTTGCAGATTCAGCGGCTGGGCGGCCGATTGCAGCTCCTTGAGCAGGAACTCGCTGTGCTGATCGAACAGCACGCCGACTCGCCCGGCCTGGGGCAGGATCCGGCGGATCAGTTGCAACTGACGACTCAGCGGCGGATCGGCCCACAGCAGACTCAAGTGGGGCGGTTGCGCGTCGCCGAAGCGCTGTCGAGCTTGCAGGCGGCTGATGCGCAGGACCAACGTCGCGGGGCCCTGGCTTTCCTGCATGCGCCAGTCGAGGCTCGGCAGATCCAGCAGGATCAGGCGCAGGCTCGACGGCAACTTGCCCGGCGCCGGCAAACTGGCCAGCGGCTGGAAATGCACGCGGTCGGTCGGGCGCAGTTCGCTCAGGGCCTGAACGAAGGACTGCACGCCGGGGCTTTCCTCGGCGCCGGTCAGCAAAATGTCGGCCGCCTGCACCGCCACGCCATGCAGCCACGCTGTCAGGAACAGACAAAGCCCGGCCAGCCATTGGCCGAGTGTTGGCATCTTCCGTGACATGGCGTAGCGCATCTAGAACTCCAGCTCGGCGCTGAAATACACCACGCGGCGTTCGTCGTAATTGTTGTCGACGAAGGTGGTCGGCTCATGGTCGAGGCGTTGTTGCAGCACGCCGGCCAGTTGCAGTTGGGCCTTGCCCAAGGCGATGCGTTTGGCGATGCGCGTGTCGACCCGCTCGAAGCGGTAACCGTTGAGCGCGTTGTCACCGTAATAGAAGAGGGCGCTGTTCCAGCCGTGGCCCCAATCGCGCAGCCAGCCCGCCGAGCCGCTGTTGCGCGCGGTGAATTGCTGGTCCAGCGGATTGCTCGCCTCGGCGTCGACGAAGGCGTAGGTCAGGCGCAGGCGGTCGGCCGCACTCAGGCGCCAGTCCAGTTGCGTCTCGGTGCCGCGAAAGCGCGAATCGTTGGCGTTGCTGGCGATGTATTGATTGTTGCGCAGCGGCTCGCTGATCATCCCGGTGATTTCGTCGTAGAACAGCTTCACGTCCAGCGCCAGGCCCCATTCCGGGAAAAAGCCGTTGTAGCCCAGTTCCCGCGAGCGCATGTGTTCCTGGTCCAGATCGCCGGGGCCCCGGGTCTTGACGAAGTAGCGGGCCGAAGACTGGCCATAGGCGGCGGGCCGCAGGTTGGTCACCTGATAACTCCAGTTGACGTTGTTCTCGAACATGTCCGGCGAACGGATGGCTTCCGAATACACCGCGCGCAGGCTGTGGCGCGGATTGAACAGGTAGTTGACCGCAAACCGGGGCGTCAGCGAGCTGCCGATCAATTGCGTGTCTTCGAACATGGCGCCGCCCTGCAACAGCCAGTGTTCGCTGGCGCGCCATTCCAGCTGGCCGAAGGCGCGCCAGGTGGTGTCGTCCAGCGTGCCGTTGAAATAGGTCTCGGAATAGGCACGGTCGTAACGATAGTTCAGGCCGCTGACCAGACGCAGGCTATCGGACAGGCTGAGGGTGTCCTGCAATTCCAGGTCGTAACGCGATTCCCGGGCACTCTGGTCGATGTCGCCGCACAGGGTCTGGCGCGCGCCGTTGCGCCACTGGTCCAGCACCTGATTGGCCAGGGCCATTTCCTGCGGCGTGCCGGCGGGTGCGCCGGGGCCGGTGAACAGGGTCATGTTGCGGGCCAGGCGTTCGGTGTAGTTCGGGTTGAGTTGCCACAGCTCCGTGAGCTGCGGGCTGAACGACACCTCGGCGTCACAGGCGCGCCAGGTTTGCTGGCGATCCCAGTGTTGCGCCGAGCCCTGCACATAAAGACTGTGATCGGGGTTGAGGTCCAGATTCCAGCGCACCGAACCGGCATAGTCCTTGGCAACCACGTCGGAATTGTTCCCGGCAGCCGTAATCCCGGAGAACACCGGACGGTAGGTATAGGGCCGTTGATTGGCCCCGTCCTTGGCGTTGATCTGCCAGTCCAGGCTCTGGTTGTCGCTCAGGGTCTGGCTGACGGCGAGACTGAAGCGGTTCAAGCGGCGGCTGTCGCGGTAATCGGCGCCGGTGCGGTCGCTGTCAAAGCCGTCGTCTTCCTGGCCGGACAGAGAAAGACGCAAGTCGCCGTCATTCCAGCCGGTGCTCTGGCTGGCATAGAAGTCGTTGATGCCGCGTTGGCCGCGCGTCAGCTTCAGCCGCGTGCCGTGGCTGTCCGCCGGGTTGCGGGTGATGATGTTGACCACTGCCATCAGCGCGTTGGCGCCGTAGCTGACGGTGTTCGGGCCGCGAAAGACTTCGATGCGCTCGATGTCTTCCATCGCCACCGGGATGTCGCTCCAGTCCACGGTCGCCAGACCGGCGCGGTACACCGAACGGCCGTCGATCAGCACCTGCATGCGTCGGGCTTCAGTGGCGTTGGTTCCGTGATAGTTCACCACAGCCTGATTGCCGCTGATGTTGCCGACCATCATCCCCGGCACCAGCCGCAACAGTTCGCTGATGTCCCGGGCACCGCTGGCGGCGATCAGTTCGCTGTCCAGTACGGTCATGCTGCCCGGGACTTCCGCCGGCGACTGTTTCAGGCGCGTGGCGGTCAGGATCTGCGGCAAGGCCTCACTGTCGACAAACAGGTCGTCCGCCAGCAGCACCGGGCTGAACAGCAGCGCCAGCAGCAGGGACGAACGCGGGGAAGGGGGGCCAGAAAACACGACGCAGCCTTGATAGCAAAGAATTGGCGCGCATGTTAACTGAGGTCGACGACTTTTCCAGTCACGTTGCAGGCATTTTCCTCGGTTTTATTGGTCTTCTTCATACAAGTGCGGGTAATTGACGCCGGGGCTGTCCGAGAAGGGGACGCTCCGTATAATGCCGGCATCGCCACTGGTATGGATTAACGGATTACATATGACTGAACAGCGCCCGATTGCGGTCCTGGGAGGCGGAAGTTTCGGTACCGCCGTGGCCAATCTGTTGGCCGAGAACGGCCATCAAGTCCGGCAGTGGATGCGTGACCCCGAGCAGGCCGAGGCCATCCGGGTCAATCGCGAAAACCCGCGTTACCTCAAAGGCATCAAGATTCTGCCGGGCGTGACCGCGGTCACCGACCTGCAGGAAACCCTCGACGCCTGCGATTTGTGTTTCGTCGCGTTGCCGTCCAGCGCGCTGCGCACGGTTTTGGCGCCTCATGCCGAGCGCCTGAGCGGCAAGATGCTGGTCAGCCTGACCAAGGGCATCGAAGCCCACACCTTCAAACTGATGAGCCAGATTCTCGAAGAGATCGCCCCGCAGGCACGTATCGGCGTGCTGTCCGGGCCGAACCTTGCGCGGGAAATCGCCGAGCACGCGCTGACTGCCACCGTGGTTGCCAGCGAAGACGAAGAACTCTGCAAAGCCGTGCAGGCCGCGTTGCATGGCCGCACTTTCCGCGTCTACGCCAGCGCCGACCGTTTCGGCGTGGAATTGGGCGGCGCACTGAAAAACGTCTACGCGATCATCGCCGGCATGGCGGTGGCGCTGGAAATGGGCGAGAACACCAAGAGCATGCTGATCACCCGCGCCCTGGCCGAAATGACCCGGTTTGCGGTGAATCAGGGCGCGAACCCGATGACCTTCCTCGGTCTGGCCGGGGTCGGTGATCTGATCGTCACCTGCTCGTCGCCGAAAAGCCGCAACTATCAGGTCGGTTTCGCCCTCGGCCAGGGCTTGAGCCTCGACGAAGCGGTGTCGCGCCTCGGCGAAGTGGCCGAAGGGGTCAACACCCTGAAAGTGCTCAAGGCCAAGTCCCAGGACGTTGGCGTATACATGCCGCTGGTCGCCGGATTGCATGCGATCCTGTTCGAAGGGCGCACGCTTGAGCAGGTGATCGGTCTTCTGATGAGAGGCGAGCCGAAAACCGACGTCGACTTTATTTCCACCAGTGGTTTCAACTGATTCAGCAGGGAGCAGGGCATGAACGATCCGAAAACCGAAGCCAAATATGAATCCATCCTCCTGCGGGTGTTGTGGATGATCATCTACGTGCTGGTCTGGCAGGTGGCGCAGTTCATCCTCGGCGCGGTGGTGCTGGTGCAGTTGATCTATCGTTTGATCTATGGCGCCCCGAGCGCCAGCCTGATGAATTTCGGCGACAGCCTGAGCCAGTTTCTGGCGCAGATCGGCCGTTTCGGCAGCTTCCACAGCGACCAGAAACCCTGGCCGTTCGCCGACTGGCCGGCGCCGCGTACGCCGGAAGGTGAAGCGCCACACGTTGTTGCGCCGGCACCGCATCCGGCCCGGGATGAGGAACCCAAGCTATGAAACTCTGGGTATTGCGTCACGGTGAGGCCGAGCCTTATGGCTCGCGCCCCGACTCCGAGCGGGAACTGACCGCCCACGGTCGCAAGGAAGTGTTGAGCAGCGCGGCCCGCTTGATGGGCCAGCCGCTGACCGCCATTTACGCCAGCCCGTACCTGCGGGCGCAGCAGACCGCGCAACTGGTGCGCGAAGCTCTCGGCTTCGAGCCGGAGATCCGCACGGTCGAGTGGCTGACCCCGGAAGTTGACCCGGACCGCGTTGCCGAGCAACTGGTGTCGGTGAGCAACGTGCTGCTGGTCAGCCACAATCCGCTGGTGGGAAACCTGCTCAGCTACCTGCAACACGGTGCGGGCTATCCGCCGGAAAAGGTCAGCACCGCCGGGCTCGCCGAGCTCGAACACAGCGAATTGCTGATCGGTTCGATGACGCTCAACAGCCTTAAACATCCCTGAAATTTTTTGTACGAAATAGTCAACCAAGCACTTGCTTGGTTGACTACGCTTGCTCCAGACCAAAAAACAGGAGCGAGTCGAATGTCTTCCGCCTTCCGTTTGCCGCTGGACGTGTTTTACGAACGCGAGGCCCGGCACCCGCGTCAGCGTTTTCTGGTGCAGCCGATCGGCGGCGGGCAGGTCGAGACACTGACCTGGGCCGACGTCGGCCATCAGGCCCGCTGCGCGGCGCACTGGCTGCGCTCCCGGGAATTGCCGCAAGGCAGCCACATCGCCCTGATCTCGAAAAACTGCGCGCACTGGATCATCGCTGATCTGGCGATCTGGATGGCCGGGCATGTCTCTGTGCCGCTTTATCCGAACCTCACCGCCGAATCGGTGAATCAGGTGCTCACCCACTCGGAAAGCGTGCTGGCGTTCATTGGCAAGCTCGATGACTGGCCGGGCATGTCGCCAGGTGTGCCAGCCGGCCTGACCACCGTCAGCTTGCCGCTGCATCCGCCGGGCACGTTCGATTTCAACTGGGATGACCTGCAACGCAGCTCGCCGATCCAGGACGATCCGCGTCCCGCCGCCGAGCAACTGGCGACGATCATTTACACCTCCGGCACCACCGGCCTGCCCAAGGGCGTGATGCACAGCTTCGCCAATCTCGGGTTCGCGACGACGCGCGGCACGCAGCTGTTCGGACTCAATGAGCACGACCGGCTGCTGTCGTATCTGCCGCTGTGTCATGTCGCCGAGCGGATGTTTGTCGAACTGGCGTCGATCTATACCGGGCAGACTGTGTTTTTCGCCGAGAGCCTCGACACCTTTCTCGCCGATCTCAAGCGGGCGCGGCCGACGGCGATGTTCGGGGTGCCGCGGATCTGGACCAAGTTCCAGATGGGCGTCTACAGCAAGATCCCGGCAAAACGTCTGGATTTCCTGCTCGGTCTGCCCTTTATCGGCAAACGGATCGGCCACAAGGTATTGGCGGGGTTGGGGCTGGATGCGTTGCGCGTGGCGCTGTCCGGTGCGGCGCCGGTGCCGCTGACCCTGTTGCGCTGGTATCAGAAACTCGGGCTCGACGTGCTGGAGGTCTACGGCATGACCGAAAGCTGCGGGTATTCGCACATCTGCCTGCCGGGGCAATACAATGAAGGCTGGATCGGCCGGCCATGCCCCGACGTGGAAGTGCGGATCGATGAGTCCGGCGAAGTGCAGGTGCGCAGCCAGGCGAACATGCTCGGCTATTTCAAGGAACCGCAGAAAACCGCCGAGACCCTCACCGAAGACGGCTTCCTGCGCACCGGCGACAAGGGCGAACAGGACGCCGAAGGGCGCTTGCGCCTGACCGGGCGGCTCAAGGAAATCTTCAAGACCAGCAAGGGCAAGTACGTCGCCCCGGCGCCGATCGAAAATCGGCTGGCGGTGCATTCGCGGATCGAACAAGTCTGCGTGGTCGGCGATGGCCTGAGTGCGCCGCTGGGGTTGTGCGTGCTCTCGGCGGTGGGCCGGGAAGAGCCCCGCGCGCCGCTGCATTCGAGCCTGGAAAAACTGCTGGAGGAGGTCAACGCCGTGCTCGACAAGCACGAGCGCCTGCGCCGGCTGGTGGTGGTCAAGGACAGCTGGGCGGTGGAGAACGGCTTCCTCACGCCGACTTTGAAGATCAAACGCAACATCATCGAAGACACCTACGGAGCACGTTTCGAAGAATGGAGCGAGCGCAGCGAGGCGGTGCTGTGGCAGGATTGAGCGTCGATCAAAACAACAAAGGAAGCCTGCGATGACCTTGTGGCGCACCACTCCGAACATCGAGCAGTTGAACGCAATCCAGAAAAACACCATCGGCGAAGTGCTGGACATTCGCTTCGAGTCCTTCGACGAGGAATCGCTGACGGCCAGCATGGTCATCGACCATCGCACCCACCAGCCTTACGGCCTGCTGCACGGCGGCGCCTCGGTGGTGCTGGCCGAGAGCGTCGGTTCGATGGCCAGTTACCTGTGCATCGACGCCAGCAAGTTCTATTGCGTCGGTCTGGAAATCAACGCCAACCACTTGCGCGGCCTGCGCAGCGGACGGGTGACGGCGGTGGCCAAACCGATCCACATCGGTCGCACCACCCACGTCTGGGACATCCGCCTGACCAGCGATGAAGGCAAGGCCAGTTGTGTGTCGCGCTTGACCATGGCAGTGGTGCCGCTGGGAGAACAACCGCCGGCGCGTTGATGGCCGAAGCGTCATAGCCCTGACCGGACTGTCATCATTCCTGGCAGTTACGGTCATTGCTGAAGGACGCGGTCTTACGGACAATCAACGCCTGTTTTCCGCTCATGGATTTGCCGGTATGTCGCAACCGATCTTCTTCGCCCACGCCAACGGTTTCCCTTCGGGCACCTACGGCAAACTGTTCGCGGCGCTGGCGCCCGAGTACCGGGTCGCGCATCTGGAACAACACGCCCATGACCCGCGTTTCCCGGCGGGTGACAACTGGTACCACCTGGTCGACGAACTCATCCATCACCTGCAACAGCAAGATGAGCCGGTGTGGGGCGTCGGCCATTCCTTCGGCGGCATGTTGCATTTGCACGCTGCACTGCGTTGCCCTGAACTGTATCGGGGCGTGGTGATGCTCGACTCGCCGGTGCTGACCCGCACCGATCAATGGGTGATCCGCGCCGCCAAGCGCTTTGGTTTCATCGACAAACTGACCCCGGCCGGTCGCACGCTGGGACGCCGCGAAGAGTTTGCCGATCTGGACAGCGCCCGAGGTTATTTTGCCGGCAAAACCCTGTTCCGCAGCTTTGATCCGGAATGTTTCGATGCCTACTTGCAGCACGGCCTGCACAAGGTCGGCGACAAGTTGCGCCTGCGCTTCGATCCTGCGACCGAGATCAGCATCTATCGCGGCGTGCCGCACACCAGTCCTGCGCATACCCGGCAATTGAAAGTGCCGCTGGCGGTGGTACGTGGACACAAGAGCCGCGTGGTGATGAACCACCACACCCGCTTCGTCGGACGCCTGCCTCAGGGCGAGGCGCTGACCGTGCCCGGCGGGCACATGTTTCCGCTTGAGCGCCCGCAGGACACCGCGCAATTACTGAAAAACCTGTTCGATCGCTGGGAGCGCCGGCAAGACAAGGATTGCGCATGAACCCCGGCGTCGAAGAAGTGCGCCTGAGCCTGCCGCATATCGAACTGGCAGCGCACCTGTTCGGCCCGGAAGACGGGTTACCGGTGATCGCCCTTCACGGCTGGCTGGATAACGCCAACAGCTTCGCGCGCCTGGCGCCGAAGCTCAAAGGCTTGCGTATCGTGGCGCTGGACATGGCCGGTCACGGGCATTCCGGGCATCGTCCGAACGGCGCCGGTTACGCGCTGTGGGATTACGCCCACGACGTGCTGCAGGTCGCCGAGCAACTGGGCTGGAAACGTTTCGGCCTGCTCGGGCATTCCATGGGTGCGATCGTGTCGCTGGTGCTGGCCGGGTCGTTGCCCGAACGCATTACCCATCTGGCGTTGATCGACGGGGTGATTCCTCCTACCGACAAAGGCGAAAACGCCGCCGAGCGCATGGGCATGGCCTTACAGGCGCAACTCGATCTTCGGGAAAAGCGCAAACCGGTCTACAACACCCTCGACCGGGCGATCGAAGCACGGATGAAAGGGCTGGTGGCGGTCAGTCGCGAAGCCGCCGAACTGCTGGCCCAGCGCGGTCTGATGCCGGTGCCCGGCGGTTACACCTGGCGCACTGACAACCGTCTGACGTTGCCGTCGCCGCTGCGTCTGACCCAGGAACAGGCGATGGCATTTGTGCAGCGCATTGCCTGCCCCGCGCAATTGGTGGTCGCCGCCGATGGCATGCTGGCCAAACATCCGGAGCTGCTGGACCGTCTGCCCTTTGCCCGGGAACAGCTGCCGGGCGGGCATCATCTGCACCTGAACGATGAGGCCGGGGCCGACCTTGTCGCAGACTGTTTCAATCGGTTCTTCGCCATTCCTTGACTTGCTCCCGGCAACTGTCGAGGCTGGGCAGGTTGAAATGGGAGACAACCAAGATGGATTTCTACACCGCTGCGACTTCGAACTGCCCTCAAGGCACCCAGGCCATGCCCCTGCGATGAGCCTGTCCATGCGATCTATCAGTCTGCTGGCGCTGTGCTGTTTCAGTCCCTTTCTATTCGCTGCCGACCTGCCGGGCAGTCAGGACTTGCCGATCGTGCCGCGTGTGGCCGATGCGCAGATCGTCGACTATCGCCCTGCCGTGGAGCTGGAGCGGATCTACCCGCTCGGCTCGATCCGCAAGATCAGCGGTCAATTGCGTTTCGACGGCCAGGTCAGCGCCCGGGGGCAGACCACCTCGGTGACCTATGAATTACCGCCGGAGCATTCCGCCACCGAAGCCTTTACCCTTGCCCGCGAAGCCCTGCAAAAGCAGGATGCCCAGCTGTTGTTCTGGTGCCAGGCCCGGGATTGCGGCGAGAGCAGCCTGTGGGCCAATGAGGTGTTCGGCAACGCCAAGCTGTACGGTGCCGACGAGCAGCAGGCCTATCTGCTGCTGAGGCTCGCGGCCCCGCGCGACAACACGCTGGTGGCGCTGTACAGCATCACCCGCGGCAATCGCAAAGCCTATCTGCACGTTGAACAGTTCGAGGCGCTGGCACCGCTCGGTGATCTGCTGCCGACCTCGGCCACGCTGCTGCGGGAACTGAAAAGCACCGGCGAACTGGATTTTCCAAAGCTCGCCGGCGATCCGGATGACACCTGGCTGCGCTTGCTGTCCCGTGGCCTGAACCTCGACACCACGTTGCGGGTGACAGTGTCCGGGCCGAAAGCCGAGGCCTGGCGGCAGGCGCTGATCGGGCAGGGCGTGCGCGCCGCGCGAATGGAAACCGGCAGTGTCGATGGCGAAGGTCTGCGCATCGATCTGTTGCGATAAGGTGTCTTTGGCGGACACGCTCGACGTGTTCGCCTACTCTTTGCCTGACTGATTTTTTCGAGATTTCTCATGCCCAATAATGATCGTCTGCTGGTGCAGATCCTGTTGCTGGTGCTGTTTGGTGCCAGTTTCTGGGTGATGGCGCCGTTCTGGTCGGCGCTGTTCTGGGGCGCGGTGCTGGCGTTTGCCAGCTGGCCGCTGATGCGCTTGCTGACGCGCTGGCTCAATGGCCGGGAATCCCTCGCGGCGCTGTTGCTGACCATGGGCTGGATGTTGCTCGTGGCGGGGCCGCTGGTGTGGCTGGGTTTTAACCTGGCCGATCACGTGCGCGATGCCACGGCGTTCATCAAGGATGTGCAGGTCGACGGACTGCCCGAAGCGCCGAGCTGGCTGGGCGGCGTGCCGTTGGTGGGCGAACGGCTGGTGGGGATCTGGAACAGCATCGATCAGCAGGGCGCGGCCCTGATGGTGACTGTAAAACCTTATCTGGGGCAGGTCGGCAACTGGTTGCTGGCGCGCAGTGCGCAGATCGGCAGCGGGATTCTCGAGCTGACCCTGAGCATTGTCTTCGTGTTCTTTTTCTACCGTGACGGGCCGCGACTGGCGGCGTTCGTGCACAGTCTGCTGGAACGCCTGATCGGTGATCGGGCCGGGTACTACATCGATCTGGTGGCCGGTACGGTGCAGCGGGTGGTCAACGGGGTGATCGGTACGGCGGCGGCGCAAGCGGTGCTGGCGCTGATCGGGTTCCTGATTGCCGGGGTGCCGGGGGCGCTGGTGCTGGGGATCGTGACGTTCCTGCTCAGTCTGATTCCGATGGGGCCGCCGCTGGTGTGGATTCCGGCCACGGCGTGGCTGGCCTGGAAGGGCGAGTACGGGATGGCGGTGTTTCTCGGGATCTGGGGGACGTTCATCATCAGTGGCGTGGATAACGTGCTCAAGCCGTATCTGATCAGCCGGGGTGGGAATCTGCCGTTGGTGATTGTGTTGCTTGGGGTGTTTGGCGGGTTGATTGCGTTTGGGTTTATCGGGTTGTTTATTGGGCCTACGCTTTTGGCTGTTGCTTATAGTTTGTTGACGGATTGGAGTAAGAGTCAGGCTCGGGTTTGAGGCTTTTGACTTGGCGGCCTTTGGGCCGACCAGGCTCTTTGGGATTGGGTGAATATCCGTTTCTTCGGATGTTGCCGCTGGCGGTTTCGCTTTTACAGCGACTCCCTTTGGCAAACGCCCCAAAGGAAGCAAAGGTCTTGGCCCCTGCGTTCGGCGCCTCGCTGTGGCTCGGCGTTCCTTCGCTCCGGGATTCATCCGGGGGCATCGCCTACGGTTTGCTTCGCTGCACCTCCTCTCGATGCATGCGGCTGCGCCGCACGGTCGCTGCGCTCCCACCCCCGGATGAATCCCTCCACTCAGCCTTCCGATGGGGCCGACACGTCAAGAGCGGTACTCGAGCTAACGCTCATTGTGTTGAGTGGTGGGAGGCCAAAGCCAAAGCCAAAGCGAAAGCAGGAGTGGGGTTGTATGTGCTTTGAAACCTGAGTTCACCTCGGTATTTCACGTCGGTGTAGTTCGCTTAAACACCTCGGTCAGTCCCCTCTCCCTCTGGGAGAGGGCTAGGGTGAGGGCCGCTTTGATGACACACCGCAGAGCCAAAGCAAACCACTCACCCAGCCAGAGTTAATCGCCCCTCAAGTCTTGACTCGAGAGCGATCCTCTTCACCCAATCTCAAGTCGCCACATTCAAATACTTGCCCACCGACGCGGTGCTTTCTAGCGAGTACTGCTTGCTCAGATTGGCAATCATGCGGTTCAGCGCTTCGGTTGTGGTTTGAGTACTGCTGGCAGTTTGTTCGTTATCCGGGCGTTCGCGACCTGCATGCAGTGCAGCTTTCAGTTCGTCGCTGCTGACGCCTCCGCTGCTGTCGCTGTCCAGAACCTTGAGCAGGGCGGTGGCGGTGTCGGTGTCGGTGTTGTTTGAGGAGGTGCTGTCGCTGGTCTGCAACGCGCTGTTCAGTTCGGTGGCGGTAACAGTGCCGTCGCCGTCTGCATCGAGATGGCTGAAGAGTTCGTCGCTGGAGGCTTGCGGTGGTGGGGGTGGCGGTGGGGTGAGGCTGGCGGCGAGTTCGTCCTGGCTGACGACGCCGTCTTCGTTTTTGTCCAGGGCGGAGAAGATTTTGCTGCTGTCGGCGGTGCTGCCGGCGCTGGTCAGGCCGTTGCTCAGTTCGTCGCTGCTGATGGCGCCGTCGCCGTCGGCGTCGAGGGCGCTGATCAGGGCGTCGGCGAGTTCGGTGTTGGGGGCTTGGTCTCCCGGTGGTGGCGGGGGTGGGGCCATGGCGGTCATTTCTTCGGCGCTGAGGCTGCCGCTGGCGTCGCTGTCCAGATCGCCGAATTGTTTGCTCAGGCTGACCAGCAGGCCGTCGTTGGACTTCTGCGACAGGGCGCTGCCGAGTTCGTCCTGATCCACCGCGCCGTCGCCGTTGCTGTCGAGTTTGGCGAACAGTTCCTTTTGCAGTTGCTGGCTGCGGGCGTTTTGGGTGGAGGTGCTGCTGGTGCTGGTATAGCTCGTGTAGTTGCTGACGCTACCGATCATCGGGCTCACTCCTTGGACTGGAAAACCGGTGGGTGTACCGGCTTATGCAGCCTCCAGTCGCAAGGTGTCGTGGGTATGTGAAGTTTGTACCGACCGGTACACAGTCGGGATCAGTGGCGGGGCAGCTGGATCACGGCGGTCAGGCCGCCGCCGGGTGTTTCTGCCAGGGTCAGTTGTCCGCCCTGACGTTGCGCCGCTTCCCGGGCGATGGTCATGCCCAGACCGACGCCGCCGGAGTTGCGGTTGCGTGAGCCTTCGAGGCGGAAGAACGGCTCGAATACGGCTTCGCGCTTGTCCGCCGCGATGCCCGGGCCGTGGTCGATGACGCGGATCAGCAGCTGTTCGCGTTGGTCCTGCAGTTCGATGTGCGCTTGGCCGGCGTAGCGCAGGGCGTTGTCCATCAGGTTGTTGATGCATGAGCGCAGTGCCATCGGTTGCACCTGCAAGGGGGCACAGTGGCCGCTGACCTGCACGTCGGCGCCTTGATCCTGGGCGTTTTCGCACAGTGATTCGACCAGCGCCTGCACGTCCATCAACTGCAAGGCTTCGCTGGTGCGCTGTTCGTGCAGGTAGGTGAGGGTGGCGTCGAGCATGCCGATCATGTCGTCCAGATCCTGGCGCATCTGGCCTTGCAGCTTGTCGTCGTTGATGTTTTCCAGGCGCAGTTTCAGCCGTGACAGCGGGGTGCGCAGGTCGTGGGAGACGGCGCCGAGCATTCGTGCGCGTTGCTGCACCTGTTCGCGGATGCGGTGTTGCATCAGGTTGAACGTGTGTGCGGCCTGTCGGGCTTCCCGCGGGCCGGTTTCGTCCAGTGGTGGGCTGTCGAGGTCTTCGCTCAGGCGCTCGGCCGCATCGCTCAGACGCTGGATCGGTCGGGTCAGCAGCTTGGCGCCGTACCAGGCGGCGATGATCAGCGAGATGAACTGGAAGGTCAGCGGCACGATCGGCCCGCCGAACCAGGGGCGCGGTGGACGGGGCGGGTAGCGTGGATCCTGAGCCGGCTGTTGACCGTCGAGGTTTTGCGAGAACTCCGGCGGCGGTGGCGGGGGCGGTGGGCCGTAGAGGCGGAACCAGGCGAAGGCCAGCAGGTGCGCCAGGACAATCGCCACCAACAGCATGCCAAACAGGCGGCCGAACAGCGTGTCGAAGCGCGCTCGCATCAGCCAATGTCCCGGGCGTCGAACAGGTAGCCTTCACCCCGTACGGTCTTGATCAGTTGCGGGGCTTTCGGGTCGTCGCCGAGTTTTTGCCGCAGACGCGATACCAGCAGGTCGATGCTGCGGTCGAAGGCTTCGATCGAGCGGCCACGGGCGGCGTCCAGCAACTGTTCGCGGCTGAGCACCCGGCGCGGACGTTCGATGAATACCCAGAGCAGGCGGAATTCGGCGTTGGACAGCGGCACCACCAGGCCATCGTCGGCGATGAGCTGGCGCAGGACGCTGTTCAGGCGCCAGTTGTCGAAGCGAATGTTTGCACGCTGTTCGGTGCGGTCGTCGCGCACCCGGCGCAGAATCGTCTGAATTCGCGCGACCAGTTCCCGAGGCTCGAACGGTTTGGCCATGTAGTCATCGGCGCCCAGTTCCAGGCCGATGATCCGGTCGGTGGGTTCGCAGCGGGCGGTGAGCATCAGGATCGGGATGTCGGACTCCGCGCGCAGCCAGCGGCACAGCGACAGACCGTCTTCGCCGGGCAGCATAAGGTCGAGCACCACCACGTCGAAATGTTCGGCCTGCATCGCCTGGCGCATGGCCGCGCCGTCGGTGACGCCGCTGGCGTGAATGTTGAAGCGGGCCAGGTAATCGATCATCAGTTCACGGATCGGCACGTCATCGTCGACGATCAGGGCGCGGATGCTCCAGCGCTTGTCGTCTTTCTGCTCGTCGTTCACGGAGGCTTGGGAGTTGTGCATGAGGCTGTTCATCTGCCAGTAGGCCGCCAACCACAAAGATAGGCTGCGAGGTTGTGGTTTCAGCATAGGCGTCCGGCCGTGAGGCGGGAAGGGCTGCTGTAAGGACTTGTTGCGGCTGGCGAGGCTAGCGCGGGCGCATGTTGCCGGCGTGTCGGTTGTGTATCGGGTTCGACACAATACCCTGCAAGGCTATGCTGATCACGGTTGGCGCGACGATTTACCGATCATCGGGTGCCGCGCCGCCGCCGGTTCCGCTACAATGCGCGCCGATTTCGACTTGCCTGAGAGCCCATCCATGTCCGCCTGCCAGACTCCTATCATCGTCGCCCTGGATTTCCCTACCCGTGACGCCGCACTGAAGCTGGCCGACCAGTTGGACCCGAAACTGTGCCGGGTCAAAGTGGGCAAGGAACTGTTCACCAGCTGCGCCGCGGAAATCGTCGGCACTCTGCGTGACAAGGGTTTTGAAGTATTCCTGGACCTGAAATTCCACGACATTCCCAACACCACGGCGATGGCGGTCAAGGCTGCTGCCGAGATGGGCGTGTGGATGGTCAACGTTCACTGCTCCGGCGGCCTGCGCATGATGGCGGCCTGCCGTGAAGAGCTGGACAAGCGCAGCGGTCCGCAGCCGTTGCTGATCGGCGTGACCGTGCTGACCAGCATGGAGCGTGAGGATCTGGCGGGTATCGGTCTGGACATCGAGCCGCAGGAGCAGGTGCTGCGTCTGGCGGCACTGGCCGAGAAGGCCGGGATGGACGGTCTGGTGTGCTCGGCGCTGGAAGCCACTGCGCTGAAAACCGCGCATCCTTCGCTGCAACTGGTGACCCCGGGGATTCGTCCGGCGGGCAGCGCCCAGGACGACCAGCGTCGCATCCTGACCCCGCGTCAGGCGCTGGATGCCGGTTCAGACTATCTGGTGATCGGCCGTCCAATCAGCCAGGCGGCGGATCCGGCCAAGGCGCTGGCCTCGGTGGTTGCCGAACTGGCCTGAGCGAACAGCTGAAGCATGAAAGAAGGGAGCCCGATGGCTCCCTTCCTTGTTTTCAGACCTTCAACACCAGTTTGCCGAAGTTCTCGCCGCTGAACAGTTTGCCCAGGGTTTCCGGGAAGGTTTCCAGGCCTTCGACGATGTCTTCCTTGCTCTTGAGCTGACCCTTGGCCATCCAGCCGGCCATTTCCTGGGCGGCAGTGGCGTACTGCGCGGCGTAATCCATCACCACGAAGCCTTCCATCCGCGCGCGGTTGACCAGCAGCGACAAGTAGTTGGCCGGGCCTTTGACCGCTTCCTTGTTGTTGTACTGGCTGATCGCGCCGCAGATCACCACACGCGCCTTGAAGTTCAGACGGCTCAGCACCGCGTCGAGGATGTCGCCGCCGACGTTGTCGAAATACACGTCCACGCCTTTCGGGCATTCGCGCTTGAGGCCGGCGAGCACGTCTTCGCTTTTGTAGTCGATGGCGCCGTCGAAGCCCAGTTCATCGATCAGGAATTTGCACTTGTCCGCGCCGCCGGCGATGCCGACCACCCGGCATCCTTTGATTTTGGCGATCTGCCCGGCGATGCTGCCGACAGCGCCCGCTGCACCGGACAACACCACGGTGTCGCCGGCCTTCGGTGCGCCGACATTGAGCAGGGCGAAGTAGGCGGTCATGCCGGTCATGCCCAGTGCGGACAGATAAACCGGCAGCGGTGCCAGTTTCGGATCGACCTTGTAGAAACCTTTTGGCTCGCCAAGGAAATAATCCTGCACGCCAATGGCACCGTTGACGTAGTCGCCGACGGCGAACCCCGGATTGTTCGACGCGACTACTTTGCCTACGCCCAGCGCGCGCATGACTTCGCCCAGACCTACCGGTGGAATGTAGGATTTGCCTTCATTCATCCAGCCGCGCATGGCCGGGTCGAGGGACAGGTATTCGTTCTTGACCAGAATCTGCCCCGCCGCCGGCTCGCCGACCGGTAATTCCTGATAGGTGAAGGTCTCGCGGGTGGCGGCGCCCACCGGGCGTTTGGCGAGCAGGAACTGGCGATTGGTCTGGTTGGTCATGACAGGCACTCGAATTGAATGAAGCCTTGTTGATAGACCTTCATGGGCGATGCCGCAAGGTTGGCTCATGGGGCGAATGCAGGTTGATCCAGTTCGGTGATAGTCCCCGGCTGGGTTTCATCACTGCGATTCATGCAAGCCTAACCGGCCTTTTGATAGTGCTGACGTCACTCAGGCCCCTGTGGCTATGCTGCCTTCATCAATCCCCCCCGCATTCGAGGACATAACAATGAGCATGACGTTTTCCGGTCAGGTAGCCGTCGTCACCGGCGCGGCCAACGGCATCGGCCGCGCGACGGCCCAGGCATTCGCCGCCGAAGGTCTGAAAGTGGTGGTGGCCGATCTGGATGCGGCCGGGGGCGAGGGCACTGTGGCGCTGATTCGTACAGCCGGTGGCGAAGCGACCTTCGTGCGCTGCAACGTGACCGTCGAAAGCGAAGTGAAGAATCTGATGGACGAGGTAATCAATACCTACGGCCGTCTCGACTATGCCTTCAACAATGCCGGGATCGAAATCGAGAAGGGCAAACTGGCCGAAGGCTCGATGGACGAGTTCGACGCGATCATGGGTGTCAACGTCAAAGGCGTCTGGCTGTGCATGAAGTACCAGTTGCCGTTGCTGCTGGCCCAGGGCGGCGGGGCGATCGTCAATACCGCGTCGGTGGCTGGATTGGGCGCTGCGCCGAAGATGAGCATCTACGCGGCTTCCAAGCATGCGGTGATCGGCCTGACCAAATCGGCTGCGATCGAATACGCCAAGAAGAAAATCCGCGTCAACGCCGTATGCCCGGCAGTGATCGACACCGACATGTTCCGCCGCGCCTACGAAGCGGATCCGAAAAAAGGCGAATTCGCCAACGCCATGCACCCGGTCGGGCGCATCGGCAAGGTCGAGGAAATTGCCAGCGCCGTGCTGTACCTGTGCAGTGATGGCGCAGCGTTTACCACCGGCCATTCGCTGGCCGTGGATGGTGGCGTGACCGCCTTCTGAGAGGCCATTGGCTGATGCATGAACGAGCCCGCCCATCGGCGGGCTTTTTTCGTCTCGGGGGCGGCTCCGTGAATTCGCTAAACAATGTGTTTCAAATATTGAGAAAGGAGGTTTTTGGCGGTTTTGTCGCACAGTCTCAAGGACGTGGCTGTGATTTACTGCCGCCAGCAAAAACGGACAGGAGTTTGCGCGCTCATGGAATTGAGAATTGACCGACAGGCAATGGTGCCGGTCGTACAGCAGATTGTTGACGGGTTGACCGAGTGGATCATGCAGGGGCAAGTGCCGCCGACGACGCGTCTGCCCTCCGTGCGAGAGATCGCACGGTGCAATCTGCTCAGCCAGTCCTGCGTCATGGAAGCTTGCGAGCGCCTTGTGGCGCAAGGGGTTCTGGCCTCGCGTCAGGGCTCGGGATTTATGGTGGCGTCTTCATTGCCCGATTGCTGCAAGGCGATCGATGGCACCGGGTGTGAGGGAGAGCGCAGCGGGGGGGATCCAGCCGCCCGATGGCGCGGCGGTTTGACGCTGGGAAGTGGCGTCCTGCCGGAGAGTTGGCGCGAGCCCGATGATCTCGCCTATGCGATCCGCGAAGTGGCGCGCGCCGACATGGCCAGTCTGTTCAACTACAGCACGCCTCTGGGGCTGCCGGCGTTACGCGAACAGATCATCAAGCGCCTGGGATTGCTGAGTATCAGGGCCGTGGCAGAACAGGTGATGACCACCGCCGGCGCCAGCCACGGACTGGACCTGATCGTGCGTACCCTTTTCAAGGCCGGTGATTGCGTGGTGGTCGAGACGCCCGGTTATGCGCCGCTGTTCGATCTCCTGCGCTTGCACGGCGTGCGCATGCTGGAGGTTCGCCGCACGCCGGGCGGGCCGGATCTCGAGGCGCTCGAGGCGTTGCTGCAACAGTTTCGGCCCGCCGCGTTGTTCATCAACAGTCACCATCACAATCCCACGGGCAGTTGCCTGCTGCCGGCGGTCGCCCGACGTATCCTGGAGTTGAGCAGGCTCTACGATCTGCGGCTGATCGAAGATGATGTTTACGCTGACCTGCACAATGGCAGCGGCACTCGACTGGCAGCGCTGGATGACGAGGGACGGGTGATTTACGTCGGCAGCTTTTCCAAGACCCTGAGCAGCTCGCTGCGAGTGGGTTTCGTGTTGGCCGATGGCGAGCTGATCGAGCGGATGGCGCGGATCAAGACGATCAGTTGCATGGGCACCTCGAGGTTCTGCGAGGCGGTGCTGGCCGGGATGCTGGCCAGTGGCGCCTATCGCAAACTGGTGCAGCGCCAGCGCCAGCGCCTCAATACTGATCGTGCGGCGGCTTTGCAGGCCCTGGAAGATGCCGAGTGGGAAGTATTCGGCAAGCCCACGGGCGGCCTGTTCATCTGGGCGCGCGCGCCGCTGGCGGATGAAGCGCATTTGCGCAGGCATGCCTCGCGCTGCGGGGTGCAACTGGCTTGTGCAACCTCGTTCAGCCCCAGTGGCGAAGCCTGCGACTGGCAGCGCATCAACGTGGCTTACGCCTGTGATCCCCGAGCACGACAGTTTTTTCGCAGCACGACCGTGGATCGACCTCAAGCGTTCTGAAAACGACGCGTGCGTAGCTTTTTGCCATTATTCCGACGCCAGAGACTTGTGCTGGTTCAAGGCCGTTGCGAATCTTCGACAACAGACTATGGCAGGGGACTACGCGCAATGATTTCGGCCGTGCAAGGACGTTTTGCCAACCTCGGTATGGCAAAAAAACTGGGTATCGGGTTTGTGCTGGTGTTGCTGCTGACTGCACTGGTGGCAGCCATTGGCGTCTGGTCCCTGCAAACCATCAGTCAGCGCTTCGACGGCCTCAAGCAGATGTCATCGCTCAACAGTGGCTTGCTCAAGGTGCGGCTGCTGGAGCAGGACTACGCCTTGCACGGCAACCCGAAAACCGTCGATGCCTTGCATGAGGGTGTCGACGGTCTGATCGCCATGGCCGACCAGCTCAAGATTTTGTCGCCGGGCAATGAGTCGGTCATGAACGACGTCCAACAGTCATTGAGCGCTTACCGCAAGGCGTTCGATGAATTCGTCTCGTTGTCCCAGGCCAAGGACCTGGCGCTGGAGATGGCCAGTTGGTCGGTGTCCAGCGTCGCCAACAATCTCGATGTGTTGCAGGCCGGTCTGGCCGACGACGGCGTGTACACCCTGAAAGACAGCGAGGGCAAGGACGGCGCGCAATTCATCGAGCAGGCCGGTCAGGTCAGCCAGGTTTCGCGCTTGATGTTGCAGGCGATGAGCGAAGCGCGGGTGCGACTGGATCAAAGCCGCAAGGGTGACGACAGCGCCGGCCAAGGCAATATCGAACAGGCTGCGCAAGCCCAGGCGCAGGCTGAGCAGCTCAAGTCCACGGTCAAGGACGAGGGTTACCTGACGGTACTCAATGAAGTGTCCGGACACATTGCCGGTTTCAGCGACAAGCTTGCCGAGTACACCGGGTTGCTGGCCCAGGAAAAGACTGTCTATCAGCAGTTGCATCAGCGAGCCGACGAAGTCGTGGCGCGGGTCGATCAGGCGTATGTCGCGCAAGACGGCGCGATGCAGGGCGAACTGAAAAAGAATTCGGTGCTGATCATTGGCTCGTCGGCGCTGGCGTTGCTGGTCGGGCTGATCGCGGCGTGGGTGATCACCCGACTGATTGTGGCGCCGTTGCGCAGCGTGATTCATGTGGCGCAACAGATTGCGGCCGGTGATCTGAGTGCAACGATCGAGGTCACCCGGCGGGACGAAATCGGTCAGTTGATGCTGGCCATGCAGCAGATGGGCGCGGGTTTGAGCACGATTGTCAGCGGGTTGCAGGCGGGGATCGAACAGCTGGCGAGTTCGGCGCAATCGCTGTCGGCGGTGACCGAGCAGACCAACCTTGAGGTCAGCAGCCAGAAAGAGGAAACCGAACAGGTCGCCACGGCCATGAACCAGATGACCGCCACCGTGCACGATGTGGCGCGCAATGCCGAAGAAGCGGCGCTCGCGGCGCAGACCGCCGATGGCAAGGTCGAAAGCGGCCAGCAGGTGGTGCGTCAGAGCATGGCGCGGATCGAGCAACTGGCGGATTCGGCGACGTCGGCCAGTTCGAGCATCGAAAGCCTCAGTGCGGAAATCCAGAATATCGGCACGGTGCTGGGGGTGATCAAGAGTGTCGCCGAGCAGACCAACCTGCTGGCGCTCAACGCGGCGATCGAAGCGGCGCGGGCGGGCGAGCAGGGCAGGGGCTTTGCGGTGGTCGCCGATGAGGTGCGGGCACTGGCTCGACGCACGCAGCAGTCGACCGAGGAGATCGAGCGGCTGGTCAGTGCCTTGCGTTCGGCGGCGCATTCGTCGGTGCAGCAGATTCAGAGCAGTGGCGAGTTGGTGAAGCTGGCGGTGAGTGATGCGTTGCAGACCGAGAGTGCGTTGGGGAGTATTGCGGCGGCGGTTTCGTTGATTCAGCAGATGAACCAGCAGATTGCGGCGGCGGCCGAGGAGCAGAGTTCGGTGGCCGAGGAGATCAATCGCAGTGTGACGAGTATTCGGGCGAGTGCGGATCAGTCTTCGATTGCCATGCGCGGGAATGCGGCTTCGAGTGTTGAGCTGGCGCAGTTGGGGAGTGAGTTGCGGGGGATGGTGGGGCACTTTCGGCTTTGACCTTGGCGGCCTTTGGGCCGACCAGGTTCGCGTTTTATTGCGTTCATATCCGTTTCTACGGGTGCTCCGGCTGGCGGTTTCGCCCTTACGGCGAGTCCCTTTTTCAAACGCCAAAAAGGAACCAAAAGGCTGGGCCCCTGCGTTCGGCACCTCGCTTTGGCTCGGTGTTCCTTCGTTCCGGGATTCATCCGGGGGCATCGCCTACGGTTTGCTTCGCTGCACCTCCTCTCGATGCATGCGGCTGCGCCGCACGGTCGCTGCGCTCCCACCCCCGGATAAATCCC
>NZ_RRZJ01000038.1:0-52414 GCF_004368175.1 Pseudomonas sp. CH235
CACTCGTTGATCCATCGGGGACTCTTGATTCCAGGGCATGGTCAGCACCTCCTGACCATGATTGATACCTGTAAACCATGTCCCCGGTCTCAAACGTAAAGGATGTACCCGGTCTTTACCCACCCTAACCCTCTCCCAGGGGGAGAGGGGACCGAATGGGGGATATTGATGAGTTACGCCGACGTGAAGGCCTTGCTGTGAATCCATAATCGACTCGGTTATTCAGGTCGACGTACAGCGCCAGACACCTCGGTCAGTCCCCTCTCCCCCTGGGAGAGGGCTAGGGTGAGGGCGGCCTTTGATGTGAAACGCCATTCTCGGTACGACAGAAAACAAAAAGCCCCGCACTTCTCACGAAGGCGGGGCTTTTTGGCAGTTGAGGATCAGAACAGATCGATCGGCGCCTGTTCATCCGCCGGCAGCGGACTGCCCGGAACTGTGCCGTTGCCGATCTCATTGACCGACGGTGGCGTGTCCTCAGCCTTGAACAGCTCGAAGTACGCGCCTGGTGTGCTCGGCGATGCCGCACGACCGCTGACCGGATCCACCCGCAGGCTGAGGATGCCTTCCGGCTCCGGCTGGACGTGCGGCGGCTTGTCCTTGAGCGCGGCGGCCATGTAGTTCATCCAGATCGGCAGTGCCACGGTGCCGCCGAACTCTCGGCGACCGAGGCTTTCCGGCTGGTCGAAACCGGTCCACACGGTGGTCACGTAGTCGGCGTTGTAGCCGGAGAACCACGCGTCCTTGGATTCGTTGGTGGTACCGGTCTTGCCGGCGATGTCGCTGCGGCCCAGGGCCAGTGCGCGACGGCCGGTGCCGAGCTTGATCACGTCCTGCAACATGCTGTTGAGGATGTAAGTGGTGCGGCCATCGACGATGCGCTCGGCGACTGCTGGAGCTTGCGGCACAGCCGCGCTGCCCGGCGCTTCACCCGGAACCGGCGCGGCATTGACGGTAAACGACTCGGTAGCGGGTGCCGCGATGCCATCGGTGGCCGCGCCGCCCTGCGGTACGGTCGGCGGATTGGCGACGAACAGCGTGTCGCCATTGCGGCTTTCGATCTTGTCGATGATGTACGGGGTGATCTTGTAGCCGCCGTTGGCGAAGGTGCTCCAGCCGGTGGCGATCTCCATTGGCGTCAGGGTCGCGGTGCCCAGCGCCAGGGACAGGTTTGGCGGCAGGTCCTGCTTGTTGAAGCCGAAACGGGTGATGTAGTCGATGGTCTTGCCCACGCCCATCGCCTGCAGCAGGCGGATCGAAACCAGGTTGCGCGACTTGTACAGCGCTTCACGCAGACGGATCGGGCCGAGGAAGGTGTTGGTGTCGTTCTTCGGACGCCAGACCTTGTCCAGGTACTCGTCGACGAACACGATCGGCGCGTCGTTGACCAGACTGGCGGCGGTGTAGCCGTTATCCAGTGCGGCGCTGTAGACGAACGGCTTGAAGCTCGAACCCGGCTGACGCTTGGCCTGCATCGCGCGGTTGTAGTTGCTCTGCTCGAAGGCGAAGCCGCCGACCAGCGAACGGATCGCGCCGTTCTGCGGATCCAGCGACACCAGCGCGCCTTGCGCCTGCGGAATCTGGCTGAACTTCAGCGAATTGTTCGGCTGGCGCTGCACGCGAATCAGGTCGCCGATCTGTGCCACATCCGACGGCTGACGCGGCGCGGCACCCATGCTGTTGGTGTTGAGGAACGGGCGTGCCCATTTCATGGTGTCCCATGCCACGTGCTCTTCGCCGGTGCGGGTCAGCACTTGCAGGCCGTTCTTGTCGACCTGGGTGACGATGGCCGGTTCGAGGCTGCTGATGGTGCGTTGCTTGGTCAGTTCGGTGGCCCAGGCTTCGCGGGTCTTGCCCGGCAGGCGCGATTCAGGACCACGGTAGCCGTGACGCTGGTCGTAGGTCATCAGGCCTTCGTGCAGCGCGGTGTTGGCCATTTCCTGGAGATTGCTCGGCACCGTGGTGGTAACGCGGAAACCTTCGGTATAGGCGTCGCTGCCGTAGCGACCGACCATTTCGGCACGGGCCATTTCGGCGATGTACGGCGCGTTCACTTCCGGGGTCGGCACGTGATAGCTGGCGTTCAGCGGCTCGTTGATCGCGGCGGTGTAGTCGGCTTCGGTGATCTTGCCGAGCTTGTACATACGCCCGAGGATCCAGTCGCGACGCTCCTTGCTGCGCGCCGGGTTGGCCAGCGGGTTGAAGCGCGACGGGGCTTTCGGCAGGCCGGCGATCATCGCCATCTGCGCCAGGCTGACCTCGCGGATCGACTTGCCGTAATACACCTGCGCCGCCGCCTCGATGCCGTAGGCGCGGTTGCCCAGATAGATCTTGTTCACGTACAGCTCAAGGATCTCGTCCTTGGTCAATTGCCGCTCGATCTGCAGGGCCAGCAAGATTTCCGTGGTCTTGCGCGAGAAGCTGCGTTCGCTGGTCAGGAAGAAGTTCTTCGCCACCTGCATGGTGATGGTGCTGCCGCCGGACTGGATGTGCCCGCTCTTGACCAGTTGGGTCGCGGCGCGCATCAGGCTGCTTGGATCGACGCCGTAGTGGTTGGCGAAGTTGTCGTCTTCAGCACTTAGTAACGCATTGATGAAATTGGGGGGAATGTCGGCGAAACGGATCGGTGTGCGGCGCATTTCGCCAAATTCTGCGATCAACTTGTTGTCGCTGCTGTAGACCCGGAGCGGAATCTGCAACTGAATGCTTCTCAGCGCCTCCACAGATGGCAAACCCGGACTAAGGTAAAGAAACGCGCCGCTGAGACCTAAAAGCAGTCCGCAGAAAACGGCGACGATGGACCAACCGAAAAATTTCAGCAGACGAATCAAGGCTTTTGGACATCCACGGCAAAGAATGAATTGGGCGACAGGGTCCCGGCTAACACACAGAACGACCCGCGCCGGCAGTAAAAAGCGGAAAAAAACGCTGGGCATTATAAGCACTTTTCCGCTGGGGGCGTCATTTGCGCTTCTGTCAAGACGGGGCGAGGGAACGCAATGCGCATTACAGAGTCCGTAACTCACGGAAAGTCATAGGGAATTGGTAGTGCTAGGACTCTTCAATAAAAAGGCCAATACGTTACTGGGGATCGATATCAGCTCCACGTCGGTGAAGCTACTGGAGCTGAGCCGTCAGGGGGAGCGCTACCGGGTCGAGGCGTACGCGGTGGAGCCGTTGCCGGCCAACGCCGTGGTCGAAAAGAACATCGCCGAGCTCGAGGGCGTCGGCCAGGCCCTGTCCCGGGTGCTGGTCAAGGCGCGTACCGGGTTGAAAACCGTGGCGGTGGCGGTGGCTGGATCTGCGGTGATCACCAAGGTCATCGAAATGGACGCCGGGCTGTCCGACGACGAACTGGAAAACCAGCTCAAGATCGAGGCCGATCAATACATTCCCTATCCGCTGGACGAGGTCGCCATCGACTTCGAAGTCCAGGGCGTTTCGCCGCGCAACCCCGAGCGGGTCAACGTGCTGCTGGCCGCCTGTCGCAAGGAAAACGTCGAAGTCCGCGAAGCGGCGCTTGCACTGGCCGGGCTGACGGCGCGGGTGGTGGATGTCGAGGCTTATGCGCTGGAGCGCTCGTTCGGCCTGCTGGCCACGCAACTGGCCGCGTCACAGGATCGGCTGACGGTGGCCGTGGTCGACATCGGCGCCACCATGACCACCCTCAGCGTCCTGCACAACGGCCGGATCATCTATACCCGCGAACAGCTGTTCGGCGGTCGACAGCTGACCGAGGAAATTCAGCGCCGTTATGGCCTGACCCTTGAACAGGCGGGACTCGCCAAAAAGCAGGGCGGCCTGCCGGACGATTACGTCAGCGAGGTGCTGCAACCGTTTCGCGAGGCGCTGGTGCAGCAGGTGTCGCGCTCCCTGCAGTTCTTTTTCGCCTCCGGCCAGTACAACGCCGTCGACCATATTCTGCTGGCCGGCGGCACGGCGTCGGTGCCCGGGCTCGATCGGCTGATCGAAGAGCGTCTGAACACCCCGACCCAGGTCGCCAACCCGTTTTCCGACATGGCCTTGAGCAGCAAGGTCAACGCCGGGGCCCTGGCGAGCGATGCGCCGGCCCTGATGATTGCCTGCGGGCTCGCGCTCAGGAGTTTCGACTGATGGCGCGGATCAACCTTTTACCCTGGCGCGAGGAGCGCCGCGAAGAACGGCGCAAACGCTTCCTGCTGGCCTTGACCGGCGTGGTGGTCGGCTCGGTGGGGGCGGTGCTCATTGCCGACCAGATCATCAGCGCCGCCATCGCGCGGCAGGTTGCGCGCAATGACTACATCGGCAAGCAGATCGCCGTGGTCGACGAACGGATCAAGCAGATCAGCGAGCTCAAGGCCCATCGTCAGCAACTGGTAGAGCGCATGCGCATCATCCAGGACTTGCAGGGCAACCGGCAGATCAGCGGGCGGATCTTCGATCAGCTGGCGCGCACCTTGCCCGACGGGGTGTATTTCACGGACGTGAAAATGGTCGGCAATACCCTGTCGATCAGCGGCGCGGCGGAGTCGAACAATCGGGTGTCCGACCTGATGCGCAACCTTGATGCCTCCGACTGGTTCGATGCGCCCAACCTCAATGAAGTGAAAGCCACCACCGCTGGCCAGGTGGATCAGGCCAACGTCTTCCAGCTGACCGTTCGCCAGACTCGACCCCGGATCGAGGAGGACGACCAATGAAGCCGTCCGAGTGGCTGGACAGCCTGCGCAATGTCGATTTCAACGACCTGGACACCAGCAACATCGGCTCCTGGCCGCCAGTGGTCAAAACCCTGGCCGGCGGGCTGTTGATGGTGCTGGTCATGGCGCTTGGCTATAACTTTTTCATCAGTGACCTGGAGAACCAGCTCGAGCTCAAGCGTGAGGAGGAGGTCACCCTCAAGGAGCAATTCGCGAGCAAGGCGCGCATGGCGGCCAATCTGGAGCTGTACACCCAGCAGATGAAGGAGATGGAAAACTCGTTCGGTGTGCTGTTGCGGCAATTGCCCAGTGACACCGAAGTGCCGGGGTTGCTGGAAGACATCACCCGCACCGGGCTGGGCAGTGGTCTTGAATTCGAAGAGATCAAACTGCTGCCGGAGGTCACCCAGCAGTTCTACATCGAGCTGCCCATCCAGATCACTGTGACCGGTGCCTATCACGACCTTGCGACTTTCGTCAGCGGCGTGGCGGGGTTGCCTCGGATCGTCACTCTGCACGATTTCGAGTTGGCGCCAGCCAATCCCGAAGGCGGGCCGAAGCTGCGCATGAGCATTCTCGCCAAGACCTACCGCTACAACGACAAGGGGCTGCAAAAATGAGCCCGATCCGTTTTATCGCCTTGTCGGCATTGTTATTGATGCTCGGTGGCTGTGGCGGCGATGACTTCAGTGACCTCGACGCCTACATGAATGAAGTGCGCCTGCGTCCGCCGGGCAAGATCGAGCCGACCCCGACCTTCCGCTCCTACCCGACATTCACCTACAGCGCCGCCAACCTGCGCAGTCCGTTTTCGCGTCAGCTACGGGTCGATCTGGCCGGGCAGAAACACGGCTCGCGGGACGTGAAACCCGATCCCAACCGGGTCAAGCAATACCTCGAAGGTTTCAACATCGAGCAGTTCGAAATGGTTGGCACGATTGCCAACGCCTCCGGTTCCTTCGCTTTGCTGCGGGGGGCGGGCGGGGTTCATCGGCTAAAGGTCGGCGATTACCTGGGGCGCAACGACGGGCGGATCGTTGCGATCAGCGCTTCACAGGTCGAGGTGGTGGAAATCGTTCCGGATGGCCAGGGCGCCTGGCTTGAGCGGCCGCGCACCATTCCTTTGAAAGAGCACTCATAAGTGGAAGTCGAATAATGAACAGGATTTTTTCCACCCTCGGTTTTTCGCTATGGATGGCGCTGCTTTCACCGATGGTACAGGCAGCCAATCTGAAGGCGCTGGACGTCGCGGCACTGCCGGGCGACCGGGTCGAGCTGAAGCTGTCATTCGACGGCCCGCCTCCGCAGCCCAAGGGCTACACCACCGACTCGCCGGCACGGATTGCCCTCGATCTGCCGGGTGTCGCCAGTCAGCTGGCGAGCAAGACTCGCGATCTGGGCAGTGGCAATGCCCGCACGGCCACGGTGGTCGAGGCCAATAACCGGACGCGGCTGATCATCAGCCTGACGCAACTGGCGCCGTACGACACCCGGGTCGAAGGCAATACGGTGTTCGTGGTGGTCGGGCAAGGCAGCAAAGCCGTTGCCCAGCGTACGGCGGCTCGTGCGCCGCGCGCAGCACCTGCGGCAGCGCCGGTCCGCACGTTTGCGCCGACCGCCAGGGCCATTCGCGGCGTCGATTTCCAGCGTGGTACGGCAGGTGAGGGCAATGTGGTCATTGATCTGTCCGACCCGGCCATTGCCCCGGACATTCAGGAACACGACGGCAAGATCATCCTCAATTTCGCCCGTACCCAATTGCCCGAGCCGCTGCGGGTGCGCCTCGACGTCAAGGATTTCGCCACCCCGGTGCAGTTCGTCAATGCCGGTGTCAGCGGTGATCGGGCGACGATCACCGTCGAACCCAGCGGTACTTTCGACTATTCCACTTACCAGACCGACAACAAGCTGACTGTAAGCATCCGGCCGTTGACCGTCGATGACCTGCAAAAGCGCAACGCCGACCGCAACAGCTATAACGGCGAAAAGCTCTCTCTCAACTTTCAGGACATCGATGTGCGTTCGGTGCTGCAACTGATCGCCGACTTCACCAACCTCAATCTGGTGGCCAGCGATACGGTGCAGGGCGGCATTACCTTGCGCCTGCAGAACGTGCCGTGGGATCAGGCGCTGGATCTGGTGCTCAAGACCAAAGGCCTGGACAAGCGCAAGGTCGGCAATGTGCTGCTGGTGGCACCGGCAGATGAAATCGCCGCCCGCGAACGGCAGGAACTGGAATCGCAGAAACAGATCGCCGAACTGGCGCCGCTGCGCCGCGAACTGCTGCAAGTGAACTACGCCAAGGCTGCGGACATCGCCAAGCTGTTCCAGTCGGTCACCAGTGCCGAGGCCAAGGTCGACGAACGGGGTTCGATCACCGTCGATGAACGGACCAACAACATCATTGCCTACCAGACCCAGGATCGCCTCGACGAGCTGCGGCGGATCGTGGCGCAGCTGGATATCCCGGTGCGTCAGGTGATGATCGAGGCGCGGATCGTCGAAGCCAACGTCGATTACGACAAGAGCCTGGGTGTGCGTTGGGGCGGCTCGATCCAGAACAAGGGCAACTGGAACACTTCCGGGGTCAGCAATGGCTCGTCGACCACCATCGGCACGCCGGGCAGCACCAGCACCAATTCGCCGTTCGTCGACATGGGCACGGTCAATAACACGTCCGGGATCGGCATCGCGTTCATCACCGACAACGTCTTGCTCGACCTTGAGCTGACCGCGATGGAGAAGACCGGCAACGGCGAAATCGTCTCGCAGCCCAAGGTGGTCACCTCCGACAAGGAAACCGCGAAGATCCTCAAGGGCACCGAGATTCCGTATCAGGAAGCCAGCTCCAGCGGCGCCACGTCGGTGTCCTTCAAGGAGGCGTCGCTGTCGCTGGAAGTGACGCCGCAGATCACCCCGGACAACCGCATCATCATGGAGGTCAAGGTCACCAAGGACGAACCGGACTACCTGAACAAAGTGCAGGATGTACCGCCGATCAAGAAAAACGAGGTCAATGCCAAGGTGCTGGTGAACGACGGCGAGACCATCGTGATCGGGGGCGTTTTCTCAAATACTCAGAGCAAGGTTGTAGATAAGGTGCCATTTCTTGGCGATGTGCCGTATCTTGGCCGCCTTTTCCGGCGTGATGTGGTTTCGGAGAAAAAATCCGAGCTGCTGGTATTTCTCACTCCGCGTATCATGAATAACCAGGCGATTGCTGTGAGTCGTTGATTCTGTGCGAAATTTGATTCTTGTAGGACCGATGGGGGCTGGAAAAAGCACCATCGGCCGATTACTGGCCAAAGAGCTGCGCCTGCCGTTCAAGGATTCCGACAAGGAAATTGAACTGCGTACGGGCGCCAATATCCCGTGGATCTTCGACAAGGAAGGCGAGCCCGGCTTTCGTGACCGTGAGCAGGCGATGATCGCCGAGCTGTGCGCGTTCGATGGCGTGGTGCTGGCGACCGGCGGCGGCGCCGTGATGCGCGATGCCAACCGCAAGGCCCTGCACGAGGGCGGGCGCGTCGTGTATCTGCACGCCTCCGTCGAGCAGCAGGTCGGCCGCACCTCTCGCGACCGCAACCGGCCGTTGCTGCGCACTGCCAATCCGGAAAAAACCTTGCGCGATCTGCTGGCGATCCGTGATCCGCTCTATCGGGAAATCGCCGATCTGGTGGTGGAAACCGACGAGCGGCCACCGCGCATGGTCGTGCTCGATATTCTCGACCGCCTGCAGCAACTTCCGCCCCGTTAAAGCGCCGCACGAAATGCGCTATCCTCGGCGACCTGTAATGGCCGCCAAGGGTTGTGGCGGATGGCGTGCGAGTGGCGTCACACCAGCACATGCCGTGAACATTCGATAATTCCAGGCAGGACGCCTGCTTCATCTTCATCGTGGGGACACATGCAGACACTCAAGGTCGACCTAGGCGAGCGCAGCTACCCGATTCACATTGGCGAAGGATTACTGGACCAGCCTGAACTGCTGGCCCCGCATATCCACGGGCGGCAAGTGGCAATCATCTCCAACGAGACCGTTGCGCCGCTCTATCTCGAACGTCTGACCCGCAGCCTGGCGCAGTTCTCGGTGGTTTCCGTGGTGCTGCCCGACGGCGAAGCCTTCAAGAACTGGGAAACCCTGCAACTGATCTTCGACGGCCTGCTGACCGCCCGTCATGACCGTCGCACCACGGTGATCGCCCTCGGCGGCGGTGTGATCGGCGACATGGCCGGTTTCGCGGCCGCCTGCTACCAGCGCGGCGTCGATTTCATCCAGATTCCTACCACGCTGCTGTCCCAGGTCGATTCGTCGGTGGGCGGCAAGACCGGGATCAACCATCCGCTGGGCAAGAACATGGTCGGCGCGTTCTATCAGCCGAACGTGGTGCTGATCGATACCGCGTCCCTGAAAACCCTGCCAGCGCGCGAGCTGTCGGCTGGTCTGGCGGAAGTCATCAAGTACGGCCTGATCTGCGACGAGCCGTTCCTGACCTGGCTCGAAGACAACGTCGACGCCCTGCGTGCTCTGGATCAAACGGCCCTGACCTATGCCATCGAGCGCTCCTGCGCCGCCAAGGCTGCAGTGGTCGGCGCCGACGAGAAGGAAACCGGCGTACGGGCCACGCTCAATCTCGGCCACACCTTTGGCCACGCCATCGAAACCCACATGGGCTATGGTGTCTGGTTGCATGGCGAAGCGGTCGCCGCTGGCACCGTGATGGCGCTGGAAATGTCCGCGCGCCTGGGCTGGATCAGTGAGCAGGAGCGCGATCGCGGCATTCGCCTGTTCAAGCGTGCCGGTCTGCCGGTGGTTCCGCCGGAAGAGATGACCGAAGCCGATTTTCTTGAACACATGGCAATTGACAAAAAAGTGATCGACGGTCGCTTGCGCCTGGTGCTGCTGCGCCGGATGGGCGAAGCGGTGGTGACCGACGATTATCCGAAAGAGGTTCTACAGGCCACGCTGGGAGCGGATTACCGCGCTCTGGCTCAGCTTAAAGGTTAATAAGATTCCGATGACTAGTTTGCATGCCGACGAGGCGTTCCTCGGCCATTTCCAGTTAAGTCACGACCCTTTCGCGCCGCGGGTGCCGGGCTTCAAATTCTTCCCGGCCCAGCGCAAGCCGGTGCTGGGTCAGTTGCATCATCTGGCGCGTTACAGCCAGTTGCTGCTGGTGGTCACCGGCCCGCAGGGCAGCGGCAAGACCCTGCTGCGTCAGGCGCTGGTTGCCAGCACCAACAAGCAATCGGTGCAGAGCGTCGTCGTTTCCGCCCGTGGCGCCGGCGATGCAGCTGGTGTGCTGCGCCAGATCGCCCAGGCGCTGGACGTGGCCCAGGCCGAAGTCGGGGCGATCCTCGATCAGGTCGTGCAGCTGGCGCTGACCGGTCAGGAAGTCTATCTGCTGGTGGACGATGCCGAGCAGCTCGACGAGTCCGCGCTTGAAGCCTTGATGGCGCTGGGCGCCGGCGCGCCGGAAGGCCGCCCGCATGTGTTCCTGTTCGGTGAGTCGTCGCTGATCGCGCAGCTCGAGGCTTTGCACCTCGAGGAAGAGCGCTTCCACGTCATCGAATTGCAGCCGTACACCGAAGAAGAAACCCGCGAGTATCTCGACCAGCGGCTAGAAGGCGCGGGCCGGGGTGTCGAACTTTTCACCGCGGATCAGATCTCTGATATTCACGAAAGCTCCGAGGGTTGGCCGGGCAACATCAACCAGGTTGCTCGCGATGCTCTGATCGAAGTCATGATTGCCAGCCGCTCTGCGGTCAAGCGTCCAAGTATGGGGTTCAACATGCCGAAGAAACACGTATTGGCGATTTCCGCCGTCGTTGTGGTCGCGGTCGCTGCCGCCTGGCTGATGCCGGGTCGCAACAAGGCACCGACCACCGGTGCGCCGGCCAACGAGCAGGCGCAACTGCCCTTGGGCCAGGGTACGCCGCAAGCGGGTGGCGCACCGTCCGTCGAATTCAACGGCAATACCCAGCCGATGCCGCTGCCATTGGTCGGCAACTCGCAGCCGGTAATGCGCGGTCCGCTGGCTGAAGCCGCGGGTGGTATCACTGAAGGCGACGACGGTGTGCCGGTTGAAGGCTCCAGCAACACGCCGCCGACCGTGACCACCACTGCGCCGCCGGCGGGCGTTCAGGCCGGCCCTGCACCGACCCCGGTTCCAGTTCCGGCACCGAAGCCGACCCCGGCGCCGACCCAGGTCGCTACCGCCAAGCCTGCTCCTGTTCCGGCAGCTCCAGCAGCGAAACCGGCTCCGGCGCCTGCCAAGCCTGTTGCCGCCGCCAAACCGGCCGAGAAGCCGGTCACCGTCGCCAAGGCTGCCGGTGGCAGCTGGTACGCCGGTCAGCCGACCAGCAACTACGTGGTGCAGATCCTTGGTACCAGCTCCGAAGCGACCGCGCAGAACTTCGTCAAGGAGCAGGGCGGCGAGTACCGTTATTTCAAGAAAGTCCTCAACGGCAAGCCTCTCTACGTGATCACCTATGGCAACTTCGCCAGCCGTGATGCAGCCGTTTCTGCCATCAAGGCCTTGCCAGCGAAGGTTCAGGCTGGTAAACCTTGGCCTCGCACTGTCGCCAGCGTCCAACAGGAACTGGCAACAACTCGCTGAAGATTCGGCGGCCTTACCCAGGCCGCCTCTCCAAGCACCTCAAAATCTCTACAAGTGCGCGCCGTCTCTACAGACCGCGTGCCTTGTGGTGTCTGCGTCACAGTAGTCTTTGAGTCGTTGCGGTCAAAATTAAAAAAGTTTTGACTAGCACAGCAGATCGCTTTAAACCTTTCACAAATGCGACATGAATTTGCGACATTTCGTCGTCAAATTTGTGAGCCTCTGTGTCGCTGTGTACAATGACCACCCTTTTGCCCCCGCTAAGCCGGCGTACGTTCGGCGCGAGATGCAAGTGGTTGAATTGAAAAGAAATTTGCCTCGAAAAGAGGCAGCCTGGTGAGAAAGTGTCTATGAAAGCAGGTCTGTACCAACCAGATGAATTCAAGGATAACTGCGGTTTCGGCCTGATAGCCCATATGCAGGGCGAACCCAGTCATACCCTTTTGCAAACGGCCATCGAGGCCCTGACCTGCATGACCCACCGCGGTGGGATTAATGCCGACGGCAAGACCGGTGACGGTTGCGGTCTGCTGATTCAAAAGCCCGACGCGTTCCTGCGTGCCATTGCCCAGGAAACCTTCAGCGTCGAGCTGCCCAAGCAATATGCCGTGGGCATGGTCTTCTTCAATCAGGATCCGGCCAAGGCCGAAGCCGCTCGCGAGAACATGAACCGCGAGATCCTGGCCGAAGGCCTGCAACTGATCGGCTGGCGTAAAGTGCCGATCGACACCAGCGTCCTCGGCCGCCTGGCCCTTGAGCGCCTGCCACAGATCGAGCAGGTGTACATCGGCGGCGAAGGCCTGAGCGATCAGGACATGGCGGTCAAGCTGTTCAGCGCCCGTCGTCGTTCGTCGGTGGCCAACGCCGCCGACACCGACCACTACATCTGCAGCTTTTCCCACAAGACCATCATCTATAAAGGCCTGATGATGCCGGCCGACCTGGCCGCGTTCTATCCGGACCTGAGTGACGAGCGCCTGCAAACCGCAATCTGCGTGTTCCACCAGCGCTTCTCCACCAACACCCTGCCGAAATGGCCGCTGGCCCAGCCATTCCGCTTCCTCGCCCATAACGGCGAGATCAACACCATCACCGGCAACCGCAACTGGGCCCAGGCCCGTCGCACCAAGTTCACCAACGATCTGATGGATCTGGAAGAACTCGGCCCGCTGGTCAACCGTGTCGGTTCCGACTCCTCGAGCATGGACAACATGCTTGAGCTGATGGTCACCGGCGGCATCGACCTGTTCCGTGGCGTGCGGATGATCATTCCGCCAGCGTGGCAGAACGTCGAAACCATGGACCCGGATCTGCGTGCGTTCTACGAGTACAACTCGATGCACATGGAGCCGTGGGACGGCCCGGCCGGCGTGGTAATGACCGACGGTCGCTACGCGGTGTGCCTGCTCGACCGTAACGGTCTGCGCCCGGCGCGCTGGGTCACCACCACCAACGGTTTCATCACCCTCGCGTCGGAAATCGGCGTGTGGGACTACAAGCCTGAGGACGTGATTGCCAAAGGCCGTGTCGGCCCGGGCCAGATCTTCGCCGTGGACACCGAAACCGGGCAGATCCTCGACACCGACGCGATCGACAACCGTCTCAAATCCCGTCATCCGTACAAGCAATGGCTGCGCAAGAATGCCCTGCGCATCCAGGCGACCATGGAAGACAACGACCACGGTTCGGCTTTCTACGACGTCGATCAGCTCAAGCAGTACATGAAGATGTATCAGGTCACGTTCGAAGAGCGCGATCAGGTACTGCGTCCGCTTGGCGAACAAGGCTACGAAGCCGTTGGCTCGATGGGCGACGACACGCCGATGGCCGTGCTGTCCCAGCGCGTGCGCACGCCGTACGACTATTTCCGCCAGCAGTTCGCGCAGGTGACCAACCCGCCGATCGACCCGCTGCGTGAAGCGATCGTGATGTCGCTGGAGATCTGCCTCGGTGCCGAGCGCAACATCTTCCAGGAATCGCCGGAGCACGCTTCGCGCGTGATCCTCAGCTCGCCGGTCATTTCCCCGGCCAAGTGGCGCTCGCTGATGAACCTCGACCGCCCGGGTTTCGAGCGGCAGATCATCGACCTCAACTACGACGAAAGCGTCGGCCTCGAAGCGGCGATCCGCAACGTCGCCGATCAGGCTGAAGAAGCCGTGCGCGCCGGTCGTACCCAGATCGTACTGAGCGATCGCCATATCGCTCCTGGCAAACTGCCGATCCACGCCTCGCTGGCCACCGGCGCGGTGCACCACCGCCTGACCGAAAAAGGCCTTCGCTGCGACTCCAACATCCTGGTTGAAACCGCCACCGCACGCGATCCGCACCACTTCGCCGTGCTGATCGGTTTCGGCGCCTCGGCGGTCTATCCGTTCCTCGCGTACGAAGTGCTGGGCGACCTGATCCGTACCGGTGAAGTGCTGGGCGACCTCTATGAGGTGTTCAAGAACTACCGCAAAGGCATCACCAAAGGTCTGTTGAAGATCCTGTCGAAGATGGGCATCTCGACCATCGCGTCCTATCGCGGTGCTCAGCTGTTCGAAGCCATCGGCCTGTCCGAAGAAGTCTGCGACCTGAGCTTCCGTGGCGTGCCGAGCCGCATCAAAGGTGCGCGTTTCATCGACATCGAAGCCGAGCAGAAAGCACTGGCCACCGAAGCCTGGAGTCCGCGCAAGCCGATCCAGCAGGGCGGTCTGCTGAAGTTCGTCCACGGTGGCGAATATCATGCGTACAACCCGGACGTGGTCAACACCCTGCAAGCCGCCGTGCAGCAGGGCGACTACGCCAAATTCAAGGAATACACCTCGCTGGTGGACAACCGTCCGGTGTCGATGATCCGCGACCTGTTCAAGGTCAAGACCCTCGACACGCCGCTGGACATCAGTGAAGTCGAGCCGCTGGAATCGGTGCTCAAGCGCTTCGACTCCGCCGGTATCTCGCTGGGCGCCCTGTCGCCGGAAGCTCACGAAGCCCTGGCCGAAGCCATGAACCGCCTCGGTGCGCGTTCCAACTCCGGCGAAGGCGGCGAAGACCCGGCGCGCTACGGCACCATCAAGAGCTCGAAAATCAAACAGGTCGCGACCGGCCGTTTCGGTGTGACCCCGGAATACCTGGTCAACGCCGAAGTGCTGCAGATCAAGGTCGCCCAGGGCGCCAAGCCGGGCGAGGGCGGGCAACTGCCGGGCGGTAAAGTGAACGGGCTGATCGCCAAGCTGCGTTACGCAGTGCCGGGCGTGACCCTGATTTCGCCACCGCCGCACCACGACATCTATTCGATCGAAGACTTGTCGCAGCTGATCTTCGACCTGAAACAGGTCAACCCGAAGGCGCTGGTTTCGGTGAAACTCGTGGCTGAAGCGGGCGTCGGCACCATCGCCGCCGGTGTGGCCAAGGCCTATGCGGACTTGATCACCATTTCCGGCTATGACGGTGGCACCGGTGCTTCGCCGCTGACCTCGATCAAATACGCGGGCGCTCCGTGGGAACTCGGCCTGGCCGAAACCCACCAGACCCTGCGCGGCAACGACCTGCGCGGCAAGGTTCGGGTACAGACCGACGGCGGCCTGAAGACCGGCCTCGACGTGATCAAGGCAGCCATCCTCGGCGCCGAAAGCTTCGGCTTCGGTACTGCACCGATGATCGCGCTGGGCTGCAAATACCTGCGTATCTGCCACCTGAACAACTGCGCCACCGGCGTCGCGACTCAGAACGAGAAGTTGCGCAAGGATCACTACATCGGCACCGTCGACATGGTGGTGAACTTCTTCACCTACGTCGCCGAAGAAACCCGTGAGTGGCTGGCCAAGCTGGGCGTGCGCTCCCTCGAAGAGCTGATCGGCCGTACCGATCTGCTGGAAATCCTCGAAGGCCAGACCGCCAAGCAGCATCACCTGGATCTGACTCCGCTGCTCGGCAGCGACCACATCCCGGCGGACAAGCCTCAGTTCTGCGGCGTCGAGCGCAACCCGCCCTTCGACCAGGGCCTGCTGGCCGAGAAAATGGTCGAGATGGCGACGTCGGCGATCAACGACCTCAGCGGCGCCGAGTTCGATCTGGACATCTGCAACTGCGACCGTTCGATCGGCGCACGGATCTCCGGCGAAATCGCGCGCAAGCACGGCAACCAGGGCATGGCGAAAGCGCCGATCACCTTCCGCTTCAAGGGCACTGCCGGTCAGAGCTTCGGCGTGTGGAACGCCGGCGGTCTGAACATGTACCTTGAAGGCGACGCCAACGACTACGTCGGCAAAGGCATGACCGGTGGCAAGCTGACCATCGTGCCGCCGAAGGGCAGCGTTTATAAGACTCAGGAAAGCGCCATCATCGGCAACACCTGCCTGTACGGCGCCACGGGCGGCAAGCTGTTCGCCGCCGGCACCGCAGGCGAGCGTTTCGCCGTGCGCAACTCCGGTGCCCACACGGTCGTGGAAGGCACTGGCGATCACTGCTGTGAGTACATGACCGGTGGTTTTGTCTGCGTTCTGGGCAAGACCGGTTACAACTTCGGCTCTGGCATGACCGGCGGTTTCGCCTACGTGCTCGATCAGGACAACACCTTCGTTGACCGGGTCAACCACGAACTGGTGGAAATCCAGCGGATCAGCGGCGAGGCGATGGAAGCCTATCGCAGCCACCTGCAGAACGTGCTGAACGAGTACGTCGCGGAAACCGACAGCGAGTGGGGTCGTGAGCTCGCCGAGAACCTCGATGACTACCTGCGTCGTTTCTGGCTGGTCAAGCCGAAGGCTGCCAACCTGAAGTCGTTGCTTTCCAGCACTCGTGCCAACCCGCAGTGATATGCGCCTGAAGAGTTTGATGAGGTTTTAACAATGGCTGAACGTCTGAATAACGACTTCCAGTTCATCGATGTCGGGCGCAAGGATCCGAAGAAGAAACTGTTGCGTCAACGCAAGAAAGAGTTCGTGGAAATCTACGAACCGTTCAAACCCCAGCAGTCGGCCGACCAGGCCCACCGCTGCCTGGGTTGCGGCAACCCGTATTGCGAATGGAAGTGCCCGGTGCACAACTTCATTCCGAACTGGCTGAAGCTGGTGGCCGAGGGCAACATCCTCCAGGCCGCCGAGCTGTCGCACCAGACCAACACTCTGCCGGAAGTCTGTGGCCGGGTGTGCCCGCAGGATCGTCTGTGCGAGGGTGCCTGCACCCTCAACGACGGTTTCGGTGCGGTGACCATCGGTTCGGTCGAGAAGTACATCACCGACACCGCGTTCGCCATGGGCTGGCGCCCGGACATGTCCAAGGTCAAACCGACCGGCAAGCGTGTCGCGATCATCGGTGCAGGCCCGGCGGGCCTCGGTTGTGCCGACGTGCTGGTGCGTGGTGGCGTGACCCCGGTGGTGTTCGACAAGAACCCGGAAATCGGCGGTCTGCTGACCTTCGGCATCCCCGAGTTCAAGCTCGAGAAGACCGTGCTGAGCAATCGCCGCGAAGTCTTCACCGGCATGGGCATCGAGTTCCGCCTCAACACCGAGGTCGGCAAGGACGTGACCATGGAGCAACTGCTCGCCGAATACGATGCCGTGTTCATGGGCATGGGCACCTACACCTACATGAAAGGCGGTTTTGCCGGTGAAGATCTGCCGGGCGTTTATGACGCGCTGGACTTCCTGATCGCCAACGTCAACCGCAACCTGGGCTTTGAAAAGTCGCCGGAAGATTTCGTCGACATGAAAGGCAAGAAGGTAGTGGTGCTGGGCGGTGGCGACACGGCGATGGACTGCAACCGCACGTCGATCCGCCAGGGCGCCAAGTCGGTGACCTGCGCTTATCGTCGTGACGAAGCGAACATGCCCGGCTCGCGCAAAGAGGTGAAGAACGCCAAGGAAGAAGGCGTGAAATTCCTCTACAACCGCCAGCCGATCGCCATCGTTGGCGAGGACAAGGTCGAAGGCGTGAAAGTGGTCGAGACCCGTCTCGGCGAGCCGGACGCCCGTGGCCGTCGCAGTCCCGAGCCGATCCCGGGCTCCGAAGAGATCATCCCGGCCGACGCCGTGGTCATCGCTTTCGGTTTCCGTCCGAGCCCGGCGCCGTGGTTCGAGCAGTTCGAGATCCAGACCGACAGCCAGGGCCGTGTCGTTGCGCCCGAGCAGGGACAGTACAAGCACCAGACCAGCAACCCGAAAATCTTCGCCGGTGGCGATATGGTGCGCGGTTCCGACCTGGTGGTGACGGCGATCTTCGAAGGCCGCAATGCAGCTGAAGGGATTCTGGATTACCTGGGCGTCTAAACCCGGATCCTGAGCCAAAAGCAATAAGCCTGTGGGAGCGAGCCTGCTCGCGATGGCGGTGAATCAGTCACCAGACGTATTGGCTGACAATCCGCTATCGCGAGCAGGCTCGCTCCCACAGTTGTTTCTCGCTGTTGCTGATGCCCCGTATTTATTGCGACAAATTGACCCGATAGACAAAAGGCTGACCTGCATCCGTGCCTTTTGCGTCGCGCTCTGAGAAAATGCCCGCACTTTTTTTCCGGATGCCGACATGACTGCCCTGAAGAACGACCGTTTCCTCCGCGCCCTGCTCAAGCAACCCGTAGACGTCACCCCTGTGTGGATGATGCGCCAGGCCGGCCGCTACCTGCCGGAATACCGCGCCAGCCGCGCCCAGGCCGGTGATTTCATGAGCCTGTGCATGAATCCGGAATTCGCCTGCGAAGTCACGCTGCAACCGCTGGACCGCTATCCGCAACTGGACGCGGCGATCCTGTTCTCCGACATCCTCACCATTCCCGATGCCATGGGCCAGGGCCTGTACTTCGAGACCGGTGAAGGTCCGCGCTTCAAGAAAGTCGTCAGCACCCTGGCCGACATCGAAGCCCTGCCGATCCCGGATCCGCACAAAGATCTCGGTTATGTGATGGACGCGGTCAGCACCATCCGCCGCGAGCTGAACGGCCGTGTACCGCTGATCGGTTTCTCCGGGAGCCCGTGGACCCTCGCCACGTACATGGTCGAAGGCGGCTCGTCGAAAGACTTCCGCAAGACCAAGGCGATGCTCTACGACAACCCGCAAGCCATGCACCTGCTGCTGGACAAGCTGGCGCAGTCGGTGACTTCTTACTTGAACGGCCAGATCCAGGCCGGCGCGCAAGCGGTGCAGATCTTCGATACCTGGGGCGGCAACCTGTCGGCGGCGGCGTATCAGGAATTCTCCCTGGCCTACATGAAGAAAATCGTCAGCGGCCTGATCCGCGAGCACGACGGTCGCAAGGTGCCGGTGATCCTCTTCACCAAGAACGGCGGCCTGTGGCTGGAAAGCATCGCCGACGCCGGCGCCGACGCACTGGGTCTGGACTGGACCTGCGACATCGGCAACGCCCGCGCCCGCGTCGGCGACAAGGTCGCGCTGCAAGGCAACATGGACCCGACCGTGCTGTACGCCAAGCCGGAAGCGATCCGCACCGAAGTCGGGCGCATCCTCGCCAGCTACGGTAAAGGCAGCGGCCACGTGTTCAACCTCGGCCACGGCATCACCCCGGAAGTCGACCCGGAACACGCCGGCGCGTTCCTGCGTGCGGTGCATGAGTTGTCGGCGCAGTATCACGAGTAATCGGCGCTCAGCGCTAAAGGTAGAAAACAAAAACGCCCGGCTTATGCCGGGCGTTTTTGTTTGCGATGGGTTTAGCGTCCGAGGAGTTGTTCGGCGTAGCGGGCGATGATGTGGTCGAAGGGTTTTTGATTGGGAATCGCGGTATTTCTGATCGCCGTCACCAACCGCTCAAGCTCTTCCTCGCTGATTTGCATGACGAACTCATCATCGAAGAGGCGGCGGATTGTGTCCTGCCGTCGATTTTTGAGGTAGGGGATGTGTAGCGCCAATACCTCGATCATCTTTGTGGCGGGAAGGTCGTCAGAGTCCTTCGGCTGGATTTCGCCGGTTCGCAGATATCGGAAGCGCTGTTCACAGTTCTCGTCAGTGGGAGAAATGTGTTGGTTTTCGTCGAACCAGTTGCCCTTCTTATGGCCGCAGTGCAACGGATTGCCGGGCTTGGTTTCTCGCAGGCAGGAGGCATGAAGGTTGTGAAACTCCAACGCCAGCTCTTCGAAATGCTCTTGAGGTCTGAAGTGCTCGATATGGCTGGTCGAGGCATCTATTTCCCGGCCGCAATAACAGCAGAAAAAGCCTTGCTCCTTAAGCAGGGCATTATGCAAATCGCGTTTTTGCGGGTTTTGTAGCGTTGGGTAAGTTGGGCTCCACTCGTCGTTCGCCGAGCTTTTCCAATCTGTAAATGAAGCGGGTTCAGTTCCTTTGAGCACTCGCTTCATTTGCCGAGAATCTCCTTGCGCCTGATCAGTGCTTCGGCGCCGGCGAATTCCGGTAGGTCGGGGGCTTTCTTTTTCAGCGCCTCAAGTTGTGATTTTGCCTTTTCGAGGTCGTTGTCTTCCAACGTGGAAAAAAGCTCGGACAGCAGATCTTCGATCTCTGGTTCGCGCTGCGTAACGCCCATTACCTCTTCAAGCACGCTGCTGGAATCCAGACCGTAGGTGACCCGCGGATGAGTAGGATCCCCGTTGTGCAACACGATGACTTCCTCAGGCTTCAGGCTGCCGATGATTTGTGGGGAATGGCTTGCGGCGATGAACTGGACTTTGGGGAATGTCTGTCTCAATGCCGGGGCGATGCTGCGTTGCCAGGCTGGATGCAGATGGATATCCAGTTCATCGATGATCACCACGCCGGAGGTGTTTTTCAGAACGTCCTTACCCATGTGGGGGTTGAGGATGCACATGCGGCGAGCGATATCGGCGAACAACGCAACCATCCCGCGCTGACCATCGCTAAGCTCATTGAAAGGAGTGGTCTTTCCATCCAGGTCGATCAACAAGCTTTGCAGCCGGAGGTCATAGCGAAAATTTTGTGCGTGGGGAATAGCGCGCTCGATCGCAGTGTTTACCCAGTAAAGTTCGTCGTCGAACTCAAGTGACTGGGTGTTGGAATCAAGGAGGTTCTGCATCCGTTCGAGCGTTCTACCGATTAACCAACTTTCAAATTCTCTGAGATCCGCAACTGCATCGAACCAATTAACGTAGGCATCGAAGCGCGAGACGCGTTGTTTCGCGGCGAACTCAGCAGATACTCCTACCCCTTGCCAGCGGCGATTGGAGCGATAGAAAGCAAGCACAGGCAAATCGACTGGAATGGCCAGGTTGATTTTCTGTTTTAGTTTGTCTATCTCGGCGTCGAATACTGAATCTACAAGATGGGGCAAGTCTTCTGCATCTCGTTTCAGGACCCAGTCTGTAGTTCCGAAGAAACTGCCTATGCCATGTACCAGTAATGGGAACTTGCGCTCAAAGCGGCTTCTGTTTTCAAAACGATCTATGACAAAGCGAATGTCTTCATTTTTTATAGAGGTCTGACTTGGCTTCATGGCATTGCCGAGTTCGATGAACGAAACGGCAACCGCCTGCAACAACGAACTCTTCCCGCTCCCATTAACCCCCACCACCAGATTGAATCCCGGCTGAAAGTCGAACGTGACATCTTCGTAGCAACGAAAATTCTGAATGTGGAGACGGTCCAGGCGCATTCTGGCTTCCTTTACCAAAGCAGGCGAATGCCGTCAGTGTACCTTGGCCCGTGATTACCGCTAGGGCGCAGTTGTCGCTAAACCTTTTCGCCACCACCCAGCGGCGGCAGCTTCGCCAGCTTCAACGCCACCAACAGCGCCACCAGCAACAGCGCGCCGATGAACAGGCCGATCCCGTTCCACCCGGCCAGGTGCCAGAACACTCCGCCGGCCGTCCCCGCGATGCTCGACCCGGCGTAATAGCTGAACAGGTACAACGACGACGCCTGGCCCTTGGCCTTGAGCGCCCGGCGGCCGATCCAGCTGCTGGCCACCGAGTGCGCGGCGAAGAAGCCGAAGGTGAAGATCAGCATGCCGATGATCACCAGCGGCAGCGGTGTGAACATCGTCAGGGCGAGGCCGGCGAACATCAGCGCGATGGTCGCCCACAGTACTTTGCGGCGACCCAGTTTGTCGGCCAGCGAACCGATTTTCGCCGAGCTGTAGATACCCGACAGGTACACCACCGACAGCAGCCCTACAAACACTTGATCCATGTGGTACGGCTCGGCCAGCAGGCGATAACCGATGTAGTTGAACAACGTGACGAACGCGCCCATCAGCACAAACGCCTCAAGGAACAGCAACGGCAGGCCGGCATCGCGAAAGTGCATGGTGAAGCCGTCGAGCAGGCTGCGCGGATGCAGCGAGCGGGAGCGGAAGTTGCGCGATTCCGGCAGGATTTTCCAGAAGACCGCCGCCGCAATCAGCGCCAGGCCGCCGATCACCATCATCGCTGTGTGCCAGCTGACGAAGTCGATCAGCACACCGGTGATCAACCGCCCGCTCATGCCGCCAATCGCGTTGCCGCCGATGTACAAACCCATCGCCAGCCCGATGTGCTGCGGATGGATTTCCTCGCTCAGGTACGTCATCGCCACCGCCGCCAGGCCACTCAATGACAGCCCGATCAGCGCACGCATGATCAGCACGCCGTGCCAGCTCGGCATCATCGAACTGGCGATGGTGCATAGCGCAGCAGCAAACAGCGCGGCGACCATCACCGGTTTGCGCCCGACCCGATCGGAAATCGGGCCGGTGATCAGCAGACCGAACGCCAGCATGCCGGTGGCCACCGACAGGATCAGGCTGCTCTGCGCAGCGTTGATCGAATACTCGTGGGACAGCAGCGGCATCATCGGCTGCACGCAGTACAGCAGGGCGAAGGTGGCGAAGCCGCCACTGAACAGCGCAAGCACCGTGCGCATGAACGCGGGCGTGCCTTTCTCGATGTAGATCTCTTGCAGTTCGGTCAGCACATCGTCCGCCGAAGCGGGCGGGACTTCATGGGCCAGTGGAGCGACGGCGGTTTTCACATCAGACCTCGGAGGGCGCGGGCAGGCAGGCAATGAAAAAATCATATAGCTGGCTAATGTTTCTATCCAATATATTGTTCGACCTGTTTGATAGCTTTCACGACCTAATGGGGTGTTCATGGAATTGCGTCATCTGCGCTACTTCATCGCCGTCGCCGAAGAACTGCACTTCGGCCGCGCCGCGCAGGTACTGGGCATCTCCCAGCCACCGCTGAGCCAGCAGATCCAGGCACTGGAACAGGAAGTCGGCGCGCGACTGTTCGAGCGTACCAATCGTCGGGTCGAGCTCAGCGAGGCCGGGCGGTTGTTTCTGGAGGAAGCACGGCTGGTGCTCGCACAAGTCGATAAAGCGGCCGACGTGGCCCGCCGTGCACAGCTCGGCGAGCTGGGAGAGTTGAAGATCGGTTTCACCTCTTCGGCGCCGTTCAACTCGACCATTCCCCAGGCAATTTTTTCCTTCCGCCAGCGTTTCCCGGCCGTGCACCTGAACCTGCGCGAGATGAGCAGCACCATGGTGGCCGATGCGTTGGTGGACGAATCGATCGAGGTCGGCATCATGCGCCCGCTGGGCCTGCCGGATTCGCTCAGCGTGGTCGAACTGATGCGCGAGCCGCTGGTGGCCGTGCTCAGCTCCAAACATCCGTTGGCGCAGGGCTCTGAAGAGGGGCTGTTCCTCTCGGCGCTGGCCCTCGAGCCGTTCGTGTTCTTCCCGCGCAGCTACGGCAGTGGTCTGTATTCGCAGTTGATCAGTCTGGCCCGCGATGCCGGGTTCAGCCCGCACTTCGCCCAGGAGGCCGGTGAAGCCATGACCATCATCGGCCTGGTGGCAGCGGGTCTGGGCGTGTCGGTCATGCCGGCGTCGTATCAGCGGATGCGCATCGACGGCGTGGTCTACCGACCGCTGCTCGATCCCGAAGCCGTGACGGCGGTGTGGCTCGTGCAGCGCAAAGACCAGAAATCACCGATGGCCAAGGCGTTTGTCGAACTGCTCACGCGCAAGCTTGAAGCCGGTTGATCAGGGCAGCCGCACCAGATCACCCTTCAACGCCACTCGCGTCACAAACACTCCGGCCCGACATTCGTAAGTGTTCAGATCCTTGCGCACATGCTGGTCGTAGTAGCTGACGATGTTGGTCACCGCATTCGCCCCGACACGCTTGGCCTCGGCCTGCAGCGCAATCAGATTCGACTGCAACACCCACTCGCAGGAGTCGTGATCGCTCTTGTTGAAGCCGTTGGTCTTCAAATCGCTGACCACCCCGCGCCGCAACAACCGCTGAGTGCCCTGAGGCCCGTTGCCGACCAGATAAAACTTCACACTGCCATCCAGCCGCCCGGCGCGCATTGCATCCGACACGACTGTTTCGAACGGCATGTACATCAGATTGGTGGCGTGGCTGGCACTGGGGAGCAGGCCGAGAAGGGCGGCGGTGATCAGGGCTTTCGCTTGCATGGTCGTCTCCTTGACGGTGAAAGAGAACCGCGAGTACTTGACCGACCGGGCTCGCCGTTCCGGCAGGCACTGTGTATTGGCCTGTTTGAGCGAGTGTAGTTGTGGTGAACAGGTTTGGTTGGCTCGACTCCGTACATTTCGAGTAACGGAACTGTCGTAGAGAATATGGCCGTTGTTGCGCAAAATCAGTTCTTTTTCAAACGAGCGTCACGGATGCCACTTCGATATCAGCCTAAGGAGGGCAGCGTTTTGATTTGCGATTTCAGGGGTTATGAAATCCCCGAGATGGTCAAAGTCAGACCTGTTGTTGTGATACGTAAACATCGAACCAACAGCCTGTTGGTAACAGTGGTGCCGCTAAGTACTACCGCCTCTGATTGCATGCTCGGGCACCATCTCGAACTTGCAAGTCACCTTCAGGGAGCCAGCCCGACCTGTTGGGCAAAGTGCGACATGATTGCCACGGTCAGTCTCTCGCGGCTTGATCGGATCAAAAGCCGGGATCGGCAAGGCAAGCGCATTTACCTGATCTCACATCTTGCAACAGACGAGTTTCACGCCATTAAAACTGCGGTCAGACGGGCGTTGGGACTGTGATGGCAACGGAAGTGGCGCATCGAAGCCAAATGCCAGCCGTTGCTCGGCATGAGGTTTCAGGCAATACTGCCGGCGTTCCCGAAAGGGGCTTGTGAGACTCTGAGGATCCTGGGCAACCAGCCATCGCAGAGCCAGACAGGTGAGAGGCGATGACAAGCCAACCTGTTTGTGAAAGGGCGCCGAAAGGCGCCCTTTGTCGTTTCCGGCCGTTACTGAACCGTCGCCAGATCGCCCTTCAACGCTACGCCCGCCATGATGGCGCCCGCGTGGCATTCGTAGGTTTTCGCATCCTTGCGCTCGTTGCTCTTGTAGAAGCTGACGATGTTGGTCACGGCGTTGGCGCCGGCGTTTTTTGCGGCCTGGTGCAGGCTGATGATCGCCGATTGCACGACCCACTCGCAGGCTTCCTGGTCGGTCTTGTTGAAGGCGTTGGTCTTCTTGTTGGTCACGGCGCCGGGGCTGACGACAGTGACCTTGCCGGCCGGGGCGTTGCCCGCCAGATAGAACTTCACGCTGCCGTCGATCTTGCCGGTGCGGGTCGCCTCTGCGACCGCTTTGTCGAACGGCAGGTACACCGCCGTGTCACGGGCCTGGCTGACAGCCGGCATGGCGCAGATGAGCAGGGTGGCAGCGAGTTTCTTGAAGTGCATGGAGGTCTCCTTGACCTGGATTAATTCGGTTGTGGCCAGCGACGGAAAATCAGCGAGGTGTTGACCCCGCCGAAAGCGAAATTGTTGTTCATCACGTATTCGTGGCTCATCTGGCGGAACTCGCCGCGCAGGTAGTCGAGCTTGCCGCAGTGCGGATCGACCTCGTCGAGGTTGAGCGTGTGCACGTACAGGTCGCGGTTGAGCATCTCGATGCTGAACCACGACTCCAGCGCACCGCAGGCGCCGAGGGTGTGGCCCAGGAAGCTCTTTTGCGAACTGATCGGCATGCGTTCGCCGAACAGCGCACTGGTGGCCAGAGTTTCGGCGACATCGCCCTGTTCGGTGGCGGTGCCGTGGCCGTTGACGTAGCCGATGACGTCCGGCGCCAGGCCTGCATCTTCCAGCGCCAGCTCCATTGCCCGGCGCATGGTGACTTGTTCGGGGCGGGTGGTGTGCTGGCCGTCGGCGTTGCTGCCGAAACCGACGATTTCGGCGTGAATGTGCGCACCGCGCGCCAAGGCGTGTTCCAGTTCTTCAAGCACCAGCATGCCGCCGCCCTCACCGATCACCAGACCGTCGCGGCCCTTGTCGTACGGGCGTGGCGAGGTGTGCGGTGCATCGTTTTTCAGGCTGGTGGCGTACAGCGCGTCGAACACCATGGCTTCGGTCGGGCACAGTTCTTCGGCGCCACCGGCGAGCATCAGCGGCAGGCGTCCGAACTTGATCGCCTCGTAGGCATAACCGATGCCCTGGCTGCCGCTGGTGCAGGCGCTGGAGGTCGGGATCAAGCGGCCAGTGAGGCCGAAGAAGATGCTGATGTTCGCTGCCGTGGTGTGCGGCATCATCCGCACGTAGGAGTTGGCGTTGAGGCCCTCGGCCACCGAGTTGAGCAGCATGTTGCCGAATGCCTTGATCTCGTCGGTGCTGCCGGTGGACGATCCGCAGGCCACGCCCATGCGCCCGTCCTTGATCGACTCGTCGCCGAGCAGGCCGGCATCGGCCAGCGCTTTTTCCGCCGCGCCGACGGCCAGCCGCGAAACACGGCCCATGCTGCGCAGCTGTTTGCGGGTCCAGTGCGCCGGCACCTGGAAATCATCGATGGGCCCGGCCAGGCGTGTGTTGAGTTCGCTGAAGCGATCCCACTCGTCCATCCGGCGAATGCCGCTGCGGTTGGCGGCGAAATTGCCGGCGATGGTGTCCCAGTCGCTGCCCAGCGAGGTAATGCCGGCCATGCCGGTGACGACAACGCGCTTCATCAGCACAAGCCTCCGTTGACCGCCAGCACCTGGCGGGTGATGTACGACGCTTCCGCCGACATCAGGAAATTCACCGCACCGGCCACCTCTTCAGGCGTGCCCATGCGTTGTGCGGGGATCATTTTCATCAGTTCTTCCACCGGCACGTTTTCATCCAGCATCGCCGTGTCGATCAGGCCCGGCGCAACGCAATTCACCGTGATCTTGCGCTTGGCCAGTTCGATCGCCAAGGCTTTCGCGGCGCCGATCACGCCCGCTTTCGACGCGCTGTAATTGACCTGGCCACGGTTGCCGATCAGCCCCGAGACTGAGGTGATGCAAACGATGCGACCCGCGGCGCGGCGGCGGATCATCGGCATCATCACCGGGTGCAGGACGTTGTAGAAACCGTCGAGGTTGGTGCGCAGCACCACGTCCCAGTCGTCGTCGCTCAGTGCCGGAAAGGCGCCGTCGCGGGTCAGGCCGGCATTGAGCACCACGCCGTAGTAGGCGCCGTGGGCTTCAACGTCGGCTTCGAGGATGGCTTTGCAGGTTTCGCGATCCGCCACGTCGAATTGCAGGATGCGCGCGGTGCGGCCGAGCGCTTCGACTTCGGCTTTCACTGCTTGCGCTTCCGCTACGCCGCTGCGGCAATGCAGGACGATATCGTGGCCGGCACTGGCCAGGCGCAGGGCAATGGCGCGGCCGATGCCACGGCTGGAGCCGGTGACCAGTATTGATTCAGTCATCGTTCGACTCCTTGGATTGCTCTAGATAGTCCGCTGCCTGGGGCGGGCGGAACACGTTCAGCCGGGCGCTGGCCTCGATGCCGGGCGCGTTGATATGGCATTCGAATACGCCCATGCCGTTGTCGTCTTCCAGCGAGCGCAGGCCATGGATGGTCAGTTCGCTGCCAACCGGAAAGGCCGCGACATTGCATTCGAACTTGCGTGTGCCGAGCAGAAAGCCCAGCTCCACCGGGTTGCCTTTCTGCCGCGCATGGCAGCCGGCGAACGCGGCGACGCTTTGCGCCATCAGCTCGACGCCGACCCACGCCGGCAGGCTGCCGTCGGGCAGGCTGAACAGGCCGCCGGGCCGGACGGTGAGGGTGGTGTGGATCTGTTCGTCGTCAAAGCTCAGGATCCGGTCGATCAGGATCATGTCGCCAGCGTGGGGCAGCAGTTCGGCGAGCGGCCAGTGGCTCATGGGGCGTCTCCGATAATCAGGCTGACGTTATTGCCACCGAAGGCAAACGAGTTGCTCATCAGGTAGCGGGGTGCAATGGACGCCAGGCGTTCGCTTGCGGTCACCCACTTGAGTGGTGGAAGGTCCGGATCCGGCTGGCCATCCCAGACGTGCGGCGGCAAGGCGTGGTCGGGGTTGTCGGCACTCAGGCTCAACCAGCAGAACGCCGCTTCCAGTGCGCCGGCGGCGCCGAGGGTGTGGCCGGTCATCGGTTTGGTCGAGGAACACGGTACGCCTTCGGGAAACAGCGCGGCGACGGCCAGACTTTCCATCGCGTCGTTGTGCTGGGTCGCGGTGCCGTGCAGGTTCAGGTAGCTGATGTCACCGGCTTGCAGATGGGCTTGGTCGAGCGCCTTCTGCATCGATTGCAGGGCGCCACGGCCGGTCGGCTCCGGTGCGGAAATGTGGTGCGCGTCGGAGCTGGCGCCCGCGCCGAGCAGGGCAATGCCCGGCCCTGCACCGCGCTCTTTGCTCATCACGAACAGCACCGCCGCTTCGCCGATGTTGATGCCGTTGCGGTTGGCGGAAAACGGATTGCAGCGCTGGTCCGACACCGCTTCCAGCGCACTGAAACCGTTGAGGGTCAGTTTGCACAGGCTGTCGACACCGCCGCACAGCACCGCGTCGCACAGGCCCAGATCGAGCAGGCGTCGGGCGCTCATCAGCGCGCGTGCGCTGGAAGTGCAGGCGGTGGAAATCACATAGGTCGGGCCGCTCAGTTGCAGCCAGTCGGCGAGGAAATTCGCCGGGGCGCCGAGCTCCTGTTGCCGGTAGTCGTAATCGGCCGGGAACTGCTGGTCGCGAATGTAGTGCGCGAGGCCTCGGCTGGCCTCGTCGATGCCCGAAGTGCTGGTGCCGAGCACCACGCCGATGCGCTCGCGGCCGTAAGTCTGGATCGCGTGCTCGATGTCATCGCGAATCTGCAACGCGGCTTCCAGCAACAGTTGATTGTTGCGGCTGCGCTGGTCGGCCAGCGCTTCGGGAATCGGCGCCAGATCGCCGTGCACGGCGGCCACCGGCAGTTCACGCTCCGGCACCCAGCCGGACTCGCGGCGCATGCCCGAGCAGTCGCCGGCAAACAGGTTGCGTGCCACGGCTTGCTTGTCGCGCCCCAGGGCGCAGATCACGCCGAGGGCATTGAGGTAGGCGGTCATGACGTCGGTTCACCGAGTGGCGTTACGCGATAGTGCGGGCCTTGTGGCAGGTTCAATTCGAAGCTCAAGGGTTGGGTGTAACGGATGTCCCAGCGCGCCGGCAGGGAACGTTGGCCGCCCTGTTGTTGCGCCTCGGGGTAGTTGCGCGACAGCTCGCTCGCCGGGGTCAGGGCGAACAGCAGCGCGGCGAACAGCTCCCGGGCTTCCGGGTTGGGCGGCAGCAGGCCGTCGGCCTGCCAGTGTCCGTCGATCAATTGCTGACGGGCCTGGGGAATGCCCAGCGGATCCATCATCGACCAGCGGATGCCGGGCCCTTCGCGCTGGATCACCAGCAACCAGTCTTGCTGTTGCCCGGCCAGGTGACGTTCGATATGCAATTGCATCGGCAGCGGCAGGCTCGGGTTGCCGGCCGGCAGCGGCGCCTGACTGGCGCAGGCACCGAGCAGCAAGACGCAGGCGAGCAGCAGAACACGCAACATCAGACAGCCTCGTTCAAGGGTTTGCGGGCCACCACGTTGACCAGGGTTTCTTCCCGCTGGCCGAATGGTTTTGGTTTGTGCAATCCAAAACGCTCGAGCAGACCGAAATCCTTCGACCGGCTCCACCACAGATACGGGTACGAAACGTTCTGTTCGCCGAACTCGAAACCCTGCTGGCGAATCATCTCCAGGTACTGCGCCGCGCTCTTTTGCACATGCATCGGATGACGGAACAGCCAGCGAATCACCCACGTATCAATGTAAGCCTCGGTGGACTCGGCGAACAGCAGATAACCGCCCGGCTTGAGCACCCGATAGAACTCGGCCAGGGCTTTTTCCTGCTCCACCAGGTGATGGAAGGTCTGGTGACAGAACAGCAGGTCGACACTGGCGTCCGGCACATTCAGCGTCGCGCAGTCGCTGCCGATCAGCTCAACGTCGAAGCCCTGACGCGCGGCCTCGGCGGCGCTCAATTCCAGGCTGTGCGGATCGGCATCGACGCCGATCAGGCGCTGTGGCGCGAACGTCTGGCGCAGGTGGCCGAACGATTTGCCCTGGCCGCAACCGGCATCCAGCAGCACCGGACTGGCTGGCAACGATTCGCTGAACAGCCCGCGCAGATCGTTGATCGCCACGCGCAGCACATGGTGCTGCCAGGTGTGGCTGCGCAGGAACCAGAAGCCGAAGCGGGTTTCCTCGACGTAGTTGTCGCTCAGGTAATTCATGTGTCGTCCCTTGCACAGAGTTCGGAGATCGTCTTCAAACGACGGCGCGCTTCACTGACGAACGGGTTGCGTTCGTCCCAGGCGTAACCGGCGAGGATCGAGCAGATCATGCGGCGGATTTCCGGGGAGCCTTGCTCGTGGAAAATCACGTCCTGAAAGGTGCCGGCGTACCAGCCTTCGACGTAGCAGCGGAACGTGTCGACCCCGCGTTTCAGCGGCTCGGCGAACTCCCGCTGCCAGTCCACCGTTTCGCCCTGCAACTGTCGGTGCAGCACAGCGGCGGCCATGCTCGCCGAACGCATGGCAATGGTCACGCCCGAGGAGAACACCGGGTCGAGAAATTCCGCCGCGTTGCCCAGCAGCGCGAAGCCCGGGCCGTGCAGGGTTTTGACGTTCGCCGCATAGCCGCCGAGGGTGCGCGCCGGGGTGTCCCACACGGCGTTGTTCAGCACCTTGGCCAGGCTCGGGGTTTCGGCGATGAACCCGCGCAGGCAGGCGTCGAGGTCGGTGTCGCGACCTGCGAAATGTTCAGCGGCAGCCACCACGCCCATCGAGCAGCGACCGTTGCTGAACGGGATCGACCAGAACCAGATATCGCGGTGCTGCGGGTGGGTGGTGATAAGGATCTTCTCGCGGTCGAAACCGGGATGATCAATGTGGTCTTCAACGTGAGTGAAGACGGCCTGTCGAACCGGGAAATTCGATGGTGCTTCCAGGTCGAGCAAACGTGACAACACGCGGCCGTAACCGCTGGCATCGAGGACAAAGTCGGCTTCGACGCGGTATTCGCTGCCGTCTTCGCGGCGCACATTCAGCTGCGGTCGCGGGCGTTCGAAATCGACGCTGACAATCGCATCGCCATATCGGATTTCCGCACCCTGCAACGCCGCCTGATCGGCCAGCAATTTGTCGAAGTCGGCGCGTTGCACCTGCAGGGTCGTGGGCTTGCCGGCAGTGAAGGTGTCAGCAAAATCGAAGGCGCTGTAGCGCTCGCCCCAGGCGAATGCCGCGCCGTTCTTGCGCTGGAACCCGGCGGCATTCACCGCCTCGAGCATGCCGGCTTCTTCGACGAAATCCAGGCAATGGCAGAGCAGGCTTTCACCGATGGAGAACCTCGGGAAATGCTGGCGCTCGATCACCAGCACGTCGTGCCCCTTGCGCTTGAGCAATGCGGCGGCGATGGCGCCGGAGGGGCCGGCGCCGATGATCACGACCTGACGGGATTCCATTTCAACGATTGGCACGCGAGCTCCTGGGTACGGCAATAGGGTTCAGTGACGCCCGGTGCAGGCCGATGAAGGCCGGCAACAGCGTCGCGATCAGACCCATCAGCATCAGCGCAAAGTACAGCGCCGGACTGATGAGCTGTTGTTGCAACAGCAAGTTGAGAAAAACGATTTCGCTCAAGCCGCGAATGTTCAGCAGCACGCTTTCGCGCCAGCGGCTGGCGCCTGCGAACGACGCGCCGGCCCAGCCGAGACCGAGCCAGTTGCCCAGGATTTTGCTGGCGATCGGCAACAGCAGCAGCGCCGCCCATTGCACGGCGCCGAGGCTGGCGAGGGCGCTGTGCACGTCGATCTGGACGATGCCGAAAGTGAGGATCAGCGGAATCGCGACCCAGGTCTGCAAACGGTTCATCCAGTGCGCCGGCAGCGGCAACACCAGTGGCACCTTGAGCGCGGCCATGCATAGCAGATAGCCGATGCCGAAAATCAGCGCGTTGAGTTTGTAGTGTTCGGCCAGCACCAGCAGCGCAAAAAAACCGAGGCTGTAGGTCAATGGCCGGCGGATCCCGAACACCCGCAGCAGCACCGGCACGCAGGCCATCCCCAGCGGCAGCAACAGACTGCTCAGGTGCAGGCTGCCCTGAGCGAGGCCGAACAGGGTCCAGCAGGTCAGGTCGATCAGGATCGCGGTCTGCACCAGACGTCGGGTGGCGGCGGGCGGGTAGTCGATGTGGCGCAGGTACAGGTACAACACCGGGATCGCGGTGATGGCGAACACCAAACCGATCGCCAACGAGTTGATCCACGGCTGCGTCGGCAACAGCCAGTACGCCGTCGCGAGGCCGCAGGTGAAGGGCACGGCGAAACTCGGCAGGGCGATCTTCACGCTCTGCCGGTCCAGGCGCAGGTCGATCACGTCGCTGAGGATGTGCCCCAGCAACAGGGCAAAGCTCAGGCTGTAGAGGTTTTTCAGCCAGCCCGGCGCGATCAGTTCGGCGCCGTTGAGTTGCCAGCCCGGTTCGATCCAGAAGTACATCAGCAGCGGCAGGCCGAAGCTGGCCAGCAGCAATTGACTGACGATCGGGATCAGCCCGAAATGCCGGCCGACCCGGGTGGCGACGAAAAACAGCGCCAGGGCCATCAGCCAGAAAATCACCACCATCATGCTGAAGGCTCCGTGACGGAAACCGCGTGGGCCTGACGCCCGGCCCACGGCGCGAGCATGAAGCTGAACGCCAGACCGAGGCTCACCGACAGGCCGAAGTTGCTCACCGCCGGGGTGCTCGACACCGCCAGCAGGCCGAACGACAGCCAGGTGGTGGCGGCCGCCAGCAAGGTGCCGAGCAGGCTGACGGCCGCGCCGCCGACCTGCTCGCGCATGAGGATCGCGTAGTCGACGCTGATCGCCGTCACCAGCAACAGGCCGAACAGGCTGAACAGGGTCAGCGGCTGACCGAGCCAGCCCAGGCTGGCGAGGCTGCACAGCGCAGCGAGCAGCGGCAGGGCGACGATTCGCAGGGCGCCACCAAGACCGAACGGCAGCATCAGCACCAGCACGATCAACACGCAGGACGCGAGTTTCAGCTCAGCGGCGCTGATCTGGGTCTGGGCGAACACCTTGTTCAGATCGCCGAGCCGGTCCACCAGCATCACGCCGGGCAGGTCCAGCGCCTGCACCCGCAGCAGCGACGGATTGTTCAGGCCTTGCAGGCTGACCATCGCTGCCACGCCGTCCTCGGTCGGCCCCAGCCACAGCGTGCGGTACGGCTCGCCGAGGGGGCCGGCCAGTGCTGCATCGATGTCCTCGGCGGGCAGGGCCTGCAACTGTTGCAGTTCAGTTTGCAGCGCCGCCAGCGGCACGCCGACTTCCAGCAACGGCTGCCAGAACTGCGGCAACTTGCTCAGCGCTTCACGCACTTGTTGTTGCTGAGCCGGCGGGCTGACCAGTTGATTGAGCGCCAGATAACCCTGCAACTTGTCGAGGTTGACCAGTTGATCCAGCCGCTCGCTCAGGGCCGCTTGCCGTTCCAGCAATTGCTGCTGATCGGCGGCGCGCACCAGGAAGAACTGGCTGGTCGGCTGGTAGCCGGTAATCCGCGCAATAGTCTGCGCCTCATCAGTCAGACGTTGCGGCGCGCCGACCCACTGGCGAATGTCGTTCCTGCTCTCCAGTTGCAGCAGGCCGCCGACGCAGAAGGCGATCAGCAGGGCCAGCAACACCGGCGTCCTGACGTGATCGAGCAGGGTTTCCCGCAGTCGCACCAGACGCTCGGCCAGTTGCAGCGGCCATTGCGCCGGGCGCAGTTCGACGTTTTTCAGCAGCGCCGGCAGCAGGCACACCGCCGACAGGTAGGCGCCGAGCAAACCGGCGGCGGAGAACACCGCGATCTGGGTCAGGGCCGGGAAAGGTGTCCAGGCCAGCGCCAGGTAACCGATGGCGCTGGTGATCAGGCTCAACGTCAGCCCGGACAGGGTCAGGCGCAACGCCGGCCAGCTGTGCCAAGGTTTGAGACTCCAGCTCTTGGACAGGTAGTGCAGCGGGTAATCCACCGCCACGCCGATCAGACTGGAACCGAGCACCAGCGTCATCACGTGCATGTGCCCGAACAGCGCCACGCAGGCCACCGCACCGAACAGCATGCCGACCAGCACCGGAATGAACGCCAGCAGCACCCGCCAGCGGCGGAAGGCGAGCAGCAACAGCAGCAGAATGCCGATGGTGGCGCCGCCGCCGACCCAGGTCATTTCCCGGGTCGCCTGCTGCTGACCGTTGGCGGCGTACAGCAGGCCGCTGGCGGCCAGCAATTGCACGTTGGCACTCGCCGCTTGTTCACGGCTGTGTTGCAGCAGTGCGGCGACTTGCAGCGGTTGATTCATGTCGAAGGCGCTGCCGGTGGTGCGTGCGCGCAGCAGCACCCAGCTTTTGCCGTCGGCGTCGGCGATCAACGCGCCGCTGCCGATGTCCAGTTGCACCGCGCCATGTTGCGGCTGGCTGTTCTGGATGCGCCCGGTCAGGCCCAGCCAGTCGTCCTGGCTCGGCACCAGGCTGAACCCGGTGAACGGGTCGAACAGCGCCTGCACCCGTTGCTGGATGAAGGCGTCGGGATGTTCGGTCAAAAGTTGCCGGTCATCCGCCGAGAGCATCGCCAGCCGACCTTGCAGCAACTGCGTGCGCAGGGCCGGCAGGTCGGCTTGCAGGTTCCACTGGACCTTTTCGAACAGCCCGCTGGCCTGCCATTGCTCGCCCAGGGTCTGGGCCATGGCGACCGCTTGCTGGCGATCGGCGTGACCGACCAGCACCAGCATGTCGCGGTTGAGCGGCTCCTGCATGCGTTGTTCGGCGCGCAGTTCGAGGGCGTCCGGGTGGGTGCCGGGCACCAGTTCCATCAGGTTGGCCGACAGCGGCGCACCGTCGCGCCACTGCCAGGCGCCCAGTGCGACAACCGCCAGCAGCAGGATCAGGAACAGCCAGGGCAGCCTGCGTTCACTCGGCAAAGTCATGTTGCTCCGCGTCGCTCAGAGGTTGGCCGGCGGTGCTGTCCTGCATGCGCAGCACGGTGCTGTCGCCCTGGGTTTCCAGCAGTTCGATGGTGTTCACCAACGCGCCGCCGCTGATATTGATCTGATTGAACACCTGCTTGAGCAGCACCGAACGCGGGGTCAGGGTCAGTTGCCATTTCTGCGCATCGCCGCTCAGGGCCAGTTCGAAATCCCTTTGCAGACCGCTGCTGTCGCCTTGCAGCACCGCGAGGAACAAACGGTTCTGTTCGGCCCCGGCGCTCTTGTTCGGCAGCAGTTGCCAGCCGGTGGCATCACGCCGTGCAATGCCCTTGGCGCTGATCCGGTAATCCTGCTGCAGCGGGGTTTTCAGCAGCCACAGCAAACCATGGTTTTTCGCCAGCACGAAGCTGCCCCTGCTGATCAGCGGCTGGGGCAGGGCGCGCAGGTGCTTTTCCTGAGTGAACTGGCCGTGGATCACGTCCGGCTTCGCCAGTTGCTCGCTCAACTGTTGCAGGTCGAAGGCGTTGGCCAGCGACGACAGCGTCAGCAGCGCCAGGGCCCCCAGGGATTTCAACAACACATTCATCGCAGCATCCTTTCCACGGCATCGGTGAAGACTTTCGGCGAGGCCAGTTGCATCTCGCGGCTGCTCATCTCGACCGCCACCTGCACCGAGCTGGCGCGGGTCAGGCGTTCACCGGTCTCGGCATCGGTGATCAGGTAGTGAATCTTCAGGCGGTTTTCCCACTCCACCAGACTGGCGCGCACGTTCAGCCGCTGACCGAACACCGCGCCGCGCACGTAGCGCAGTTGCAGGTCGATCACCGGCCAGGCATAGCCCGAGTCGACCATCTGGTTGTAGTTGTGGCCGATCTTGTCGAGCAGTGCACAGCGCGCCACTTCCAGGTATTTCACGTAATGGCCGTGCCAGACGACGTGCATGGTGTCGACGTCAAAGAACGGCACGAGGATTTCCGTATCGGCGTGAAGCACTCCGGCACTACGCATGCAGCCTCCAGTGTTGCTCGGCGATGCGTTGCAGGCACAGGCGCAATTCACCTTCCAGGGCACGGTCTTCGGTCACCGGCGGGAAGTCCCGGGCCAGTTGCTCGTGCATGGCGGCCAGCGATGGCGGCAGCGGACGCGCGTCTGCATCGCGACCGCGCAGCCATACGCCTTGATTGGCCGCCAGCAACGTGGCGGCGGCGACCTGTTCGGTCAGCTCCAGCACACGAATGGCGTCGCGGGCGGCGATGGTGCCCATGCTCACCTTGTCCTGGTTGTGGCACTCGGTGGAGCGCGAGAACACGCTGGCCGGCATGGTGTTTTTCAACGCTTCGGCGGTCCAGGCACTGGCGCCGATCTGCACGGCCTTGAAGCCGTGGTTGAGCATCGCGCGGTCGGCGCTGGCGCCCGACAGGTTGCTCGGCAAACCGTGGTTGTAACGCTCGTCCACCAGTAGCGCGAGTTGTCGGTCGAGCAGGTCGGCGACGTTGGCCACGAGGTTTTTCAGGCTGTCCATGGCGAATGCGATATGTCCGCCGTAGAAGTGCCCGCCGTGTAGCACGCGCTCGGCTTCGGCGTCGATGATCGGGTTGTCGTTGGCGCTGTTGAGTTCGGTTTCGATGAACGAACGCAGCCAGTTCAGGCTGTCGGCCAGCACGCCAAGCACGTGTGGTGCGCAGCGCAGCGAGTAGCGATCCTGCAAGCGGTGCAGCGGCGCGGTCGGTGCGTCGATCGCCAGATCCTTGCGCAGCCACGCGGCCACCTGCATCTGACCCGGATGCGGCTTGGCGGCGAACAGGCGCTCGTCGAAGTGTTCAGGATTGCCTTGCAGCGCCACCACGTTCAGCGCGGTGATGCGGGTGGCCAGTTGCAGCAGGTAATCGGCGCGGGCGTAAGCCAGGCACGCCAGACCGGTCATCACGGCGGTGCCGTTCATCAGCGCCAGCGCTTCTTTCGGACGCAGCACCAATGGTGTCCAGCCCAGTTCGCGATGCACATCGGCAGCCTGGCGGCGTTCGCCACGGAACATCACTTCACGCTCGCCGGACAGGGTTGCGGCGACGTAGGACAGCGGCGTCAGGTCGCCGCTGGCGCCCACCGAACCCTCTTCAGGAATCAGCGGCAAAATGTCGTGTTCAAGAAACGCATGCAGGCGCTCCAGCAACTCGATGCGCACCCCGGACACGCCGTGGCACAGCGACTGCAGACGCGCCGCCAGCACCGCGCGGGTGGCCTGGGCGTCGAGCAGTTTGCCCAGCCCGCAACCATGGAACGTGTAGAGATGACGCGGCAGCGCCTCGACGTGATGCAACGGCACCGCAACCACGCAGGAGTCGCCGTAACCGGTGGTCACTCCGTAGATCACGCCTTCCTTGTCCAGCAGCGAATCGAGGAACCGCGCGCCCTTGGCGATGCGTTCGCGATAAGGCGCGTCGCTCTGCAACTGCACGGGCGCCTGACGGTTGGCCAGGGCCAGCACGTCTTCGATGCGCAAAGGGCGTTCGCCGAAGGTGACCGGCTCAGGAGTTGGCGTTGTCATCGGTTTTCCAGAATGGGTAAAAGTTGAACCATTGGCACGGTGCTTCGAGGCAATAGTGACTCAGGCGTTGCGCATAGCGGGTGGCCCACTGATGAATGACCTGTTCGCGCTCGCGGCGTGACCACACCACGGCGTCGGCGAACGGCTCGAGAGTCAGGCGATAGTGGCCGTCGGGCTGTTTCAGGCACATCAGCAGGTTGACCGGACATTTCAGCAGGCCGGCCAGCAGCCACGGCCCTTGCGGGAACGGCGCGGGATGGCCGAGAAAGTCCACAGTCACGCTGCGCCCGCCGTGCAGCGGCACGCGGTCGCCGGCAATCGCCAGCCACTCGCCGCGCTCCAGCCGTTCGTGCAGTTGCAGCATGATCACCGGGTCCAGCTCGCTGACCTGGATCAGCCGCAAGTTGGTCGCCCCAGCCTCGCCCAGCAGGCGATTGAATTGCTCGGCGTGCTTGGTGTGTACCAGCACGTTCATCGTGACTTTCTCGCCCAGTTCCGCCAGCGCCCGGCACACTTCGAGGTTGCCCAGATGCGCGCCCACCAGCAGTTGCCCGCGACTGCCGCGCAACTGATTGCGCAACAGCGCCGGGTCGATGATTTCGATCTGCTCGATCTTCAGCTTGCCGTTCCACACGTCGAGCTTGTCGAGCAGCGAATCGGCGAATGCCATGAACTGGCGGAACACCCGCCATCGGGTCGGGCGCAGTTCGTGGCGACCGCTCCAGTCGGCGAGGCGCTGCTGATACTGCCAGGCACTGCGCCGCGCAGTGCGGCCGAACAGGAAAAAGTACAGGACGATGCCGTACAGCAACGGGCTCAGCAGGCGTCGGCCAAGGACCTTGGCGGCGAACGCGGTGAATTTCATCAGCAGGAAACTGCCGCGCTCTTCGCGGTCGGCCCAGTGCTTCTTGTCGGTCTCGACCGTCATGCGCGCCACCGTCGCCAGAGGATCACAGGCAAGCGCAGCAACATGCCGAAGAACAGGCGCGTGTGCATGCTCGAGATCAGCACGTTGTCGTGGAACAGGCGAAAGTGCGACACGCCGTCCAGCGGGTAATGCACGCTGGTCTGCAACCAGCGCATCGGCTGATTGCGCCATGCCAGGCGCACCAGAATGTCCGAGTCGAAATCCATGCGCTTGCCGATCCGCGCCGAGTCGATCACGCCCAGCGTCGGTTCCAGCGGATATACGCGGAAGCCGCACATCGAGTCGCGAATCTGCAGCGACAGGGTGTTGATCCACACCATCACGTGGGTCAGGTAGCGCGCATACAAACGGCCCTTGGGCACGCTGGCGTCGTACAGCGGATAACCGCAGATCAGCGACTTGGGGTGAGCGCGGGATTCTTCGATGAAACGCGCGACATCCTGCAAGTCATGCTGACCGTCGGCGTCGACCTGCAAGGCATGGCTGAAGCCGAGCCGCGCGGCTTCACGCAGACCGGTCATCACCGCGCCGCCCTTGCCCTGATTGGCAGTGAGGCGCACCAGATGAACCCGCTCGCGCTCGGCCAGCGCGTCCAGCACCGCCGCGCAGGATTTGCTGCTGGCGTCGTCCACCAGAATGCACGGCAGATCCTCGGCGAGCAGGGCGTCGACCACCGTGCCGATGGCGGTTTCGTGGTTGTAGACCGGGATCACTGCGCAAGGATTATGCATCGCCAGTCCCCAGCAGAATCCGCCCGCTGGAGCAGGTGGCGGTGTCGTTGCGATAGGCGAAATACAACTTGCCGCGCTCCGGGTCGAAGCGCAGGTGCAACTGGATTTCATCGCCGGGGCGCACCAGTTGCTGGAATTTCAGCACTTCCATGCCGGCGAACGCGCCGGGCAGGTTCAGCAGTTGCCGACCCAGGTTCAGCGCCCATTCGACCTGCACCACGCCCGGCAGTACCGGGGCCTTGGGGAAGTGGCCGCTGAAGTAGGCCAGATCCGGCGGAACGCTCAATTGCAGGTTCCATTCGCCCTCGGTTTCGGCCTGCTCCAGGATTTCCGGTGCTTTTGGCCGTGGCGCCAACAGCAAGGCTTCGACGTCGGCTTGAGGCAATTTGCCCTGTGAGGTCAGCGGCAGTTGTCGTAGCAGACGCCAGCGGCGGGGCAGGGCCAGGGCTTCGCAATGGTCGCCGAGATGACGGCGCAAGGTTTCGGTCAGGCTGCGTCGACCATGTTCGCGCAAGGCAAACAGGCCGGATTCGCTGAGCACCAGCAGGGCGCCGAGGGACGCGCGGTTTTCCTGCACCACGCCCAGACGCGCTTCGGCGACCCAGTCATGGGCCATCAGCGCCTGTTCAAGCATCGGCAGGGAAATACGTTTTTCTTCGAGTTTGACGATCCGGTCGAGCCGCCCGAGCAATTCAAAGCGGCCGTCGTCAGCGATACGCGCCGCATCGGCGGTGTGTTCGACATGCCCGGCGGGCAGGTAGGGCGAAGCGATCAGCAGGGCGCCGTCGCTGTCCTGGCTCAACTCGACGCCGGCAAATGGCTGCCACAACGATTCACCCTGTCGCCAGGCGATGCCGCCGGTTTCCGAGCTGCCGAGGATTTCCGTCGGCCACTGTCCCAAGCGTTGATGCAGGCTTTGTGCGGCGTCAGCCGGCAGTGCGCCACCGGACGAAAACACCCGGCGAACGACGCTCAGGGCTGGCCAATCGAGGTTGTCGCCCATGCGTTTGAGCAGCGCCGGACTGGCGACCCAGACGAAGGCCGGGTGCTCGCGGCTGGCGCGTTGCAGGTCTTCCGGGAAGGCCAGTTGCTTGCGCAGGAATGGACGCCCGGCGCACAGCGGCCACAGCACACGAAACAGCAAGCCGTAGATGTGCTGGGTGGCGACGCTGCCGAGGATGCAGGCTTCACCCAGGTCCGCGCCCCATAGTTGCTCAAGGGCTTCGACTTCGTTGGCCAGTTGGCGCAGGGATTTGTCGATGCGCTTGGGCTCGCCGCTGGAGCCGGAGGTGCACAGGCTCAGGCGGCACTGGTCGAGATCCAGTTCGGCAGCGGGCAGGGGAGGTTGCAGCAAATCGCTCAGACGAGCGTCATAGGCCTGATCGGTCAGCCACAGATCGACGTCGTTCGACCAGCGCTGGCGGGTCTGCGCTTGCAGATCAGACGGCAGCAACACGCTGACGCCGGCACGCCAGGCGCCGAGCAGGGCGACGGCCAGGTCGGCGGCATCTTCCAGATGTACCGCCAGACGTTGCACGCCGCGCGCTTGCAGACCTGCCGCCAGGCTCAGGGCCTGTTCGCACAGCTGTGCATGATCGAATGCCGGTGCGCTCGTTACCGTGCGCGCCGGCAGGGCCTTGAGCAACAGCTGCTCAAGTTTTATCCAGTTCATGGGCGACCTCTTACCCGTTGTCGTATCAGCCATTCAATGGCAAACATCAGGCCGATCAATCCGTAGGAGATCAGGCCGGTGTACAACATCCACCAGTTCAGCGGCGCCCACAGTGTCAGCAGGGCGGCGCACAAACCGTTGCAAAAGAAAAACACGCTCCAGGCCACGGTGACCTGGCGGGTGTAACGAATCGCCTTGGGCGGCAGTTGCGGTTCACGCAGGCGAGCCAGACGCTCGACCATCGGCGGGCCGTATTTCAGGCTCAGGCTGAACAGCACCAGCATGAAGCCGCTGATCAGCACCGGGTACCAGCGCAACAGCAAAGGGCTGTCGAACACCGCCAGCAGCAGGCAGAACACGATCGCCACGCCGGCCATCCACAAACTGCCGGGCTTGCGTTCGCCGGTCAGCGCCCGGGCCAGCCACAGGCCGCCCAGCAGCAGGCCGAACTGCCATGGCGCGAAATGCTCCATGCCGAAATACACCGCAAAGGGATACAGCAGGCCTGCCAGCAGCAGGCCGAGGCCGATCAGTCGGCTCATGCGGCCGGTTGAACCAGACGGTAGACCGCCTCGACCACGTCGCTGACGGTGCGCACCGACTTGAATTCCTCGGCGGCGATTTTCTTGCCGGTCTGGCGTTTGATGTGATCGATCAGGTCGACGGCGTCGATGCTGTCGATTTCCAGATCCTGATACAGGTTGGATTCCAGGCTCACGCGAGCCGGGTCCAGTTCGAACAGCTCGACCAGGGCATCGCGCAGGGTGTTGAAGATGTCGTCACGAGTTTGCATGGTCCGGTCTCAAGCTGCCTGTTTTGCCGTGACGAACGCCGCAAGGCTCGCCACGTTGGAGAAATGGTTACGGGTGTCCTTGGCGTCGGCGTCGATCTTGATGCCGTACTTTTTCTGGATCGCCAGGCCGAGCTCCAGGGCGTCGACGGAATCCAGGCCCAGGCCTTCGCCGAACAGCGTCTGGTCGTCGCCGATGTCCTCTGCGCTGATGTCTTCGAGGCCCAGGGCGTCGATGATCAGCTCTTTGATGTCACGGTTTAGATCGCTCATCTTCGGCGAGCTCCTTGATAAAGAATTGGTGCAAATAGTCGTTGAGCTTGCGCGAAGCCTGGGGCGCTGGCCCCTGCGCGGCGAAAGTCTGTGGGTCTATATCGGCCCCGACGTGAAAACTGAAGTGCACGCGGCGACTCGGAATGCGATACCAGGGCTCGGCCTTGGTCAGGGTGGTCGGACTGACCTTGATGACCACCGGGGTGAGGATTTTCGCACCGCGCAGCGCGATGGCCGCCGCGCCCCGATGAAAGGCTGGCGCCTGACCTGGCTGGGTGCGGGTGCCTTCGGGAAAAATGATCAGGGTCTGCCCGCTCTGCAAGGCACCGGCGGCGGCGTCGAGCATGTCCATGCTGCCGTCGTTGCTGATGTATTCGGTGCTGCGCAGCGGGCCGCGAGTGAAGGGGTTTTCCCACAGGCTTTTCTTCACCACGCAGTTGGCACCGCGCACCAGACCGATGAGAAACACTACGTCGATCAGTGAAGGGTGGTTGGCGATAATCATCTGCCCCGGACGGCCGAGGCGTTCGGCGCCCTGAATGTCATAGGTCAGCACGCCGGTACGGGCCATGAACCGGACAAAAAACCAGAACAGCCGGCTGACGGTCTGGCGTGCCCGTTCGCGATGCGTAATGGCATCGCCTGGCAGACAACCGAGCAATGGAAATACCAGCAGGCGCAGGCACAGACCACCGAGCCCGAACAGGGCGAAGCTGGTGGCAGTGGCCAGCAGACGCCAGTAATAGGCGTCGCGGTTTTTTCCGATCACGGGTTGCGTTGCCAGGTCCATAGACGAGTCTTCCAGGCATGTTGGCAATGGGGTTGCTGACCGAGCAGGGTTCGCAGCAGATTCAGTGCGTGGGGCCACTGCGTTTTTGACCGTGCTTCGGGGGCGCTGTTCAGGGTCAGCCGCCAGTCGGTACCGGGGGTGAGCAACAGCCCGACCGCGTAGGGAAACGGTACGTCGTCGATCCACGTCGAATAGGCTTCGGGCGGCTGTTCCTCGGTGATCACCAGCAGCACCGCCGGGGCGCCTTCGTTCAGCAACGTGGCCGCTTCGAGCATGCCGTGTTCGAGGCCGTCGCCAGCCGCAGCGAGCGCGGTCATTTCGCTGGTCTCGTCGCGCATGATCGACCACAGGCCGATGATCGCGTTGTGCACCGACAGGCTGAACTGGGTCGGCGACAGCGGCTGTTCGTTGGCCAGATCGCTGAGGATTTCAAAGGTGCGCGGGGTTTCGCCGTGCCGGGAGACGAACACCAGCGGCAGGTTTTCCCGACCGTCGGCCAGCGGCCAGCCGACACTGAACGCCATCCGCGCCAGACGGCTGAGACGACGGCGCTGCATGGCCGGCAGAAACGAAACATCGGGTGCGGCATCGCTGCTTTCGAGCACGACCGGTTGTCGGCTCCAGGCTTGCCAGGCTTCCACACTGTCGAGCCCGGGAGCCCAGGCGCGCCATTGGGCGATGTTGAAGTTGATCACGGACATTTATCCCGCCCCTGCGGGCTGAGTTGACGCGGTTTCGCCAACGTCGCCGCTGAGCTGATTTAGCCTGAAATGGCATGGCGCGTGGCGCCGGGTGGCGCGCATTATCCCGGTGCGACGAGTGTGTAGCAAATGCTGGTTACATTTTGAACGACGAAATGAACCGAATGGTACGCGGCAAGAGCTATCACTTGGCCATTATCCAGATTGTCGGGTGTCTGTCTGTCAGGCGAATCGGCGATCATCGGGTGTTTTTGCGCCGTATTCATTGGGATATTGGCGCCCGACTCTGTAGTCCGTGCCCATCGAGGTAGCGAACCGGCACCGGGCACCACTACACTCGGTCATTCTTTGATACACGGAGGTTTTGTCATGCGGCGCGTGGTGTTCAATCAGAAAGGTGGCGTGGGCAAATCCAGCATTGCCTGCAATCTGGCGGCGGTAAGCGCCAGCGAGGGTTATCGCACGCTGTTGGTCGACCTCGATGCCCAGGCCAATTCCACTCAGTATCTGACCGGGCTCACGGGTGATGACATTCCGATGGGCATTGCCGATTTCTTCAAGCAGACCCTGTCTTCCGGGCCGTTCTCGAAAAAGAATCAGGCGGATATCTACGAAACGCCCTTCGACAACCTGCACATCATCACCGCCACTGCCGAACTGGCTGACCTGCAGCCCAAGCTTGAGGCCAAGCACAAGATCAACAAGCTGCGAAAGCTGCTCGACGAGTTGTCGGAAGATTACGACCGGATCTATCTGGATACGCCACCGGCGCTGAATTTCTACGCGGTCTCGGCACTGATTGCCGCCGATCGGGTTTTGATTCCCTTTGACTGCGACAGCTTCTCGCGTCAGGCCCTGTACGGTCTGATCGCCGAGATCGACGAGTTGAAGGAAGACCACAACGAAGGCCTGGAAGTCGAAGGCATTGTGGTCAACCAGTTCCAGGCCCGGGCCAGCCTGCCGCAGCAGATCCTCGACGAACTGATCGCCGAGGGCCTGCCGGTGCTGCCGGTCTACCTCGCCAGTTCAGTGCGCATGCGCGAATCGCATCAAGCCAACACGCCGCTGATCCACCTCGACCCACGGCACAAGCTGACGCAACAGTTCGTCGAACTGCATAACCTGCTCGAAGACGCCTGAAGCCTTGTCAGATGCCCTGGCTGCGCAGCCAGGCCATCAACTGCGACAACGGGAAGGCCCCACTCTGACGGGCGACTTCCCGGCCGTTGCGGAACAGAATCAGGCTCGGAATCGAACGAATCCCCAGCTGCGCCGACAACTGCTGATTGGCCTCGCTGTCCAGCTTGGCCAGCCGGCACTTGCCCGCCAACTGCGCAGCCGCCTGCTCGAACACCGGCGCAAACGACTTGCACGGCCCGCACCAGTCCGCCCACACGTCCACCAGCAACGGCAGATCCCCCTTGATCTGACTGGCGTAATCGCCTTGCTTGAGCTCGAACGGCTTGTTCAACAGCACCTCGGACTTGCAGCGCCCGCACTTCGGGTGATCGTTGAGGCGCTCGGCGGGGATGCGGTTGAGGCCGTTGCAGGAGGGGCAGGGGATGAGGAGTGGGTCGGTCATGATCGGAATCCGGTGGAGAGCTGATAACTCCTAGTTGGAGACGTTTGCTCATATTTTCAATCGTGCAGTGTTTGGCTGTGAGCCTAGGCTGAGATGAACCGGCTGAGTCCGTTGGTCTGCTCGGCTGTATCGCAACTTGCGATAATTTTGATCTGTGATTAACTCCCCATAGCAGAATGCGATAAGGATGTTGCATGCATGTCATCACCGGAAAACGAATACGAGAAGCGAAGGCCAAATGGCCTAACGCAGCTACAGCACTGGACCACTGGCTGGAAGTGGCGAAAGGGAGCAAATCGCCAGATTTTGCGGCGCTGAAGGCCTTGTTTCCAGCTGTCGACAAAGTGGGTGATTTTCATGTTTTCGATATTGGCGGTAACAAGCTCAGGTTGATCGCCTATGTCAGATTTCGACCTCAAAAGTTGTACATCAGACATGTGTTGGATCATCGCGAATATGACCGCGGTAAATGGAAGGAGGCTAAGGCATGAGTGTTCTGATCAAAAAAGCCGCTGAGCACTGGGAGTTCGTTTCGCCCTTGTTGCGCAAGCCGAAAAGCGAAGACGACTACGACAGGCTCGTTCAAGCCCTTGACGAGCTGCTCGAAATGACGGGTGATGATGAGTCTCATCCTTTAATGAGTCTGGTGGATATCATCGGTGACTGGATTGAAGAATGGGATCGCGTGCATCACCCGACGCCTAAACCGCCCGGTTTTGAAGTTTTGGGATATTTGATGCGTGAGCATGGTTTGACCCAGAGCGATTTGCCGGGTGTGGGCACTCAGTCTGTTGTTTCGGAAATCCTCAGTGGAAAGCGCCAGTTGAATCTGCGGCAGGTCCGCTGGCTGGCCGAGCACTTCAAGCTACCTGTGGACGTGTTTATCTGAAAGGAAACCAGTGTGTTCAGAGTCGTGGCCTTTGCACTCTGAGCATGTCGCGCGGCTTTTTCAGCCGGCGCTGTCATCTAGCAGGTTGCCTGACGGGAGGGTGCACGGCTCCAAGACAGGAGACCGTGCGCTTCATGAGGAACAACTGATCTCCAAATGCTTGCCCCACTCCGGCGGCCGTTCCGCGTAACTCTCCATTCCAGGTTGTTCCTCGAATGGATTGCTCAACACCGCGTGCAATCGGCGCACTTCGGAATAGTCACCCTGCTCGGCAGCATCAATCGCCTTCTGCGCCAGATAGTTGCGCAGGATGTACAGCGGATTCACCGCATGCATGCGCGCACGGCGCTGTTCCTGATCGGTCGCGCCATCGCGTGCGACGCGGGCGACATAGCGCTCGCCCCAGGCATCGAAACCCTTGATATCGACGAAGTCATCGCGCAGGCGAGCGACGGCCTGTTCGGCTGACTCTTCGCCCAGGCGGCGGAAGAACAGCGTGTAATCGACGCCGCTGTTCTGCATCAGTTGCAGCAGTTGTTCCAGCAGTTGCTGGTCGTCGTCCTCGGCGGTGGTGAAGCCGAAGCGGCGGCGCATCAGGTCGAGGTAGTGCGCCTGGAACAGCGGCAGGTACAAACCGAGGGTTTCGCGCAGGGCTTCAACGCTGATGAACGGCGTCAGGGCCTGGGCCAGGGCGCTGAGATTCCACTGGCCGACCGGCACCTGATTGCTGAAGGAGTAGCGGCCCTGGTCGTCGGAGTGGTTGCAGATGAAGTTCGCATCGAAATCGTCGAGGAAGGCGAACGGGCCGAAGTCGAAGGTGATGCCGAGGATCGACATGTTGTCGGTGTTCATCACGCCGTGGCAGAAACCGTAGGCCTGCCATTTGGCGATCAGTTCGGCGTTGCGCTCGACGATCTCGCGGAACATCGCCAGATACGGCTCCGGCTGTTCCAGGCATTCGGGGTAGTGCATCGCCAACACGTGTTCGCCGAGCAGCTTCTGCTGCTCGGGACGTTTGGTGTAATAGAAATATTCGAAATGGCCGAAACGGATGTGGCTCGGCGCCAGGCGCAGCACCATCGCGGCGCGTTCCTGTTTCTCACGCCAGACCGGGGTGTCGGAGCCGATCACGCAGGCGGCGCGTGAAGACGGGATGTTCAGCGCGTGCAGCGCTTCGGAAGCGAGAAACTCGCGGATCGACGAGCGCAGCACCGCGCGGCCGTCGCCCATGCGCGAGAACGGCGTCTGCCCGGCGCCCTTCAGATGCAGGTCCCAGTGCTCACCGGCGGCGTTGTAGACCTCGCCCAGCAACAATCCGCGCCCATCGCCCAATTGCGGGGTGTAGCCGCCGAACTGATGTCCGGAATAGACCATCGCCCGCGGCTCGGCGTCGGCCCACAGCTTGTGGCCGCCGAACAGTTCGGCAAATTCCTGGGTGTCGGCCACTGCCGGGTCCAGATCCAGCAGCGCCAGGGCCGCAGGGCTGGCCACGACCAGTCGCGGATTGTCGATCGGTTCGGGCAGCACGTGGGCCGAGAACGCATCGCCCAGGCGGGCGAAGCGGTTGTCGAAGGTCAGTTCGTCGAGGGCTTTCAAGGGCCGGCTCCAGCAGAATGTCCGAGCATTCTGCTGGGAATGGCCGGGTTAGTCGAGTTTGGCCGGCGGCGGTTCCTGCAACGGTTTCTGGTCGTCGCTGACAGGCACGATGGTTTTGGTTTCCGGCTCGATCGGCACCATCTTGTATTCCTGACCGTGGAGGTTCTTCAGGTAAACCTCCATCTGGCGGAACGAAATGTTGATGTGCTGCTTCTTGAACTCGCGGTTGATGAAGCGGTTGACCTCATCGAGTACCGGGTTGCGGTCGCCGAGATCGCGCACATGCATGCGCAGTTCGTGGTCGAGGGTGCTTTCGCCGAAATTGAGGAAGTACACATGCGGCTCGGGTTCCTTGAGCACGCGCGGGTTTTCCCGGGCGGCCTTGAGCAGCAGTTCCTTGACCAGATCCAGATCCGAACCGTAATCGACGCCCAGTTTCAGGGTCACCCGGGTGATGGTGTCGGTCAGCGACCAGTTGATCAGTTGCCCGGTAATGAACGTCTTGTTCGGGACAATGATGTCCTTGCGGTCGAAGTCGGTGATGGTCGTGGCGCGGATGCGGATCTTGCTCACCGTGCCCGACAGGTTGCCGATGGTGATGGTGTCGCCGATCCGCACCGGGCGCTCGAACAGGATCATGATGCCGGAGATGAAGTTCGCGAAAATCTCCTGCATGCCGAAACCGAGGCCGACCGACAGCGCCGCCACCAGCCATTGCAACTTGTCCCAGCTCACGCCGAGGGTCGACAGGGTCGAGACGAAACCGACCCCGGCGATCACGTAGGACAACAGCGTCGTGGTCGCGTACGCACTGCCCTGGGCCAGATTGAGTTTCGACAGTACGAACACTTCAAGCAGGCCCGGCAAGTTGCGGGCGAGGGCAAAGGTGATGCCGATGATGATCAGCGCGCCGAGCATGTCGCCGATGCTGATCGGCACCATGCTCATATTGGCGCCGGTGCCGCTGGTGTATTCGTAGAGGGTGATGTTGTCGAGGTACGAAAACACCGTGATCAGGTCGGCCCAGACCCAGTACAGCGCGGCGATGAAGCCGCCGAGCAGTGCCAGACGGATCAGGCGCAGAGACTGTTCGTTGACCTTTTCGATGTCCAGGGTCGGCTCTTCGATCACTGCTTCGCCGTCGCCGGCTTCTTTCGCGGCCTGACGTTTGGCCAGGGCGCGCTGGTAGGCCAGACGGCGTGCCGCAACCGCGAGGCCACGGACGAACGTGGCTTCGATCACCAGCCAGAACATCAGCAGGTACAACGTGTTGATCAAGCGGTCGCTGAGCTTCAGCGCGGTGTAGTAGTAGCCGAAGCACACGGCGACGAACAGCGCGATAGGCAGCAGGGTGAACATCACGCCCACGGCCTTGCGGAACAGCGAGGCGTTTTCGTGGGTCGGGCTGCTGATCAGCAGACGGCTGAGCAGCCACGCCATCAGGGCGTAGCAGGTCAGCACCACCGGCATGCCCAGTACATCGTCGGCCAGCGCCGCCGGTTGCAGTTCGGCAACCGCCACCACGGCCACCAATGCCATGACCACCAGTCCGAGGCGACGGACCCAGCCTTGCAGGAATTCGACCTGCGGCTTTTCCCAGCGGAAGTGCAATTCGGCCACGCCACCCGGCGCGAGGATCCGGTAAGCGGTGTAGAACACCAGCCACGCCTGGGCCATTTGCAGCAGCGCCGCGCCCATGTTGGCGTTCTGCCCACGGGCGTCGATCTGCAACGCCAGCCCGCACAGGGCCAAGCCCAGCGCGACTGGCATCGCCAGCAGAATATTGATCAGGATCGCCTGTGGCGTATGCCACTGGCTGTCACGCTTGAAGTGGCCGATATCCTGGTGAACCTTGTTCAGGCGCGAATACAGTTGCTTGCGGCGCCACAGCAGCGCGCCGATCAGCAGTGCCAGCGGCAGGAACAACAGCGGTCGCTGGGTCAGGCCGTCGGTCAGTTCGCTGAAGCTCGAGGCCAGCGGCAACGTGTCGATCTGACGCTTCAGGCGCTCCGGCACGCCGCGCATCCATTCGGTGTCCAGCGGCTTGTTGCTCGGAATCCAGAACATCTGCTCGTCGAGGGTCGCGCGCAGGCTTTGCGCAGTGCTCAGCAATTGTTTCTGGTTCAGTTGCAGGGTGATCGATTCGTTGAGCATCGCGCTCAACTCGCGACTCAGCCGTTCCAGCAGATCGACGCGAGTGTTGGCCAGCTCCAGCAGACTTTTGCGCAGTTGCGGCGTGACTTGCTCCGGCGGCTGGGTGGACAGCAGGTTGTCGACGTAGGTCGCCGGATTGCTCAGCTGTTCGCGCTGCTGGTTGATTTCGAACTGGTACAGGCGAATGTCGGCGATCTGGTCCGCCAGGTCGCGGTCGACCTTGAGGCGCGGCAGCGCCTGTTTCTGTTTATAGAGAATCTTCGACAGCAGAAGGCTGCCCTTGAGCACGTTGATCTGCTCGTCGAGGGCCGAATCGCTCTGGGTCACGCTGTCCAGCTGCTGCTTGGTCTGCAGGTTCTGTTGGGTCAGTTCGTTGAGGCGGTCGGTGCTTTTGAGCAGGTAGTCGGAGAGCTTGAGGTTGGCCGCGCTTTCCGTGGCGAGCAGGGCGCTGCTGCCGGACTTCTGGGCCTCGATCGACTGCTGCGTCACGGTTTCCTGCGACAGGGTCAGACGTTTCTGGTTGATCAGGGTTTGCAGTTCCTGGATCTCGCGGTCCAGACGGTCGGACTTTTCCGAAAGCAGGTCATGCTGGCTGTTGCCCAGATCCTGCAATTGGTTGTTGCCGGCCAGTTCCTGACGGCGCAGCGGGATCAGCGCGTTCAGGGCGGCCAGCTCGGCGTTGAGCAGGTCGCGCTGCTCGGCGCTGACGGTTTTGCCGGCGTCCTTGCCGGTCTTGAGGATGTTATTGATCTGCTGGATGCGCGTCTGGCTGCTGGAAATCTCGGCCTGGGCACGCTCGGGGCGGGTCTGGGCGGTGATGATCAGGCTGTTGGCGTCGGCCAGGGCCTTTTGCAGATCGCTTTGCTGGGTCGAGCGCTCGGTGAGCATCTGCTCCAGCTGCTGGATGTTTTCCTTCGGGAAGCGCTGCGCCACCGGCACCACGGCGCTGGCCTTGAGGCGGGTCAGTTCGCGCGAATTCTCGATGGTCTGCTTCGGCGCAGTGGCCAGTTGCTGCTTGAGGTCAATCAGCTTCTGTTCATAGTCACGCCGGTTGTTGAGCTGATTCAGCGTGTTTTGCAGGACCGTTTGCAGGGCCTTCTTGTCGGCCTCGGGCAGTTTGCTGTCGGTGAGCTTGTCCAGGCTGGCCTGCACGGCGTCGCTGGACGGCGGTTCTGCGGCCTGCAGCGGGCCGACAGTAAGACTCAGGCCCAGCAGGGCCGCGAGGAAAAAGGAGCGCAGGGTAGGCATAGAGACCGGTCAAGCAAGTGAGAGTGAACGCAGTTTAGAGGAAGAGCCCGGGGCCCGGGCGACTTCCTTCGGGGAATCTGACGCCCACTTTGGCGATCTTGTTCCCGTCCATGACCGCAACCGTCCAGTGGGTGTTGTTCCATTCCACCTGGTCGCCAACGATCGGTGCACCGCCGACTTTCTGGGCAATGAAGTGGCCCAGGGTCATGTCCGGATCGATGCCTTCGGCGGGCAGGCCGTACAGGGCGGCAACCGCTTTGAGCTGGGCGTCTCCTTCGAGTACGAAGTCGCCGAAGAAGCGCAGATCGAGGCCGCGTTGCGGTGCCTGGCTGAACAGTTTTCCGAGGGCCGGAAGGTTGTGTTCATGGCCGATAACACACAGTAAATCATCGACTTCCAGCACCGTACTACCCGACGGATGGAGCAGTTGCTGACCACGAAACAGGGCGGCGATACGCGTGCCTTCGGGCATTTTCAGCTCACGCAGCGGTGAACCGATGCACCATTTTTCCGCGCCGAGCTTGTAGACGAATAGCTCCCACTCGCTGGTGACGTGGACTTCGAGCGCTGCCCGCGAAATCGGCGCCGGCTCCGGCGGTACCGTCACCTTGAGCAGCTTGGCCACCCACGGCAGGCTCGTGCCCTGCACCAGCAGCGACACCAGCACGATAAAGAACGCGAGGTTGAAGTACAGCTGCGCATTTGGCAGCCCGGCCATCAGCGGGAATACCGCCAGAATGATCGGTACCGCGCCGCGCAGACCGACCCAGGAAATGAACGCCTTTTCGCGGCCATGGAAGGCCTTGAACGGCAGCAGCCCGACCAGCACCGACAGCGGCCGCGCGAACAGAATCATCCACAGCGCCAGACCCAGCGCCGGCAAGGCGATCGGCAGCAGATCATGCGGAGTGACCAGCAGCCCCAGCACCAGGAACATGCCGATCTGCGCCAGCCACGCCATGCCGTCGAGCATGTGCAGAATGCCGTGACGGCTGCGCACCGGCCGGTTGCCGATCACCAGACCGCACAGGTACACGGCGAGGAAGCCGCTGCCGTGCAGGGCGTTGGTCAGGGCGAACACCACCAGACCGCCGGCGATCACCAGAATCGGATACAGACCGGCCGCCAGATTGATCCGGTTGACCAGTTGCAGCATCAGCCAGCCACCGCCCAGACCGATCACACCGCCAATGCCGAACTCGCGGATCAGGTGGGTCAGCAGGCTCCAGTGCAGGCCGGTCTGGCCGCTGGCGAGCATGTCGATCAGGGTCACGGTGAGGAACACTGCCATCGGGTCGTTACTGCCGGATTCGATTTCCAGGCTGGCGGTCACCCGTTCGTTCAGGCCCTTGCCGCCAAGCAGCGAGAACACCGCCGCGGCATCCGTGGAACCGACGATTGCGCCGATCAGCAGGCCTTGAATAAGGTTGAGATCGAACAACCACGCGGCGGCCATGCCGGTGAGGCCGGTGGTGATGAGTACCCCGACCGTCGCCAGCGACAAAGCCGGCCATAGGGCCACGCGGAAACTGGACACCCGGGTGCGCAAGCCGCCGTCGAGCAGGATCACCGCCAGCGCGAGGTTGCCGACCAGATAGGCCGTCGGGTAGTTATCGAAAATGATGCCGCCGCCATCGACCCCGGCAGTCATGCCGACCGCGAGGATGATCACCAGAATCGGGATGCCGAGACGGGAAGACAGGGAGCTGACAAGAATGCTTGCGCCTACCAGCAACGCGCCGATCAAGAACAGGCTGTTGATGGTCGTCGCATTCAAAGGCAGTACTCCAGAAGCGGAAAGACGGGCACAAACTGACCATGCAGTCTGCGTGCCAGCGATTCTAACCTGTTGAAATGTGATGCTGTCAAAAAGCTTTTTCAGCGGGGGATTCGGGATTTGGGTTCGGCTTGCGATTGCTGCCCTCACTGTAGAGACCGGTACATCCTTTACACATTAGACCGGGGACATCGTTTACACCTTTTACAGGCTTGATACGCGGTTGGCACCGCGCTCAAGCCTGCCTAAACAGAAGTTGCAAAGGTACA